>NZ_JBIWFI010000046.1:0-13912 GCF_044762985.1 Streptomyces sp. NPDC096339 | reverse complement strand
ACGCCGGCAAGCCCGCGTCCGGCGCGGCCCCCGCCGCCGGGAAGCCCGCCGCGGGCGAGTCCGCCGACAGCGAGCGCACCGCGGTGTTCCGGGTCCCGAAGCCCGGTTCCGCCTCGGCTGCCGCAGGCGACCGGCCTGGTTCCGCCGCGCCCGCCGCAGGCGACCGGGCAGGCGAGCGGCCCGCGGCCTTCAGGGCTGCGAAGCCGGGGAGCGCGGCGCCGAAGGACAGTACCTTCGTACCGCTGCGCACCGATGACGCCGAAGCCGGGCAGGAGTCCAAGCCGGCGGCCACCGCCCCGGCGGCCGCCCCGAAGCCCCCGGCGCCCGCTCCGGCGGTCGGCAGTGAGCGGACCATGCAGCAGCCGCTGCCGCCCAGGCCGCCGCTCGACCTGCTCGCGGACCTCACGAACAATCCGCCCCCGCCGCCGAGCCCGATGCGCACCACGATCCGGCGGCTCAAGATCTACACGCCGATCGTCGTCCTGCTGGTGATCATCCTCGCCGTCGTCCAGCTGGTGCGCCCCTTGCCCCAGCCGAAGCTCGTGATGACCGCGAAGTCCTCATTCACCTTCGACGGAGCCGCCCCGCAGCTGCCCTGGCCCAGCGAGGGCCAGGCCTACATGGCCGCCGCCGGCCTCGGCACGCTCGGGCAGTCCGGCGAGCAGAAGCCCGTGCCGATCGCCAGCGTCACCAAGTCGATGACGGCGTACATCATCATGCGCGACCACCCCTTCAAGAAGGGGGAGAAGGGCGCGATGATCGACGTCGACAAGACCGCCGAGACCGAGGGACAGAAGGACAAGTCCGACAACGAGTCCACCCTCAACACGGTCAAGGAGGGCGACAAGATCTCCGAGTCCGACGCGATCGCCGCCCTCATGATCCCGTCGGCCAACAACATCGCGCGGCTGCTCGCGCGCTGGGACTCCGGGACCCAGGAGGCGTTCGTCAAGAAGATGAACGACACCGCCAAGGAACTCGGCATGACCAACACCACGTACACCGACCCCTCGGGTCTGGACGCGACCACGGTCAGCACCGCCGAGGACCAGGTGAAGCTGGGCCTGAAGATCGTCGAGATGGACGCCCTGATCGACATCACGAAGAAGCCCAAGTGGGTCGACCCGTCGGGCAAGGAGTGGCGCAACTGGAACGGCCTGGTTCCGGGCAACGAATCGCTCGGCATCAAGACCGGTACGACGACGAAGGCCGGCGGAAACCTCCTCTTCGCCGCGCAGAAGAAGATCGGCAACACCAACCAGCTGATCGTCGGAGCCGTCCTCGGCCAGCACAAGGCGCCGATCATCGACACCGTCATCGCCGCGAGCAAGCAGCTGCTGGTCGCCACCCAGAAGTCCCTCGACGGCGCGGTCGTCGTCAAGAAGGGCGAGGTCGTGGGCTACGTGGACGACGGCCTCGGCGGTCAGACGCCGGTCGTGGCCACGGCCGACGTGCAGGCGGTCGGCTGGGCCTCGCTCACCGTCAACGTGAAGCTCTCGGACGGCGGCGGCGCGATCCCGCAGAGCGCGAAGGCCGGCACCGAGATCGGTGTGCTGACCGTGGGCGAGGGCGCCAGCCAGGTCAAGGTGCCGGTGGCACTGAAGGACGACCTGGTCGCGCCGAGCACCGGAAGCAAGCTGACGCGCATCGGCTGACGGCCGGGAGGTGCGCGTGATCCGGCGCCCCGGGCAACCCCGGGGCGCCGGATCACGTCTATCGGGCCGGGGGCGTGCGCACCTGCGCGTGCGCGAGTGGGATTCACGTGTGGGGAGTACGGCTGTGACCACCGCTGAGCGGCAGGACCGGCGTGCGGGTGCGGTGGTCGCGCCGCCGGCCGGCGGCGATATCCGCCCGCCCGCGGGCGGCTGGGCCCGGCGGCATCCGGTGGTCGTCGCCACCGTGCTCGCGGGGCTGCTGCACGTCGCCTGGTTCTACAGCTTCGCCAACAGCGGCGGCGATCTGGCCGCGCAGGACGCCTGGGCCGAGTTCGTCGGCCGGCATCCCGACTCGGCGTACAACCTCGCCTGGTACGGGGGCATGCACCCCGTCTCGTACAGCGTGGTCTCGCCGTACCTCATGCACATGCTCGGCGTCCGGACCACGATGATGATCGCGGGGACCGTCTCGGCCGGCCTGCTCGCGCTGGTGCTGACCCGCTGCCGGGGCGCCGTGCGCGAGCCGCTGTGGCCCGCCCTGGCCGGGGTCTACGGGCTGCTGTGCAACGCCCTGTCCGGCCGCGTCACCTTCGGGCTCGGCGTGATGTTCGCGCTCGGCGCGGTCGCGGCCGTCTTCTGCTGGCCGCGCAAGTGGTCGCACCGCCGCTGGGCCAAGGCGGCGGTGGCCGCACCGCTCGCCGGGCTGGCGACGGCGGCCAGTCCCGTCGCCGGCCTGTTCCTCGGGGTGATCGCGGCCGCGCTGTTCCTGAGCGGGCGGCGTCCGGGCGCGTACGCGCTGGGGCTGGCGCCGGTGGCCGTGGTCGGGCTGTCGGCGTGGCTGTTCCCCTTCTCCGGGACGCAGCCGATGAAGTTCGGCTCGGCGTGGCTGCCGTTCGTGTTCGGGCTGGCGATCATGTTCCTGGTGCCGAAGCGGTGGAAGACCGTCCGGATCGCCTCGGCCGTCTACGCCCTCGGGGTGTTCCTGACCTGGGCGATCGACTCCCAGGTCGGTTCGAACGTCACCCGGCTGGTGATGCTCTTCGGCGGGGCGGTGCTGCTCGCCGCCCTCCCGTACGAGGCCGCGCGCTCGCGGCGCCGGTACGCGCTGGTGGCGGCCTTCGCCGGGCTCACCGTCTGGATCACCACGAACAGCGTCATGGACGTGGTCCGCACCACCCCGGTGGCCGCCTGGAACCGGGAGCTGGCCCCCCTCGTCGACCAGCTGCAGAAGGCGGGCGCCGACCGCGGCCGGGTCGAGGTGGTGCCGGCCAGCAGCCACCGCGAGTCCTCCGCCTTCCCCTCGTACGTGAACCTCGCGCGCGGCTGGAACCGGCAGGCCGACCTGGAGCGGAACCCGCTCTTCTACGACGACACCCTGACCGCCGAGAGCTACCGGGCCTGGCTGGAGCGCTGGGCCGTGCACTACGTGGTGCTGCCGGCCGACAAACCCGACTCGGGCGGGGAGGACGAGGCGAAGCTGCTGCGCGCGGGGCTCCCGTACCTCCAGCCGGTGTGGGGCGACGCGAACTGGCAGCTCTTCAAGGTCGACGAGCCGACCGACCTGGTGGCCGGGCCGGCGACCGTGGTGCGGGCGGGCGCGGACCGGCTGGTCATCGACGTGAAGGAGCCGGGCCGGGTGCTGGTGAGGATCCCGCACTCGCCCTGGCTGGGGCTGGTGGACGAGGCGGGCAAGCCGGTGGCGCCGCCCGAGGAGAGCTTCGCGTCGCGAGCCCGGAGCGGGGCCGGGAGCGGCGGCGGGGGCACGCTCCCGAAGGAGTACGCGAACACGGCCGGCTGCCTCTTCAAGGCCGCTCCGGACGCGGCCGGGGACGTGTGGACGGAGCTGCTGGCCCCGGCGCCGGGGCAGTACCAGGTGGCGGCCAAGTACCAGCTGCCTCGGGGGACGCCCTGCCCGGAGGAGCTGATCCACCACTCGCTGGGGACGCCGCCGCGACCGGCTCCGCCGGGCCCGTGACAGCGGGCCGATCCGCGATTCTTTGACCCCGGTCCGGGTGCGTTCATCCCCATATCTGCATACGATCCCAATAGTCCGATTGGATGCCGTGTCCCCCGAGGGAGTTGACGACGGGATGACCAAAGAGCAGAAGCAGGATGTCCGGGCAGCCATCGCGAGGGCGCAGGCGCAGGACCGAGTGCCGCCGCGCGCGCAGGGCCACGGTTTCGAGGGGCCGGTACGGAGCAAGGTCAAGGGCGGACTGCACACGAAGGCCGCGCTCAAGCGGGCCGGCACTCCGCAGGGCGACCGCATCGGCGAACGCACCAGCGGCCTGAGCTGATTCGAGATGGCGAGGCCCTTCCGGTTTCGGACCGGGAGGGCTTTCGCGTGTCTCCGCCCCCCGACCTGGGACTTTGGTCCCGGAAGGGCCTTCATCGCCTCGCGGGGAAGAATCCGGGCAACCGTTACATCACCTACGGAACACCAACACGTGCCCCTCGTAGCGTCGGCGGTGCCGGACCGCCGCACCGCACCCGCCGACCCGAGGGGAACCACCCATGCGCGCCACCTTCCGTACCGCTGCCCTCGTCGTCGCCGTCTCCGGCGGCCTCGCCGCCTGCGGGGGCGGTGCGAAGCCCGCGCCCGGCCCCAGGATCGACAGCACCTCGGCCCCGGCCCCGGCCCCGTCCCCCGCCGTCGGCTCCGCGCCCGAGGGCGTTCCGGCCCTTCCCCCGTCCAAGCCGACCGGGATGAAGATCGACGCGGCCGGCGTGGACGCGAAGAAGATGGTCGACCTCACGGTGGACGCCGCCACCGGCGAGCTCGGCGTACCGAACGCCGACACCGACGCGGACAACCCCGGCTGGTGGACCCAGGGCGTCACCCCGGGCGAGAAGGGCGTCTCGGTGCTCGTCGCCCACTTCGACACCCGCCACGGCCCGGCGCTGATGAAGGAGGTCGAGAAGATCAAGCTCGGCGATCTCGTCGAGGTGCCGCGCGAGGACGGCAGGACGGCCAAGTTCAAGATCCGCGAGATCGAGGACGTGAACAAGAAGGACTTCCCCACCGGCAAGGTCTACGGCGCCACCGACCGCCCCGAGCTGCGCCTGCTCACCTGCGGCGGCGAGATCGAGGACGGCCACCGGACCGACAACGTCATCTTCTACGCGGACCTGGTCGCCTGACCGGACACCGCCGCACGGCCGCCGGGGTACGCGTATTACGGTGAACCGCCCGGGAACGATCACGTCACGACCACACCCACACCCACACCCACACCCACACCCACGACCACAACCAAGCCGTCGGAGCCAGAGCCCAGCCGATGACCCCGCGCCCCCGCCTGCCCGCCTGGACCTCGACCCTCACCTGGAAGGCCGCGGCCTTCATCACCCTCATGTGCTGTGTCCTCGCCGCGCTCCTGGGCGGACTCGTGCACGGAGCCATGACCCGCCAGACGGTCTCCACGGCCCGCGAGAAGGCGCTGGGCAAGCTGGACCGGATCGTCAAGGAGTACGAGACCGGCGGGCGCATGGCGCGCGGCGAGGGCATCGACCCCGTGGGCCTGCCCCCCGAACTGCGCGCACTGGCGGTCAGCGGCAAACGCGGCACGGCGGTCGGCGAACACCGCGGCCGGTCCGCCATGTGGGCCGCGGCGCCCGCGGACAACGAGACCGCGATAGCCGTCTCCGTGGACTTCACCGGCAGCGAGCGCACCATCGCCGAACTGGACCGGGCCATCCTCGGCTCCTCGGGGCTGGCCATCGGCGGCACCCTCCTCGTCGGTACCTTCGTCGTCACCCGGATCACCCGGCGGCTGCACCAGACGGCGCAGGTGGCCCGCCGGATCACCGCGGGCGACCTGGACGCGCGGGTCGAGGACTCCCCGCGCTCCCGCGACGAGGTGGCCGCCGTCTCCCGCGCCCTGGACACGATGGCCTCCACGCTCCAGGGCAAGCTCGAAGCGGAGCAGCGCTTCACGGCGGACGTGGCCCACGAGCTGCGCACCCCGCTGACGGGCCTGAACGCGGCCGCCGAACTGCTGCCCCCGGGCCGCCCCGCCGAACTCGTACGGGACCGGGTGCAGGCGATGCGCGCGCTGACGGAGGACCTCCTCGAGATATCCCGGCTGGACACCCGTAGCGAGCGCGTGGAGCTGGACTCGTACGACCTGGCCGACCTCGCGGCGCGCACGATCCGCGCCTCCGGTACCGACACCACCCTGAAGGTGATCGCCTCCCTCCGGGTAGAGACGGACCGGCGACGCCTGGACCGCATCCTGGGCAACCTGATCGCGAACGCCCACAAGCACGGCGCGGCCCCGGTCACCCTCACGGTGGACGGCCCGACGCTGACCGTGACCGACGAGGGCCCCGGCTACCCGCCCTACCTCCTGACGTGCGGCCCGCAGCGGTTCCGCACGGAGGGCATGAACAAGGGCCACGGCCTGGGCCTCACCATCGTGGCGGGCCAGGCCCGCACCCTCGGCGCCACCCTCACCTTCCACAACCGCCGCCCGACCGGCGCGGAGGCCCGCGTCACCCTCCCGACGCCCGGGCGCTGAACACCCCGCCGAACACGAGGACCCCCGGCCTACGGGCCGGGGGTCCTCGCTTCTGTGCCCTCGGCAGGATTCGAACCTGCGACACCGGCTTTAGGAGAGCCGTGCTCTATCCCCTGAGCTACGAAGGCGGGGGCTTGACGGAAACCCTGCGGGAAACCCCAGAGGGGTAGTCCGGCCCGGCTCGACAAGCATGCTGGTCAGATGGCGTGCACATGCGATGCGGATGACGTCCTCGCGGACACTTTCCCGGGCACGGGCCTGGTAGCCGACTGACCGCTGACAGCCTAGCGGATCAGGCTGGGCGTGGGCGCATGGATTGTCGCGGGAGCGGCTCTTCGGTGAGGGCGTGGCTGTGACCTGGGGGTTCCGATCGTCTGGGGTGATGGGCGCGGATGTTGGGGCCGGTGTGGGGGCGGGGAGGGCCGTCTGGGGCGTCCGTTCTGTCCTCTTGCCCTCTAAGGCGAGGCGTAAAGGGCGATGGCCGCACCCCTGGGGTGGGGTGCGGCCATCGCGCCGGTGGAGGGATGTCAGGCGAGGCGGAGCGCTTGGTGTGGGAATGCGCGGCCCTGATCGGCAGCACCTCCGACCGTGACGAGGCCGGCCTGACCGCACAGGAGCGGGACCTCAGTGCCGCACCGCAGCTGACCAAGGCCCCACGTTTTACCAACAATCCGGGCATGGTCGAGAAAGCCCTGGCCATCTACAACGGGACGTATCCGTGACCTACAACCTTCTTACTGTCGCCGCCGTCGGCCCCGAGACCATGGCCGGGGCGCTTGCCGAGATCGTGCGGGAACAGAGGCCGGACACCCCTGTTGCCGATGCTTTCGTGGCATCGGTGGACAAGGTGAGGCAGGCCGCCTCGGCTCTCGCGAGGCTTTCCCTCGACGATGACGTGAGTAGCCCCATCTGGTCCGCGAAGGACAACCTGGTCGTGTGGGAGCGGGTCATCCGACAGATGGAGTCTGGGTGGGCTCCATCAGGGTGGTATCCAGTCGGCCTCTATCGAGAGAGGCTGGAAGCCCGCGACGAGCTCGCCGCCCTCGGCGCCCGCCTACCGAGTGAGGTCGCCGAGCTGCTCGGCGAGGCGCTGGAGCAATTGGACAGTCGGTTTGCCGCGGTAACGGAAGAAGACCCGTCAGGGAGCCTGCGCAGGGAACTGATGGGCGGCTCCGCAGACCAGACCCCGGTCGGCTGGTGGTGGCACCGCCGCCCGCATCCCACGCCTTGGGAACAGGACTGACTTCGCGCAGACCGCTCTGCCCTTGGCTCTACGGCAACGCCGGGGCCCGGTATGCGACGGACATCGCGTACCGGGCCCGACCTGCGTCCAGCGGCGGGTGGGGCGGCGGGACGCTGTCGGATAGCGGTGGTGGCCTGCGGCGGCGGGGGGACAGGTACCGCTCGTCCGCGACGGCGGATCCGAGGCGCTTGCCCGGGCCTGGCCGTGGGCGCCGCGTGCGCCGTCAGGGGGTGGCGGAGGCCCCGCGGCGCTTCGAGGGACCGACGCCTCGGGCCCGAGGTGTCGGTGGTCCTCACGCCCCGCCGAGCAGCAGGTCGCGGTTGGCTCGGAGCCAGTCCGCTTCCTCGCGCATCTCCGTCGCGTCACCCCGGGCCAGGAAGTCGGCCCATGGTTCGATTCCGAGCGCACCCAGGCGTCGGATGCGCTCGGCTTCCCGTTCCTGGAGCGCTTCCAGGGCTTCCAGTACGGCGCCCGGCTGCGCTCCGTAGGCGGAGCAGAGGGCCGCGAGGCGGCCGCGCAGCACCGCCGCGTCGGTCAGGCCCGGATCCCGTTCGGGATCCGTCGGGCGCAACGGCACCGCGTACCAGGCGAGTTGAGCCAGGTCGTCCACGGCGTATCCGGGTGCCGCGAAGTCCCAGTCGATGAAACCGGTCAGGCGGTCGCCCTCCCAGATGGAGTTCCACGGGCCGAGATCGCCGTGCCGGATCACCATGCCCGGCCGCCATTCCCCTTCGTGCTGCTGCCAGCGGTAGCCGGGCGAAGGTCGGAAGTCGCGTACGGAACGGTGGTAGTCCCGGAGCCAGTGCCCGAGCTCCACCAGCCCGCGCTCGGATCGCAGACCGGGGGGCCAGGGCTTGAAGGCGGGCTCCCCGTGGAGCAGCGACAGCACTTCATCCCGGCCCTCGATGCCCAGCGCGCGCGGCGCCTTGTCGAAGCCCACGGACTCCAAGTGGTTCAGCAGTGCGTGCACCGCCGGCGTGAAATCCCGCACGGGACGTCTGATGGTTTCGCCGACCCGCCTGACCGTGGTGACACTGCCCTGGTCGGTGGCGCCGTCCTCGATCATCCGCCGATGGTAGGACAACCGGTCGCCGGCGAGGGCGGGCGGACGACGGGGGGATGCCGTCCGAGAAGTCGATGTTCACCTGCGGCTCCGGCAGGGGCTTGCCGATGGTCTGGCCACGCCGGCACATCGCGGTCCGGTGCGTCCTGCGCGAGCGCGACGAGGCCCTCGCCGAGGCGGCGGACCGACCGGTCGGTAGGGGTGGCGCCCTCGACGAGGGCTTCGGTTTTCGGCGGGCCGGGAGCCGTGGGGCTCGCGGCCCCGGCTGCCCCTCCGCTTGCGGCGCGAGGTGGCGAATGTCTCCGGGCCCGACCCGACGTGGCCGATTCCCGTCCGGTTCCAGATTTTCGGCCTGGCCGAGAAGCATCATTGCCGGAGCATGAACCAGGGATGACACGACGAGTGGACAGGCTCTCGTAGAAGTCTACGAAGAGCGGTTCTCAGCCAGGGCAGTTTTCATGTCTTCGACCGCTAGCTGACACCACTCGGTTGCCTGTCTACTCGTGACGAGTTGCCGCGAAGCAGGCGGAATGCGCCTGCCGACTCCGGGTCGCCATCGCTCCTGGGGCGTCCGTGCGGCAACGAAATGCCAGCCAGGATTCCGGTCCCTCCCGTTTCCTGGCCGAACGAAGGGGGAGGGCCTTGAGTGTGACGCAGTCTGGTCGGCGCGTCGACGTCGCTTGGCCTGATCCACGCCATCCGCAATGCGACCGGGTCGGACTTGATCCGCATCCCGGCCGCACCGGAGCAACCGGTCGGCGCCCCGTCGCGCTGATCGACCGCAGGTGTCACCAGCACACCTGACCGCCGGCGGCCTTCTGCGGGCCCCTTTCAGCCCCGGGTGCGGAGCACCGCACGGGCACAGCAGCACACCATCCGGGGAATCCCCCACCCTCTCCAAAGGAGTGACCATGACCGCGCACACCACCGAAGCGAGCGTCCAGGCTCTCGAGATCGCCTGGCTCGACGAGGCCATCCGACTGGCCACCGAGAGCGTCGCCAACGGCGGCGGTCCGTTCGGCGCCCTGATCGCCAAGGACGGCGAGATCATCGCGCCCGGGAACAACCAGGTCACCTCCAACCTGGACCCGACGGCGCACGGTGAGGTCACCGCGATCCGCAACGCCTGCCAGAAGCTGGGGACCTTCTCCCTCGAGGGCTGCGTCCTGGTCACCTCGTGCGAGCCGTGTCCGATGTGCCTGTCCTCCGCCCTGTGGGCGCGCGTGGACCGCATCATCTTCGCCGCCGACCGTGACGACGCCGCGGTGGCCGGTTTCGACGACCGCAAGTTCTACGACCTGCTCGAGGTGAAGGCCTCCGGCGACTGGCCGATGTCGATCGAGCGCCTCGACCTGCCGAACCGTACGGCGCCGTTCGACGCCTGGCTGGCCAAGACGGACCGCATCGACTACTGAGCGACCCGGTCAAGGCTCCTCCGCGCGGTCACGGGAGCCGGTACCGACGAAAAGCGCCCCGGACGCACAGACCGGGGCGCTTTCGCCTGTGCCGGCCCGTAGGGCCTGTCGTGGCCCGGGGCCTACCGCAGGTGCGACGTGTCGTTGAACGACCGCACGGACGCGTTCCCGGTCGCGTGGTACGCGACCGTCGACACCGACGCCGCCGCGATCTCCATCCGGAACAGCGACTCCGGCGGCGCGCCGAGCGCCAGCCGGATCAGCTGCCTCACCGGTACCACGTGTGACACGACCAGCACGGTCCGTCCCGCGTGGCGCGCCAGCAGCCCGTCCCGGGCCGCCGCCACCCGCTCGGCCACCACGTCCAGGGACTCGCCGCCCGGCGGCACGGCCGCCGGGGACCGCAGCCAGGCCGCCAGCTCCTCGGGGTGGCGCTCGCGGACCTCGGCGAAGGTCAGCCCCTCCCAGGCCCCGAAATCGGCTTCTCGCAGCTCCTCGTCGACCTGTACCTCCAGCCCCAGGCGTCCGGCCGCCGCCTGGGCGGTCTCCCGGCAGCGCCGCAGCGGCGAGGTGACGACCGCCCGCACGTCCCCGCGCGCGGCGAGCAGCGCCGCGGTCGCCTCGGCCTGCCGCCGCCCGGCCGCCGAGAGCCCCGGGTCGGTGCCTCCGCTGCCGGAGAACCGCTTCTCGGGCGTCAGCGCCGTCTCCCCGTGCCGTACGAGCAGGAGCGTGGTGGCAGTGCCCTGGTCGGCGAGCCCGGCTGGAGCCGGCTCGGGCGCCTCGTGCTTCTCGTGGGCCTTGCGCTCCTCGTGCTCCTCGCGCTTCTCGTGGTCGTTGAGGGCGTTCTCCTCGTGTGCTTTCAAGCCGGTTGCTCCTGGGCGTGAGTGGCGTACGGAATCAAAGCGTCGCCGGGACGTCGGCGTACGACGTCCCGGCGACGGGTGGGCCGGTGAGCGGATGGGCGGGTCAGGCGGACGCGGCGGTCTTCCTGACGAGGTGGTTCCCGAGCACGACGTAATCGATCTCCGTGCCGAGGAAGCAGTTCAGCGCGTCGGCCGGGGTGCACACGATCGGCTCGCCGGCCACGTTGAACGAGGTGTTGATCAGGCAGGGGACGTCGGTCAGGGCGGTGAACCGCCGCAGCAGCGCCGCCAGCCGCGGGGTGGCCTCGTCGGTGAGCGTCTGCACCCGGGAGGTGCCGTCCACGTGGACCGCACCGGGGATCACGTCCACGAACTCCGGCCGCACCGGGAAGACGAAGGTCATGTACGGCGACCGGGTCTTGCGGCCCATGTCGAAGACCCGCGAGGCGTCCGACTCCAGGACGAGCGGTGCGAACGGGCGGAACGGCTCGCGGTGCTTGACCTTGGTGTTGATGATGTCCTTGATGTCCTGGAAGCTCGGGTTCGCGAGGATGCTGCGGTGCCCCAGGGCCCGGGGCCCGTGCTCGATCCGGCCCTCGTAGTAGCCGATGACGACCTTCTCGGTGAGCAGCTTCGACACCTGGTCGACGATCTCGTCGTCGCTCAGCCTCGTCCACTCCACGCGGTCGCCGAACTCCGCGAGGGTCCGCTCGATCGTCGCCTCGTCGTACTCAGGACCGAGGTACGGGGTGACCGGCGCGATGGGCTTCACCTGGCCGGCGCCGTCCGGGTGGCCGATCCAGGCCTGGACCGCCGCGCCGATGGTGATGCCGGTGTCGCTGGCACCGAAGCTGACTTCCATGTCCTCGAACCGCGAGCCCTCGAACAGCGGGGTGTTGTTGAGGCAGTTCAGCGCCACGCCGCCTTCGAACAGCAGGTGGTCCAGATCGGACTTCGCCTCCAGTGCGCGGACCTGGTGGCGGGTGACGACCTCCAGCATCTCCTGCGCCGCTGCGGCCACCTTGCCCTGGTATTCCAGGGTGTCCTGCCGGGGGCCGAAGTACTCCTCGAAGAGCGGGTCGAGGCTGTGCGGGTCCTCCGTCGCGAGCGGCGTGGAGAAGGTGTACCGCCCGTCCTCGCGCAGTTCGATCAGCTTCTCGACGAACGGGTTCGGGACCGGGGGCTCGGCGTATCCGGCCAGGCCCATGACCTTGTACTCGTCGTTGTTCGGCACGAAGCCCAGGAAGCGGGTGATCGCGCTGAACAGGATGCCGATCGAGTACTCCGCGCCGATCGTCGTCTCTTCGAAGACCCGGATCCGGCCTTCGCGGATTTCGCCCATCAGCGTCGAGAACCGCTCGGCGCGGCCGTCGCTGACGAGGAAGGCGGAGTCCTTCATGCCGGCCAGGTACCAGCCGGTCATCGCGTGGGCGAGGTGGTGCGGTACGAACACCACCTTCTCCGGGTCGGGGGTGAAGCCGGTGCGCGCGGCGAAGTCCGCGATCATCGCCTCGGGGCTGACGATCTCGTCGAACAGCCTGCGCATGCTGTCCACGACGTAGGCCTGCGCCCCGGGGTCCATGGGCGCCGCCGCGATGTCGGCCAGCAGCTGCTCCTGGACGTTCGCCGACCAGTCCCAGGGAATGGCGATGAGGTCGATGTCCGAGAACTCGATTCCGGCCTGGTCGAGGCACCACTTCACCGAATTGAACGGGAAGTCGGTGGTCTTCTTGTCCCGGTTGAGGCGCTCTTCCTCCACGGCCGCGACCAGCTCGCCGTCGACCAGCAGCGAGGCGCCCGCATCGTGGCCCATGAGGTAGTGCTTGTTGATGCCGACCGCGCCGAGGTTCTCGGCGAAGAATTCCGACACCCGGGTGAAGCCGTTACAGCCCAAGACGATCATGTGAAAATTCCTTTCTCTTGCTACGCGGCCGTGGCCGTGGCACCGGACAGGCGGTCGGTAGTGAGGCCGGCCGTGTCGGTCCAGGGCTGCTTGCCGAGCACGAGGTCGCGGACGATCTCTCCCGCCGCGGGCGCCTGGCACAGTCCCTGGCCGGAGAACCCCGCCGCGTAGATGAAGCCGGGGCGGGAGGGAACGCGGCCGATGAAGGCCGTCCCGTCCGGGCTGACGTCGAGATCACCGGTCCACCCGAGGTCGAGCCCCTGCCCGGCGAGGGCCGGATAGGTGGTGCCGAGCCCGCCCGACACCCGTCCCAGCCACTCCTCCCTGGACTCGTCCGGGCCGGGGCGGCCCATCCCGACGAGGATCCGGTCCCCCAGGGTCCTGATCCGCAGGCTGGACGGGTGCAGGGTCATCGGCAGCGCGGTGCGCGGGGCATCGGCGGGCGGGTCGGTCAGCAGCATGTCGACGGGGTACGTGATCACCGGAAGGTCCACGCCCGCCAGGGCGGCGACCGTGCCCGCCCAGGGGCCCGCCGCGCAGATGACCGTGTCGGCGCGGATGCTCCCCGAAGGCGTGTGGACCCGCCCGTCCGGGTCGATGCCGGTGACGGGTGTTCCCGTGTGCAGCACGGCGCCGGCCCGCTGCGCGGCCGCGGCGTAGCCGCGCACGATCGAGCCGGGGTCGATGGCGTAGGCCTCGGGCGCCCAGGCCGCCGCCACGATGCCGTTCGTGTCGACCAGCGGGTTGCGCCGCGCGGCCTCGGCCGGCGTCACGAGCTCGACGTCCACCCCCGCGGCCTGGTGGGCGGCCTGCTCCCGCCGGAACGCCTCCACCTGCTCCTCTTCGGTGAACAGCACCAGGAAGCCGAAGCGCTCCAGGCCGAGGTCGGTCCCGGTCCGCTCGTGGAAGGCGTGGTACGCCTCCAGGCTGCGGGCGGCCAGCCGGCTGGTGAGGGGGCTGCCGGGGAAGAACGTACGGACGACGCCCGCGGTGCTCCCGGAAGCTCCCGATCCGAGAGCGCCACGCTCCAGCAGGACGGTGCCGACGCCGGCCTCGGCGAGGTGGCACGCGATCGACGTGCCGATGACCCCTCCGCCGATGACGAGGGTCTCGGTGTGTTCGGGCAACGCGGTCATGCGGGCTGCTCCAGCTTGACGGGGTGTTGTTGGCGGAGGTCGTCGGTGGCGTCCCAGGGGAAGAGGTGGAGGTTCCAGGCGCCGAGGAGGTTGATGTAGAGGGCGAGTTGGCGG
>NZ_JBIWFI010000045.1:0-69764 GCF_044762985.1 Streptomyces sp. NPDC096339 | reverse complement strand
AAGGAACGGACGCTTCCTTTGTACTCACCCTCTCGGGCTTTCCTCCGGGCTTTCGTTCTGCTGTCTTGCGTTTCCGACTCTATCAGACTCTTTCGTGTCCGACTTCCTCGGTGCTTTCCAGGTCTTCGCTTTCGCGTTTCCCTTTCCGGCGAGTCCGACTCTATCAGAAGTTTTCCACCGGATTTACCGGCTTCGGATTCCTGAATAAGGAGACGGCTGTGCCCCGCTCGAATTCTATTTCGAAGTGGGGGCGAGAGAGATTGTGAACCATCGCTGCCGAACTTGTCCAGTTCGAGGCAACCGTTAGAATCTACCTCCCCATCGCGGATGTGTCAACACCCGCTCCGGGACCTGAGGAGACTAGCAGCTCAGCGGGGTCCGGCGCACATCAGGCCGCGGTCGGGAGAGTCGCCGTCTGGTCGGCGGCCTCCACGTCGCCCGTCTCGCCCTCGCGGGAGGCCCTGCCGCCCAGTACGAACACGTAGACCAGGAAGGCCGCCTCGGCCACGACCCCGATGGTGATGCGGGCCCAGGTGGGGAGGCCGGACGGGGTGACGAAGCCTTCGATCAGGCCCGAGACGAACAGGACCACCGCCAGGCCGATGGCCATGCCGAGTGCGGCGCGGCCCTGTTCCGCGAGGGCCGTGCGGCGGGTGCGCGGGCCCGGGTCGATGACCGTCCACCCCAGGCGCAGGCCCATGCCCGCGGCGACGAAGACCGCGGTCAGTTCGAGGAGGCCGTGCGGGAGGATCAGGCCGAGGAACACGTCGAGGCGGCCGGCGGAGGCCATCAGGCCGAGGCCCACGCCGAGGTTCACCATGTTCACGTAGAGGATCCCCAGGACCGGGAGTCCCAGGAAGGCGCCCAGGACCAGGCAGATCGCCGCGGCCTTGGCGTTGTTCGTCCACACCTGGGCGGCGAAGGAGGCCGCGGGGTGGCTGGAGTAGTAGGTCTCGTACTCACCGCCCGGCTGAGTCATCTCCTTCAGGAACTCCGGGGTGCCGATGGCTGCCTGGACCTCGGGGTGCGTGGCTATCCACCAGCCGATGAGCACGCCGACCGCCGTCGAGATCAGTGCGGTCGGGATCCACCAGCGGCGGCTTCGGTAGACCGCCGCCGGGAAGCCCGCCGTGAAGAAGAGGGCCGCGTCGCGCCAGCCGGCGCGCCGGGTGCCGGTCACCGTGGCGCGGGCGCGGGCGACCAGCTGCGTCAGGCGGCCCGTGAGCATGGGGTCGGGGGCGCTGGACTGGACGAGGGAGAGGTGCGTCGACGCGCGCTGGTAGAGCGCGACGAGCTCGTCGGCCTCGGCACCGGTCAGATGGCGGCCCCGGCCGAGGAGCTGTTCCAGGCGGTCCCATTCCGCGCGGTGTGCCGTCACGAAGACGTCGAGATCCATACGGTTGCCGCTCCCCTGCCCCTGGTCCCCTGACACTGCCTGTTCCTCGTGTGGTTCAGCTTGGCAGACTGGACGTCCGTGGGGTTGGGGCAGGTCACGTGAAAGGTGCTGCGGTGAGCGATCTGGTGACGGGGGACGCGGTGGTCCTGGGGCTCCGGCCCGCGCGGGTGCCGAGCCGGGCGCTGGCCATCGTCCTCGACCTGCTCGTGTACTTCGTCGGGTACACGGTGATCACGATCGGGCTGGTCTACTCGACCGCCTCCCTCGACGAGGCCGCGCGGGCCGCCGTGATGGTGGCGAGTTTCGTGCTGGTGCTGGTGGGCGTACCGATCGCGATCGAGACGCTGAGCCACGGGCGGTCGCTGGGCAAGCTCGCCTGCGGGCTGCGGGTGGTGCGGGACGACGGCGGGCCGATCCGCTTCCGGCACGCGCTGGTCCGGGGGGCCATGGGCGTGGTCGAGCTGCTGGCGACCTTCGGGTCCGTGGCGTGCATCGCCTCGCTGGTGTCGGCGCGGGGGCGGCGGCTCGGCGACGTCTTCGCGGGGACGCTGGTGATACGCGAGCGGGTGCCGGCGGCGCGGGTGATGCCGGTGCCTCCGCCGCCGCCGTGGCTGGCGGGGCGGTTCGCCGGGCTGGACCTCTCGGCGGTGCCGGAGGGGCTGTGGATGGCGATACGCCAGTACCTGACGCGGATGAACCAACTGGACCCGCAGGTGGGGGCCGCGATGGCGGCACGACTCGCGAACGATCTCGTCGCGCGGACCGGCGCGCCCGCGCCGGCCGGGGTGCCGGCCGCGGCGTTCCTGATGGCCGTGGTGCACGAGCGGCAGTCCCGGGACGCCGCGAAGGCGTTCCGGCCGGCTGGTCCCGTGCCGGTGGCGATGCCCGGGGCCGGGCCCGTGCCGGCTCCCGTGCCCGGGCCGGCGCCCATGCATGGGCCCGGGCCCATGCCCATGCCCGGGCCTGTTGTCGCTCCCGCGCCCGTGGCTCCCGTGGCGCCCGTCGAGGTGCGGGCTCCGCGGACCGGCGGGTTCGCGCCGCCCGCCTAGTCGTCGCTCTCGTACGAGTCGAACGTCGAGGGCGGGGTCTCCAGGTGTTCGAGTTCGATGCCGGGGGCCGAGAGGACCACGTCCCCGGCGATGTGGATCGTGTGGACCTCGCCGGTGTCCAGGGCGCTGACCTGGTACTCGTCCACCAGCAGCGGGCCGCTGTCCGTCGGGTGCTCCTCGCGCCGCAGCAGTGCCCACGCCTGGTCGACCGTACGGGGCGCCAGGACCGGGTCCGTGAGCGCGACGAGGCGGACACGAGTGGCCGGCGCGCCGGGGGCCAGGCGCAGCAATCTGGCCGTGGCGATGAGGAAGGCCGGTGAGGTGCCGGTGAAGCCGGGGGCGCGCACGTTGCCCTCGGTGGCCTCGGTTCCGGTGGGGTCGGTGCGGACCCAGGTGACGCCGTCGATGGCGGCGCCGCGGACCTGCCAGCTCGCGGCGTTCAGTTCGAGGCGGATGGGGCGGCCGAGTTCGTCGATGGCCAGGTCGACGGAACCCCGGTGATCGCCGTCCGGGGCGGTGAGCTGGGAAACGTAGCGCCAGCCGGAGGGGCCCGGAGCGCAGTGGAAGTGCTCCTCGCCCAAGGGGGCGTGGTCGTGCGGGTCGTGGAGCGAATAGCGGCCGCGGGGCATGGTGCGCACACTTCTGTCGGGACTGGGACGTATGGGGCAGGCCCCCGGCACGCGTGCCGGGGGCCTGCTTCACATTCTGCTTGCTGCCGCTGCTCGGATCAGTAGCGGTAGTGGTCCGGCTTGTACGGGCCCTCGACCTTGACGCCGATGTAGGCGGCCTGCTCGGGGCGCAGGGTGGTGAGCTTGACGCCGAGGGCGTCGAGGTGGAGGCGGGCGACCTTCTCGTCGAGGTGCTTGGGCAGCACGTAGACGTCGGTCGGGTACTCCTCCGGCTTGGTGAAGAGCTCGATCTGGGCCAGGGTCTGGTCCGCGAAGGAGTTCGACATCACGAAGGACGGGTGGCCGGTCGCGTTGCCCAGGTTGAGGAGACGGCCCTCGGAGAGCACGATCAGGACCTTGCCGTCGGGGAAGGTCCAGGTGTGGACCTGCGGCTTGACCTCGTCCTTGACGATGCCCTCGACCTTGGCCAGACCGGCCATGTCGATCTCGTTGTCGAAGTGGCCGATGTTGCCCACGATCGCCTGGTGCTTCATCTTGGCCATGTCGGCGGCCATGATGATGTCCTTGTTGCCCGTGGTCGTGATGAAGATGTCGGCCGTCTCGACGACGTCGTCCAGCGTGGCGACCTGGTAGCCGTCCATCGCCGCCTGCAGGGCGCAGATCGGGTCGATCTCGGTCACGATGACGCGCGCGCCCTGACCGCGCAGCGACTCGGCGCAGCCCTTGCCGACGTCGCCGTAGCCGAAGACGACCGCGACCTTGCCGCCGATGAGGACGTCGGTGGCGCGGTTGATGCCGTCGATCAGGGAGTGGCGGCAGCCGTACTTGTTGTCGAACTTCGACTTCGTCACGGCGTCGTTCACGTTGATCGCCGGGAAGAGCAGGTCGCCCGACTGCATCATCTCGTAGAGGCGGTGGACACCGGTGGTGGTCTCCTCCGTCACGCCGCGGATCTCGGACGCGAGCTGGGTCCACTTCTGGGGGGACTCGGCGAGCGTGCGGTTGAGCAGCTGGAGGATGTAGCCGTACTCCTCGGAGTCCGCGGTGGACGGGTCCGGGGCGGAGCCGGCCTTCTCGAACTCGACGCCCTTGTGGACGAGGAGGGTGGCGTCACCACCGTCGTCGAGGATCATGTTCGGGCCGCCGGTGGGGGTGTTCGGCCAGGTCAGCGCCTGCTCCGTGCACCACCAGTACTCCTCCAGCGTCTCGCCCTTCCAGGCGAAGACGGGGACGCCCTGCGGGTTCTCCGGGGTGCCGTTCGGGCCCACCGCGATGGCGGCGGCCGCGTGGTCCTGGGTGGAGAAGATGTTGCAGGAGGCCCAGCGGACGTCGGCGCCGAGGGCGACGAGGGTCTCGATGAGCACGGCCGTCTGCACGGTCATGTGCAGGGAGCCGGTGATACGGGCGCCGGCCAGCGGCTGCGACGCCGCGTACTCCCGCCGGATCGACATCAGACCGGGCATCTCGTGCTCGGCCAGGGTGATCTCCTTGCGGCCGAAGGCGGCGAGGGAGAGGTCTGCGACCTTGAAGTCCATGGGTGCTGCTCCTCATGGTTCGAGAGGGTGGGTACGGCTGGGCCGTGCGCCGGCCGGATGAAGACATGGCGGCACACCGAGCACAGTCCGTCGGGGGTCCTCTCTCCCCTCGGCCGGCCTCTCGGACCGCCCGACCGCCATCAGCAGCGACGCCTGACACTGATGACGAATCTACACCGATCAACCGAGCGGGCCCCAGTCGACCGGGAAGCAAGTCCGCCCGGGATTCAGGCCTTCCGGCGGGCTCGTTCAGGGCCTTTCGGACTTTTGATCCACCCCTTGTGCCGGGCAGGATTTCGATGGATCGGTTAGGTACGCGCGATCCCGTGGACCCCTGGCGTGAGGAGATTCCAGTGACCAGTCCGGCAGGCCCTCCCCCCGGCGGAGGGCAGGAGCGATTGAAGCTGCTCGCCGTCACCGCGTGCCCCACGGGGATCGCGCACACGTACATGGCCGCGGAGAAGCTCCAGCAGGCCGCCGACCGTCTGGGCATCGGCATGAAGGTGGAGACCCAGGGCTCCATCGGCGCCGAGAACGTGCTCTCTGACAACGATGTCAAAGAGGCGGACGGCATCATCATCGCCGCCGACAAGGAGGTCGACCGCGAGCGTTTCGTCGGGAAGCGGGTCCTGTCCACCGGTGTCGCGGACGGCATCCACCGGCCCGAGGAGCTGATCGAGCGCGTGCGGAGCGCGCCGGTGCAGGGCGGAACGGCCGCGGTCGGGGGCGGGGGCGGAGCTGCTGACGGCGGCGGCGGCAGGGAGCGCAGTGCCGCGTACAAGGCGCTGATGAACGGCGTCTCGCACATGATCCCGTTCGTGGTGGTGGGCGGTCTGCTGCTCGCCGTCTCGATCGCGCTCGGCGGGCACACCACGTCCAAGGGCATCGAGTTCGACCAGGGCTCGTTCTGGTTCTACGTCAACGCCCTCGGCGGGCTCGGCTTCAAGCTGATGCTGCCGATCTTCTCCGGCTACATCGCCTACGCGCTCGGCGACCGGCCCGCGCTCGTACCCGGCATGATCGGCGGGTTCCTGGCCGCCGATGCCGTGACCATCTACGGGGCGGAGGCCAACGCGGGCTTCCTGGGGGCGATCGCGACCGGTTTCCTGGCGGGTTACCTGGTCGTGTGGATCAAGAAGGTCAAGGTCCCGAAGTTCGTCCAGCCGATCATGCCGATCATCGTGATTCCGATCCTGTCGACGCTGGCCCTCGGCCTGGTCTACATCTACGTGATCGGCCGGCCCATCTCCTGGCTCTTCACGCACCTGACCGGCTGGCTGAACGGGATGACCGGGTCCAGCGCGATCGTGCTGGGCGCGCTCATCGGCCTGATGATCGCCTTCGACATGGGCGGCCCGGTCAACAAGACGGCCTTCCTCGTCGCGGTGGGCCTCATCGGCACCAACAACACGGTCATGGGCATGGCCGCCGCCGCGATCCCGGTCATGCCGCTGGGCCAGGGCCTGGCGACGCTGCTGCGCCGCAGGCTGTACGGCGAGCAGGAGCGGGAGACGGGTATCGCCGCGCTGTTCATGGGCTTCTTCGGCATCTCGGAAGGTGCCATTCCATTCGCCGCCGCCCGGCCCGCTCAGGTCATTCCGGCGAACATGCTCGGTGGTGCGGTGGCCGGTGCGATCGCCGGTGTGGCCGGGGTCGAGGACTCGGTG
Source organism: Streptomyces sp. NPDC096339 (assembly GCF_044762985.1). Classification (NCBI taxonomy): domain Bacteria; kingdom Bacillati; phylum Actinomycetota; class Actinomycetes; order Kitasatosporales; family Streptomycetaceae; genus Streptomyces; species Streptomyces sp. NPDC096339. The sequence goes on along the minus strand of NZ_JBIWFI010000045.1, from coordinate 63,488 downwards.
CCGCACGGCGGTCCGATCGTCGCGCTGTTCGGTGCGATCAGCGGTGTCGGGATGTTCTTCGTCGCGATCGCGGCCGGTGTGCTCGTCACGGCGCTGACCACCAACGCGCTGATCGGCTTCAAGCAGCGCGGGAAGGGCCGCCCCGCCCCGCAGGCCCCTGCGGTGCTCGCGCCGGTGCCGGTGCGGGTTCCGCAGCCGCAGCAGGAGCCGATGCCGGTGCCGGCCGGTGTGGCCGTGGGCGCGGGCGCCGGAGCCGGAGCCGGAGCCGGTACGGCCGTGTCGGCTCCGGCCGCCCAGCCGGAGGTGCTCTCCGGGTACCTGACCGGGCAGACGGTGAAGACCGAACTGGTCTCGGACTCGAAGGAGGCCGCGATCCGCGAGATGGCGCAGATGCTGGCCACCACCGGCAACGTCCGGGACGTGGACGAGCTCGTACGGGTCGCGCTCGCGCGGGAGGCGCAGGGTACGACCGGTCTCGGCGAGTCCATCGCGATCCCGCACGCCAAGACGGACGCGGTGAGCCGGCCCACCGTGGGCTTCGCCCGCTCGGCCGAGGGCATCGAGTGGGGCTCGCTGGACGGGACGAAGGCGCGGCTGGTGTTCATGATCTCGGTGCCGGAGGCCTCGGCCGGTGACGAGCACCTGCGGATCCTCGCGCTGCTGTCGCGCAAGCTGATGGATACCGGCTTCCGCGAGCGGCTGCGGTCGGCGCCGGACGAGTCGGCCGTCCTGGACGTGCTGCGCGAGATCCGTTAGCCGCCCCCGGCGTGGCCGGGGCCCGCGCGCGGGTACGCGACCCGGCCGCCGCGCGGATCCGGCCAGACCATATCCTTCCGGCCATTCGTACTGCTGGGAGGGGTTGGGGATTCGTGGCACACAGGCCCGGGCGCAAACGGGGCATCTGCGCGATCGTCTTGCTGGTGGTGGGCGCCACGCTGATCGGCGGCCCGATCGCGTTCATGCTGAGCAGGTTCACCGCGACGCACGCGGCCGGCGACAACATGCGGCCCACGCTCGTCCCCGGGGACCTCGTCGTCCTTCGCAAGGACACGTCCGAGGTCCGGCGCGGCGATGTGGTGACCTACGACCCCTCCGGCTGGGGGCTGGCGGGCCCGTTCCTCGGACGCGTGGTGGCGGTGGGAGGCGACCGCATCTCCTACAAGCCGGGGGACGGAGCCGTGACCCTCAACGGGCGGCCACTCGACGAGCCCTACGCCCTGAACGGCGCCCCCGGGGCAGGTGGGGTGCCCTTCGACGTCACGGTGCCGCAGGGCCGGGTCTTCATCCTCGGTGACAATCGCGGCAACTCCGCGGACTCCCGCTTCCACCCGGACAGCGACAAGGGGACGTTGCCGGTGTCGGCCCTGACCGGGGTCGAAGAGGACCAGGAGAGCCCTCTGTCCCTCGGGCTCGGTCTGGCCGTCTTCGCCGGGGTGTGCCTCCTGCCCGTGGGCATCGGGCTCGGGATCGCCGCCCTGGTGGTGCGGAGGCGGAGGCCCGCAGCACCGCAGCTGCAGCCCGTATGGGGTGCCACGAGCGTCGAACCGCCGCACGGTGACCGGCCGTAGGGACGGCAGCAGTACCGGAAGGCCCCCGCGAACCACTGTTCGCGGGGGCCTTCCGGTAGTCCTGGTGCTATTCGGCGGCGGCCGGAGCCCGGTAGATGTCCGGCTCCAGGTAGATGACGCGGGCGATCGGCACCGCCTCGCGGATGCGGGCCTCCGCGGCGTCGATGGCCCGGGCCACCTCGGTCGCGGTGTCGTCGTGCTGGACCGCGATCTTGGCGGCGACCAGCAGCTCCTCCGGGCCGAGGTGCAGGGTGCGCATGTGGATCAGGCCGGTGACGGTCTCGCCGTCGACGACCGCGGCCTTGATCTTCTCGACCTGGTCCGTCCCGGCCGCCTCGCCGAGCAGCAGCGACTTGGTCTCCACGGCCAGGACGATGGCGATGACGATCAGCAGGATGCCGATGCACAGGGTGCCGATGCCGTCCCAGACGCCGTTGCCGGTGGCGAGGGCGAGTCCGACGCCGCCCAGGGCCAGGACCAGGCCGACGAGCGCGCCGAAGTCCTCCAGCAGGACCACGGGCAGCTCGGGGGCCTTGGCGCGCCTGATGAAATCGGTCCACGACAGCTTGCCGCGGAGCTCGTTCGACTCCTTGATGGCGGTGCGGAAGGAGAAGGACTCCGCGATGATCGCGAAGACCAGCACGCCGATCGGCCAGTACCAGGCCTCGATCGGGTGCGGGTGCTTGATCTTCTCGTAGCCCTCGTAGAGGGCGAACATGCCACCGACCGAGAACAGGATGATGGAGACGAGGAAGGCGTAGATGTAGCGCTCGCGCCCGTACCCGAAGGGGTGTTGGGGGGTCGCCTCGCGCTGGGCCTTCTTCCCGCCGAGGAGGAGCAGCCCCTGGTTTCCGGAGTCGGCCAGGGAGTGGACGCTTTCAGCGAGCATCGACGAGGAGCCGCTGAAGAGGAATGCCACGAATTTGGACACGGCGATGGCGAGGTTGGCGGCGAGTGCCGCCACGATCGCCTTGGTACCGCCCGACGCGCTCATGGGTGCTGGATGTCCTTCCTGGCGACTGATATCGGCCGCACATTCTTGCAGCCGCCGGTACGGACGCTACGTCAGACCAGGACGGTGGCCCGGAAAATCGTGCCGGCTCCGGACAGTTCGACCTTTTCGCCCGCCGGTACGAAGACCGACTCACCCGGCGCCAGGGCCAGTTCGCCGGCCCGTGGCGAGCCCGCCGTGCAGAGCAGGATCTGCGGGGCTCCCTCCGGGAGCGCCCGGGAGGCGCCGCCGGGGGCGAGGACGAGGCGGGAGAGGCGGAATTCGTCGATGGGAACCTCGTAGACCTCCTCGCCGTCGCCCTCCGGGCGCAGCACGTTCGGGTCTCCCGGCTCGAAGTTCGTGATCTTCAGCAGTTCAGGTACGTCCACGTGCTTGGGGGTGAGTCCGGCGCGCAGCACGTTGTCGGAGTTGGCGAGCAGCTCGACCCCGAGGCCTTCGATGTAGGCGTGCGGGACGCCCGCGCCGAGGAACACGGCCTCGCCGGGCTGGAGTCGGAAATGGTTGAGGAGCATGGCGGCGACGACGCCCGGATCGCCCGGGAAGTGGTGGACGAGGGAGGCGTACGGGGCGTAGCGGCCGCCGAGGCGGTCCACGGCCGCCTCGACCTCGGCGACGGTACGGGCCATCTCGGCGCGGTCCGCGGTCAGTACGGCGGTGAGGACCTCGCGCAGGGCCGCTTCCTCGGGGTGGGCGTGCAGCAGGTCCACGTACGGCTTGAGGCTGTCCACGCCCAGGCCGTCGATGAGTTCGGCGGCCTCCAGGGGCGTGCGGAAGCCCAGCAGCCCTTGGAACGGGGTGAGCGCGCAGATCATCTCGGGCTTGTGGTTGGGGTCCTTGTAGTTGCGGTGGCCCGCGTCCACGGGGACCCCGAGGCGCTCCTCCTCCGCGAACCCGGCCTCGGCCTGGGCGAGGTCGGGGTGCACCTGGAGGGAGAGGGGGGAGCCGGCGGCGAGGAGCTTGAGGAGGAAGGGCAGCCGCGGGCCGAACCTGGCGACGGTGGCGGGGCCCAGTTCGGCCTCGGGATCGGCGGCGATGACGTCCGAGAGGGCCTGCTCGCCGTCCCCTCGGTCGAGGCGGGAGGGCGCGCCGGGGTGGGCTCCCATCCACATCTCGGCCTGCGGCTCACCGGTGGGGTCGACCCCGAGGAGCTGGGGAATGGCGGTGGTCGATCCCCAGGCGTAGGGGCGGATCGTGTTGGTCAGGCGGTCCATCGTCGTCTTCCTGAAATAGAGCCGGGCACCGTTGTGCGTCTCAGCTGTGACCCTCGGAAGCCAACGCCAGGTAGGCGGTGGCGAAATCCGTGACGGCTAGGAGTTCGGCGAGCTGCTCCAGCTCTCCGCCCTCCTCCGGTTCGAGCTCGCTGATGGCCGTGTCGTGGCTGAGGGCGAGCTCGCGTGCGGCGGGGGCGGCGGTGAGGCCGCCGGCCGGCCGGTCACGCAGCAGGACGACCCGGGCGCGGAGAGCCTGCGGCTCCTCGACCCGGTCACGGAAGAAGTCATCGGGATCGGCGCCGGCGGCGAACGCTCCGGCCAGCAGGACACCGTGGGCGGGCAGGGCTTCGGGGAGCGCGGCGGACAGCGCGGGGCGTCCGGCGAGCTCGGCGAGGGTGGCGGCGAAGCGGCGGCCCGCGGGGCCGGCTCCGGCGCCCTCGCTCCAGATGAGCGGGAGGGAGTCGGCCAGTTCCGCGGCGAGGGTCTTGGCCGGGTTGGAGTACGTGGCGATGGCGGGCCCGCAGCGTTCGGCGGTGCGGTCGAGCCGGTCGGCGACGAGCTGGAGGGTGTCCGGGGCGGCCGTGATCAGACCGACCTTGTCGAGGAGCAGCAGCAGCGGGGTGAGCAGGGCCCACAGCGCGCCGGGGCCGGCCGCGGCGGACTCGTCGTACTCCTGGTACGGGGCCTTGGCCATCGGTACGTGGAGCCCGTGCGCGCCTTCCACCGCCTCGCTCAGCGGTGAGCGCTCGGGGCCGACGGCGACGACGGTGCAGCCGCGCCGGTAGGCCTGGTCGGCGAGGACGCCCAGCCCGGGCTCGGTGCCGTCGGTGGTGGCGATGAGCAGCAGGTCGACGGGGCCGGCCCAGCCGGGCAGGGCCCAGCGCAGGGCTCCCGCGGCGTGCGCGACGCCGGTGGGGTCCAGTCGGATGACGGGTGCGGAGGCTCCGGCGAGGGCGCCCAGCAGGTCGGCGACGCCGGTTGCGGCGGTGCCGGGGCCTGCGATGAGGACCGCGCGGGGGCGGCCGTCGGGGCGGAGATCACCGAGGCCTGCCTCGGTCGCGTGCCGGGCCGCGGTGCGGACCCGGGCCCCGGCCTCGGCCGCGCCGCGGAGCAGGCCCCTGCGGTCTACGCGGGCGAGATCCTCCGGTGCGTCGAGGAGCGACTCGTCGAGCATGGCGGCCTCCTGCGGTGTTGACGCGGGTGGGGTCGGGCGCCGGCCGTCCGGCCGACCTTCTGTCAGGCGGGGCGGCGGGCCTCGTCCACGAGGAGGACCGGGATGCCGTCACGGACGGGGTAGGCGAGGCCGCAGTCCTGGCCGGTGCAGATCAGCTCGGGGGCCGTTTCGTCCGCCGACGCGTCCTGAAGGGGGGAGTGGCAGGCGGGGCAGGCGAGGATCTCCAGAAGACCGGCTTCGAGCGGCATGTGGTGCGGTTCCCTTCGGGGATGCGGATGGTTGTGCGGTCGGGCGAGGTCAGCGTACCGCCGAGTCACCTCCGGTGCGGCCTGGAGCGTGTCGGTGCGGTGCGGTGCGCCGTGCGGCGCCGTTTCCGGGGCTCCGCCCCGGACCCCGCGCCTCAAACGCCGGCGGGGCTGGATTTGCCGGCCGGGGGCTGGAAGGCGCGGGGCGGAGATCCGCGCCTGACCTCCGCCGGGGCGGAGGTCAGGCGCGGATGAGGGCGAGGACCTCGTCGCTGCGGAGGTCAGGCGCGGATCAGGGCCAGGACCTCGTCGCGGACCTTCGCCAGGGTCGCCTCGTCGCGGGCTTCCACGTTCAGGCGGAGGAGGGGTTCCGTGTTGGAGGCGCGGACGTTGAACCACCAGTCCGTCTCCGTGACGGTGAGGCCGTCCAGCTCGTCGAGGGTGATGCCCTCGCGGCCGCCGTAGGTCTCCTTGACGGCGGCCACGCGGGCGGCCTGGTCGGCGACCGTGGAGTTGATCTCGCCCGAGCCCTTGTAGCGCTCGTAGGAGGCCACCAGGTCGGACAGCGGGCCGTCCTGGCCGCCGAGGGCCGCGAGGACGTGGAGCGCGGCGAGCATGCCGGTGTCCGCGTTCCAGAAGTCCTTGAAGTAGTAGTGCGCGGAGTGCTCACCGCCGAAGATGGCGCCGGTCTTGGCCATCTCCGCCTTGATGAAGGAGTGGCCGACGCGGGTGCGGACGGGGGTGCCGCCGTTCTCGCGGACGACCTCGGGGACGGACCAGGAGGTGATCAGGTTGTGGATCACGGTGCCGGTGCCGCCGTTGCGCGCCAGCTCGCGGGCCGCGACCAGGGCGGTGATCGCGGACGGGGAGACGCCCTCGCCGCGTTCGTCGACGATGAAGCAGCGGTCGGCGTCGCCGTCGAAGGCGATGCCGAGGTCGGCGCCCTCGGCGATGACCCGGGCCTGGAGGTCGACGATGTTCTTCGGGTCGAGGGGGTTGGCCTCGTGGTTCGGGAAGGTCCCGTCCAGCTCGAAGAACATGGGGACGAGGTCCAGCGGGAGGCCCTCGAAGACGGTGGGGACGGTGTGCCCACCCATGCCGTTGCCGGCGTCGACGACGACCTTGAGCGGGCGGATCGCGCTCAGGTCGACCAGGCCGCGCAGGTGGTCGGCGTAACCGGTGAGGGTGTCCTGCTCGGTGATCGTGCCCGGGACGGTGCCCTCCGCGGCCGCGGGGGCGCCCTCGTCCGACCACTTCTCCACCAGCTCGCGGATCTGCGCGAGGCCCGTGTCCTGGCCGACCGGGGCGGCGCCCGCGCGGCACAGCTTGATGCCGTTGTACTGGGCCGGGTTGTGCGAGGCCGTGAACATGGCGCCGGGCAGGTTCAGGGAACCGGAGGCGTAGTACAGCTGGTCGGTGGAGCACAGCCCGATCAGGGTGACGTCCACGCCGCGGGCGGCCGCGCCGCGCGCGAAGGCTGCCGACAGACCCGGGGAGGAGGGCCGCATGTCATGGCCGATCACGATCGCCGTGGCAGCCGTGACCTCGACGAACGCGGCACCGAACAGTTCCGCCAGGGGCTCGTCCCACTCGTCCGGTACGACACCTCGCACGTCGTACGCCTTGACGATGTTCGAAAAATCTGCGGCCACTGCCTGCCCTCCTGAAGGTCCCGTGCGGTCCGGCCAACCTACCTTGAACCCGGAGATGCTTTTCAGATGGTCAGAGCGTCAAGAATCGGGCGATCTCAGGACGCGCAGGTGTCCGCGACGCGTCTCTCCGGTGGCCGGGCCCCCGTTCTGGCCGTGCCCGGGGCCCCCGGCACCGGCCGCGCGCTCCGGCGGGCGGGCCGCTTCGCGTACGGCGTTCGCGAGGGCTTCGAGGTCGTCGCCGCTGGGACGCGACGGCGCGGACCCGTCGGACAGGCGGACGACGTCCCAGCCGCGCGGCGCGGTCAGGCGTTCCGAGTGCTCGGCACACAGGTCGTAACAGTGGGGTTCGGCATAGGTGGCGAGCGGGCCGAGAACTGCGGTCGAATCGGCGTAGACGTACGTCAGTGTCGCGACGGCAGGGCGGCCGCACGCGGTGCGCGAACAGCGACGTACAAGGCTCACGACGTTGGACGGTACCGCACTCTTGACCGGGCCGCGACGACTCTGGCGCCGCTCGCTCCCCCGTGTCGCCCCGAGGGCTACCCTGCGGGGGTGACCGACAGCACCCTTCCTCCCCTTCCCGCGGACCCGCCCGCGGGGGTCCCGGCCGAGCCTCGCGTACGTCGGCGGGACCGGCACGGACGCGGGATGCGCGGGCCGGTGGCGCCGCCGCAGGTGCCGCTGTCGGCGAGCCGGGCGGAGCTGTTCGGGGACCTCGTACGGGATTCCGTGGAGCGGCTGGAGCGGCGCTGGCCGCAGCTCGCCGAGGTGGAGTTCCTGGTCGGTGACGTCCCGGGCCCGCCGGGCGGTCCGGACGGCGGCTGGAACGACGAGGCGGTGCCGCTGGGCGCGCTGTCGGAGCCGGCGGGCGGCAGGCCGGCCCGGATCGTGGTGTTCCGGCGGCCGGTGGAGATCCGTACGAAGACCCGGGACGAGAAGGCGCTGCTGGTCCACGAGATCGTGGTGGAGCAGGTGGCGGAGCTGCTGGGGCTTTCGCCGGAGACCGTTGATCCGCGTTACGGGCAGGACTGACCGCTGCGGCGCCGTTGCGGGAGGCTCGGCCCCCGGACCCCCGCGCCTCGGACGCCGGCGGGGCTGAGTTTGCCGCCGCGCGGCGCTCCCCTCATCTGGTGAGGACCGAGAGGTCCTGTGTGGCGCCCGGGACCGAGACCGTGGAGTGGTCGTCCGAGAAGGCCTGGACGGTGAACATCGCGATGCCCTCGTGCGGCAGCGACAGGGTGCGGGCCGCGTGCACGGGGCCGCCCGAGAGGGTCTCGACGGTCAGGGCGTAGGCGCCCTTGCCGCCCGCCGGGGCCAGGGCGACGGTCTGCGTGGTGCCGGCCTTGACGGTGACCTCCTTGGAGGCGGGCTCGCCCCCGCCGGTGCCCGGCGAGGCCGTGACCTTGACCTTGGCGTCGGCGCCCGGGGCCGTCAGGGACAGCAGGGTCGTGTTCTCCTCGGGCCGGTTGTCGGCCAGCGTCGCCCGTGTCCCGACCGGGCCGGCGGCCGGTACGAAGCCCAGTTCCTGCTTGGCGCCGGTGCCGCGGACCACGCGGACCGCGGCGACCACCGGGGCGGTCTTCTTGGGGTCCGCCGGGGTCAGCAGCAGCGAGCCGGGCTCGCCCCGGGTGACGTCCGCCAGGTCGGCGGTGGCGGTCATGCCCGCCTTGACGTGCAGCTGCTCGTTGCCCGCCGGGCTGATGGCGCCGCCCGGGGCGGCGAGGCGCAGCTTGAGGTCCGCGTCCTGCTCGCCGGGTACGAACGCGACGAGCCGTACGGACGTGGCGTCCGCGGGGATGCCCGGCAGCACCAGGGAGCCCGCCGGGTCGGTGGAGGCCGGCAGCCAGTCGGCTCCGACGCCCTCCTCGGCGACCTGCACGGTGGCGCCGACGCGGCCCGCCCGGGTGGTGACGTGGGCGGTGGCGTCCGCGAGCTGGATGCCGGGGACGAGGGTGGCGAGGGAGACGGTCCTGCTGGACTTGGGGTCGACCCGGATGCTCTCGCCGACGCCCGCGTCGGACTTGGCGAGCCCGTCCGGGCCGAACAGCTTGATGTCGACGGTGGCGGCCGCGTCGTCCGGGTTGACGAGGTGGACGAAGTCCTCGCGGCCCTTGGCCGTGCTGACCGCGGGGAACCAGAAGTCGGTTCCGGGCGCCGTGCAGGCGGTTCCGAGGACGCCGCGGGCCCGGCCGACCGAGACCTTGGTGGTCAGCTGCGCCGTCCAGCCGGGGGCGAGGGCGCCCTCGGCGCTGCCCGTCAGCGCGGGTGCCTCCGCCCCGGTGGCGGTGGCCCCGACGGGCTTGCCGGGCTCCTTGGACTCCAGTACGGGCTTGGCGTCCTTGGTGGCGCCGAGCAGCCGGGCCACGCCCTTGCCGTCTCCGGAGGCCTTGGCGGCGGCCGGGGTGAAGGCGGTGTAGGTGGTGTCGGCGATGTCGGAGGAGCTCGGCGCCGGGCACACCAGCAGGGAGCGTTCGACCGGCATCCGGGCGGCGGCGGCCGCCGTCTTGCCGTCGGCGGGCTTCGCGCCGGGGTCGGGCGCGGTGAGGGAGGCGATGCCGGTGAGGGCCGCGAGGGCCGCGGTCACGGCCGCGAGCGTCAGGGGTGCGCGCTGCTTCACTGCTGGTGGCTCCCGTCGGGACGCGGGTCGTGCTGTGCGTGGGGGTCGTGCTGCCGGAAGGCGTCGAAGGGCTCGTACGGCTGCTCGTACTGGGGGTACTGCTGCGGGTACGGGTCCTCGTAGGCCTGCTGGGGCTGCGGGTGCTGCTGGTCGTACGCCGGGTAGGGCTCGTACGGCTGCTGCTGCGACTGCGACTGGTCGTACGTGTAGCCGCTCTGGTCGCCGTACGTCTGGTACGCGTACGCGTCCTCGCCGTACGCCGGCTGCGCGGGGATCTCCGCGTACGGGTCGGCGACGGCCGCCGCCTCCACCGGGGCGGGCGCCTGCTCGGCCTCCGCGCGCAGGCGGCGGGCACGGCGGCCCTCGCCCGCGGACTCGGCGGCGGGGGCCTCCTCCTCCGGCAGGTCGTCGTCGAGGCTGGCCCGGCGCCCGGGCAGCGCCATCACCAGGAGCAGCAGCGCGAGCAGGCCCTGCGCCCAGTGCCAGGCGGTCCGTACGAACGAGGCCTCGTGGACGAGGTCGAGGCGGCCGCCCGCGGCGGGGAGCTCGAAGCCCTGTGCCCAGCCGTCGACGGTCTTGGTCTTGAGGGGCTTGCCGTCGAGGGTGGCCCGCCAGCCCGCGTCGGCGCGGTCGGCGATGCGCAGCACGCGGCCCGTCTCGCCGGCGGGGATCTTGGTGCCGTGGATCTCGACGGGGCCCGCCGCGACCGGGATCGGGGCCTCGCCCTGCTTGGCCGAGACGATGACGGCGCGGGGCAGCCAGGGCTCGACGCCCCACAGCGCGGTGCCGTCCTGCTGGTGGCGGCGGCTGAGGCCCGGGGTGGCGTCGAGGACGCGGCGGATCTCCTCGGGGCCGCCGGGGCGGAACATGACGAAGCGGATGGCGTAGGCGCTGAGCTGGCTTGACTGGTCGGCGCCGGAGCCGGCCACGAGGTTGGAGACGACCTTGTCGAGGCGGCGGTCGCCGCCGCTCGCGCTGGTGATCTCGGCGTCGCCGAGCCGTCCGCCGGGGCCGCGCACGAGGCTGTAGGAGACGCCCTTGGCGGCGTCGAGGCCGAGGACCAGCGTGCGGGTCTGGTTGTCGTCCCCGCCGGCGTCGGCGACGAAGGCCGGGACCTGCACCGGGTCGCGGCGCTCCAGCGGGCCGTCGGCGCCCGCGACCATCCAGGTGGCCGCGGCGAACAGCGGGCCCGCGGCGGCCGCGAGCGCGATCAGCGCGGCCAGCGGCTGGCGCCAGCCGAAGCTGCGGGCGGCGACGCGTTCCCTGGCGCCGTCCGCGCCGACCGCTGCGGCGGCGAGGAGCCCGAGGCCGTACACGAGGGTGGCCGGTCCGGCCCAGGCGCCGCGGTTGAGGAGGACGGCGAGGGCCAGGCCGGCCAGGGCTGCGGCCCAGGCGGCGCGGACGGCGAACCGCCGGTCGGTGCGCAGCAGGGCGGCGAGTGCGGCGAGGACGATGCCGATCAGGAGCAGGCCGGCGCCGGTACCGGGGCCGCCGGGGCTGATGCCGAGGAGGTCGAGGCCGCTCGCGGAGCCGGCTCCGTACGGAAGCCCGGCCTCGTCGAGGAGCCGGCCGGGGTGCAGGAACAGGGCCGGCGACCAGGGGGCGAGGACGAGGACCGGAACGGCGAGGGCGGCGAGCAGCCGCGGTCCGTACGTCTTCCACTGCGCCCGGCGCCGTACCAGCGCGGCGACGCCGAGGACGGCGGCGAGCGGCCAGACGACGGGGGTGAAGGCGGTGGCCAGCGTCAGGAGGAGGGTGTACGTCCACACCGCGCGCCAGGTGCCGCGCCGCTCGGGGTCCTCGGTCTTGTCGGAGGCCCCGCCGAGCGCGAAGGCGGATACGGCGGAGCGGGCGATGAGCGGCAGCAGGACGGCGAGCAGGGCGGTGCCGAGGCGGCCGCCGGCGAGGGCTCCGGTGACGGCGGGCAGGAAGGCGTAGGCGACTGCGGCCCAGGCGCGCAGCAGCCGGGATTCGACGAGCGGCCGGGAGGCGAAGTAGGCGGTGAGCCCGGCCAGCGGGACGGAACCGACGAGCAGCAGGGTCAGGGCGGCCTGGGTGGATCCGAACAGCAGGGTGGCGAGGCCGCCGAGGACGGCGAGGTAGGGGGGCGCCGAGGCGGTGGTGCCGGTCCCCACGGGCTGCCAGCCGGCGGTGTAGGCCCGCCAGAGGTCGGCGCCGCCGTCGGGGGCGGGCAGCAGGGCGCCGCCCATCAGGGAGCCGCCGCCGATCAGGGCGCGGCAGGCGGCGAGGGAGACGAGCAGGAGGACGGCGAAGAGGGCGGGGGCGGGGTTGCGGGCGATCCGCTTGAGGCGCGCGAACCGCTCCTCGGCCACCGGGTAGTCGCCGTCCTCTCCGGGGGCGGTCAGGATGCTGCCGCCGCCGTGCCGGCCGGCGGGGACGGAGTCGGAGCCGCGGGCGTCGCCGAAGTAGCCGGCGAGCTGTTCGGCGTTGGCCCGCAGGGAGGCGCCGGGCGGCGGGAAGAGGGGGCGCAGTTCGGCCGCGGGGACCACGGGGCGGCGGCGGCGCGCCCGCGCGGCGAGGATCCGGCCGGGGCGCAGCAGGGTGGCGAGGAGGCCGGTGATCTCGTCGACGGCCTGTCCGGGGGCCTTGCCGATGAGGTAGGCGAGGGTCCGCAGGACGGTGCCGAGGAGCACGCGGAGCAGGACGTACGGCAGGGCGCGGCCGGAGCTGTTGGCGAGGATCGTGTAGACGGCGCCGGCCTTGTCGACGCGGTGCGGGCTGGTCGCGCTGCGGCCGGCGCAGTCGACGGTGCGGCGTTCGCGGGCGGAGGCCTCGGCGTGGCGCATGATCGCGTCGGGGGCGACGAGGACGGTGTGGCCGGCGCTCTGGGCGCGCCAGCACAGGTCGACGTCGTCGCGCATGAGGGGCAGGCGGCGGTCGAAGCCCCCGAGGTCGTCGTAGACGTCGCGGCGTACGAGCATGCCGGCGGTGGAGACGGAGAGGACGGGGCGGACCTGGTCGTGCTGGCCCTGGTCCTGTTCGCGACGGTCGAGTCCGGTCCAGCGGCGGCCGCTGCGGGCGATGCTGACGCCGGCTTCGAGCAGCTGCTTCTTGTCGTACCAGCCGCGCAGCTTGGGGCCGATGACGGCGGCTTCGGGGTTCTCGTCGGCGACGCGCAGCAGTTCGGCGAGGGCGTCCGGTTCGGGGGCGCTGTCGTCGTGGAGCAGCCAGAGCCATTGGACGGGCTCGCCGTGCGGGAGTTCGGGGAGGTCGTAGTTGTCGTCGCGCCAGGTGCGGCTGACGGGGTCCCAGCCGCTGGGGCGCTTGAGGTAGGGCAGGTCCTCGGGGGTGAGGGTGCCGGCGGTGCGGGCGGATTCGTCGACGGCGGCGCCGAATCCGGTGCGGCGGGCGAGGTGCAGGACGCGGTCGTCGCCGAAGGCTTCGGTGAGGAGCCGCGCGGACTCGTCGGCGCTGCCGGTGTCGGCGGCGACGTGGTTCTGCGCGGGACGTTCCTGGCCGAGCAGGCCGGCGAGGGTCCGGGGCAGCCAGCGGGCGCCGTCGTGGGCGACGAGGACCGCGGTGACGACGTGCCGGGGGAACTCGGGGGTGGCGGGGGCCTGGTGGGAGGCCGCCGACTGGCTGTGCAGGGACATCGCGGTACGGGCCCTCCGGCCGGGGGTCCGGGGGTGGTGTGCCCTCGGAGGCTGCTGGACAGCGCCCCACCCTAACGGCTGGCAAAGCGACGGTCCGCCTCCTGCGGGGAAGGTGCGGGAGGCGGACCGTGTGCGGTGCTCTTGCCGTGCCGGGTGCCGTGTCGGCCGTGCGACCGATATGCCCTGCGGTACGTCGTGCGATACGCGTGCGATATGTCGGGTGATGCGTGGAAGGTGCCGGTCGGGCGGCGCTTCCGGGCCCGGGAACCGGCGGTCGGGCCGGTGGTCGGACCAGTGGGTCGGGCGGCCGGTCGAACGGATGGCCGGACGGCTAGACGGCGGCCTTTTTCAGACGGCGCCGCTCACGCTCGGACAGACCGCCCCAGATGCCGAATCGCTCGTCGTTGGCGAGGGCGTACTCAAGGCATTCGGAGCGGACCTCGCAGGCCAGGCAGACCTTCTTGGCCTCGCGGGTGGAGCCGCCCTTCTCGGGAAAGAAGGACTCGGGGTCGGTCTGGGCGCACAACGCGCGCTCCTGCCATCCGAGCTCCTCGTCCGCCTCCTCGACCAGCAGTTCCTGAAACAGCTCGGTCATGTGCGCCCCTCGCTCTGTTTGTGCGTCCCCGTGGTCATGTCGTCACTCATCGCTACGTAACGACACGAGTGAAATTACAAGTGCGGTGCTCCGGGGCAGTCAAGCCGAGATCTGCTATTGGGCCCCTTATTCACTCTGCGGAACCAAGCGTATGCAGAAAGTGTTCATATCGCCAAAAATCGTGACACATGCCACAGGCGTCACGCGATGCCCGTCTTCACCCGGAATCGACGTGTCACTCAGCGGTGTGGTTGCGATCCGGCCAAAGAAGCGGCGTAGATCACAGTCCGATCACGAGATCGCGCATCCTGGTTTAGACGCACCGGATTTGGGCCCGGCACAGCGCCACATCCCCTGCCGTCGAGTGCACAAACCTTTCTCCGCACACAGTAACCGGATGAGGTGAAACTTTTGCCCCATTCCGGACATTGGGTTGACAGTCCGACCTCTGACCCGTTCTCCTTGTTCGCATGTCAGCGCCCGCAGCCACCACCCGGACCCCCATTCGTGGGTTCCTGTGCGCTGCCCAGGTTCGCTGTTGCTGTTGCAGCTGTTGATGCCCCAGGAGCGTCCGCTCCCCTTGGGCTCCGGCCACCCCCACAGCGACCGCCAGCACCACTGACATCCGTCGAGGACTTCCCCCACGATGAACAGCACCGCCACCACCAACAGCCCCGCGGCCACCGTCGAGAGCGACCTCCAGATCGCCGGCGACATCCTCGCCGTCCAGCACCTCCTCCAGCCCGCCCGCGAACACCCGACCACCGTCGCCGAGTTCGTCGGCCTCGCCCGCTCCATCGCCGAGGACCGCGGCTCCTGGGAACACCTCGTCCAGTACGACGCCACCACGCGCTGGTACCACCGACTGCGCACCGGCCCCGGCTACGAGGTCTGGCTCCTGAGCTGGGTGCCCGGCCAGGGCAGCGGCCTGCACGACCACGGCGCCTCCTCCGGAGTACTGACCGTCCTGGAGGGCGAGCTCACCGAGCACACCACCCGCGGCACGCTCACCCACGGCCCCGGCGCGCAGCGCGTCCTCGCCCCCGGCCAGGCCCACGAGGTCGTCAACGACACCCTCGACGGCGCGGTCAGCCTGCACGTCTACTTCCCCGGCCTCACCGAGATGCCGATGCACCACTGCTCCCCCGCGGAAACCGAGTCCGTACCCGCCTGACCTCGGCGGGCCTGACAGACTGCGGTGCATGCGCATTGTTGTTCTGGCCGGCGGTATAGGCGGCGCCCGGTTCCTCCGCGGACTCAAGTCGGCAGTCCCCGACGCGGACATCACGGTCATCGGCAACACCGGTGACGACATTCACCTGTTCGGGCTCAAGGTGTGCCCCGATCTGGACACGGTGATGTACACCCTCGGCGGTGGCATCAACGAGAGCCAGGGCTGGGGCCGTACCGACGAGTCCTTCACCGTCAAGGAGGAACTCGCGGCGTACGGGGTCGGACCCACCTGGTTCGGCCTCGGCGACCGCGACTTCGCCACGCACATCGTCCGCACGCAGATGATCGGCGCCGGCTACCCCCTGAGCGCCGTCACCGAGGCCCTCTGCGACCGCTGGCAGCCCGGGGTGCGACTGCTGCCCATGAGCGACGACCGGGTCGAGACCCACGTCGCGATCACCGACGCCGAAACGGGCGAGCGCCGCGTCATCCACTTCCAGGAGTACTGGGTCCGGCTGCGCGCCTCGGTGGACGCGGAGGCCGTCGTCCCCGTCGGGGCCGACCAGGCCAAGCCCGCGCCCGGCGTGCTGGAGGCCATCGCCTCCGCCGACGTGATCCTCTTCCCGCCCTCCAACCCGGTGGTCTCGGTCGGCACGATCCTCGCCGTCCCCGGCATCCGGGAGGCCGTGGCCTCCGCCCCCGCCCCCGTCGTGGGCCTCTCCCCCATCGTCGGGGGCGCGCCCGTGCGCGGGATGGCCGACAAGGTGCTGGCCGCGGTGGGCGTCGAGTCCACGGCCGCCGCCGTCGCCCTGCACTACGGGACCGGGCTGCTCGACGGCTGGCTCGTGGACTCCGCCGACGCGGACGCGGTCGCCGAGGTGGAGGCCGCCGGGATCACCTGCCGCGCGGTGCCGCTGATGATGACCGACCTGGCGGCCACCGCGGAGATGGCCCGCGCCGCGCTGGAGCTGGCCGAGGCCTCCCGGTGACGGGCCCCTCGTACGAGGTCCGCGCCGTCGCCGGGATCCCGGAGGTCCGGCCCGGTGACGACCTGGCGAAGCTGATCACGACGGCCGCCCCCGACCTGCGGGACGGGGACGTCCTGCTGGTCACCTCGAAGATCGTCTCCAAGGCCGAGGGCCGCGTCGTGGAGGCCGACTCCCGCGAGGCGGCGATCGACGCGGAGACCGTACGGGTCGTGGCGCGCCGCGGCCCCCTGCGCATCGTCGAGAACCGGCAGGGCCTGGTGATGGCCGCTGCCGGGGTCGACGCCTCCAACACCGCCCCCGGAACGGTGCTGCTGCTCCCCGAGGACCCGGACGCCTCGGCCGCCGCGATCCGCGCGGGCGTCCGCGACGCCCTGTCCGTGGACGTGGGCGTCATCGTGACGGACACCTTCGGGCGGCCGTGGCGGACCGGGCTGACGGACGTCGCGATCGGCTCGGCCGGCGTACGCGTCCTCGACGACCTGCGCGGCGGGACGGACTCCCACGGCAATCCGCTGAGCGCGACGATAGTGGCCACGGCGGACGAGCTGGCCGCGGCGGGCGACCTGGTCAAGGGCAAGTCTGCCGGCCTCCCGGTGGCCGTCGTGCGCGGACTGGGCCACGTCCTGGGCGAGGACTCGACGGCCCGGGACCTGGTGCGGGTCCCCGCCGACGACATGTTCCGCCTGGGTACCTCGGAGGCGGTACGGGAGGCCGTGACCCAGCGCCGTACGGTACGGGCCTTCACCGCCGAGCCGGTGGACCCGGGCGCGGTCCGCCGCGCGGTGGCCGCGGCGGTGACGGCCCCGGCCCCGCACCACACCACGCCGTGGCGCTTCGTACTGCTGGAGTCGGAGCGGTCCCGGACCGAGCTCCTCGACGCCATGCGGGACGCGTGGATCGCGGACCTGCGCCGGGACGGCAAGTCGCAGGAGTCCATCGCCAAGCGCGTCCGGCGCGGGGACGTCCTGCGCAAGGCCCCCTACCTGGTGGTTCCGTGCCTGGTGACGGACGGCGCGCACGACTACGGGCACGCGCGGCGGGACGCCGCCGAGCGGGAGATGTTCGTCGTCGCGATGGGCGCGGGCGTGCAGAACCTGCTGGTCGCGCTGGCCGGGGAGCGGCTGGGATCGGCGTGGGTGTCCTCGACGATGTTCTGCCGGGACGTGGTGCGCAAGGTACTGGGGCTGCCGCAGGACTGGGACCCGATGGGAGCGGTGGCCGTCGGCCACCCCGCCGCGGCTCCGGCCGAGCGGGCCGAGCGGGACCCGGAGGACTTCATCGAGGTCCGCTGAGCCCCCGGACAGGCCCTAAAGCCGCCCGATGTCCCCGCGGGGCATCCGGGGGGTACGGCGGGGCGGGGTGTGCCCTGCGAGGAGGATCAGGCGGGCGGCGCGGTGGCGCTGGCCCGCGTACGGGGCGAGGAGCTCCAGCATGACGGCGTCGTCGGCGTCGCGGTCGCCCGCGAGGGCGTAGCCCACGATGCCGGGCAGGTGGAGGTCACCGGTGGTGACGGCGTCCGGGTCGCCGTTGCTGCGCTGGAGCGTCTCGGCGGAGGTCCACGGGCCGATGCCGGGGACGGCCTCCAGCCGGGCCGTTGCCCGCGGGAGCTCCATGGCGGCGGCCTCCTCCAGGCGGGGCGCGACGCGGACGGCGCGCAGGATCGTCGAGGAGCGCTTCGCGTCGACCCCGGCCTTGTGCCAGTCCCAGGAGGGGATCTTGGCCCAGGTGGGGGCGGTGGGCATGACGTACAGGTCCAGCGCCCGCACCGGCTCCGGGCCGGGGGCGGGCTCGCCGTACTGCCGTACGAGGCGGCGCCAGGCGCGGTAGGCCTCGTCGGTGGTGACCTTCTGTTCCAGGATCACCGGGATCAGCGACTCCAGGACCATCCCGGTGCGGGTCAGGCGCAGGCCGGGGCGGCGGCGGTGACTGGCGTGCACGAGGCGGTGGCGGGGGACGAAGGCGGCCGGGTCGTCGCCGGCGCCGAGGAGGGCGGGCAGCTGCTCGATCATCCAGTCGGCGCCGGGCCCCCAGGCCTCGGCGTGGATCGCACTCCCCGCTGCCGCGACCCTGAGGGTGGCCGGGCCCTGGGGGGTCTGGGAGGCCTTCCACACGGAGCCGTCGGGTGTGGTGCGGAAGGTGGGGTCGGCGGGGCCGCGCCTGAGGGGGCCGAGGGTGAGGCCGAGGTCCACGGGTCCCTCGGGCGTCCACACCCGGGCCTTGGCGGCCCCGGACCCCACCGCTCGGCCCTGCCCTGCGGGGACGTGGGTGCGGCCGCCGCGGACTGCGGTGCGGGTGAGGGGGTCGAAGCGGCCGGCCATGCCTCTGAGCGTAGCCCCCGCCCCACCACTCCCGACCGCCACCGGCACGTCGGGGCGCCCCCGTGGCCCCGTACCGTCCCGCCGGGGTGTCCCCGCGCCCCCGTGCTCCCGCGCCGTCGGGGTCGGGTGTGCGGTGGGGCGCCCCCGCAGGGCGTCGAACGCACCCCGCTTCCCCTCTTCACCCCCTCGAACCGTTCGACGCCCGAGGAGGTGCCCCGCCGCGCGCCCGACCCCGACGGCCCCTCACGTGCGGGCCACCCCCGGGGTACCGCTGCGCGGAGCACTCCCCTACCCGCCCTTCCGCCCCCAGCTACCGCTGGGAGGTGCCCCCTGTTCCCCGGGGCTCCGCCCCGGACCCCGCGCCTCAAACGCCGGCGAGGCTGGATATGCCAGCGGGGCTGAAAGGGCTCGGGCAGGCCGGCACCATCCAGCCTCGCCGGCGTTTGAGGCGCGGGGGTTCGGGGGCGGAGCCCCCGCAGCGGCGCCGACGCCCGACCGACCGCCGGGGGCTACGGGCGGCCCTGGAGTTTGGCCGAGGTGGTGCGGGTCGGGGGGAGTTGGTCGTACAGCCGCTTGCCCGGGCATTCCGTGGCGAAGCCGTCGCGGTGGCCCGAGATGACGTTGAGCTTGACCGACTGGCCCTTCGGGAAGCGGTTGCCGCCGCCCGACTTCAGGGTCGTCTTCGCCCGCGGGTCCGCGCCGAAGAGGCCCAGCTTCCAGGCCGTGAGGCGGGACACCGCGTCGAGGGCGGCCTTCGGCGGGTTCGTGGAGGTGAACGTGCCGATGACGGCGATGCCCATGCTGTCGGTGTTGAAGCCCATGGTGTGCGCGCCCATCACCGGCTTGGAGACCCCGCCCGCACGGCCCTCGTACACCGTGCCGCACTTGTCGACGGCGAAGTTGTAGCCGATGTCGCGCCAGCCGCTGCTGACCACGTGGTAGCGGTACAGGCTGCGCAGCACCGCCGGGGCGTCCTTGCAGTCGTAGTTGTTGCCGGAGGCGCTGTGGTGGACGAAGGCCGCCTTGACCGTGTTCGTGTAGACGAAGCCGGGCTCGCGCAGGCTCTCGTCCGCGCCCCACCCCTTGCGGGTGACGATGCGCGGGCGCGGGCCGATGTAGGGGGCGGCGGCCTCGGAGAGGTCGCCGTCGCTCGCGAAGACCGCGTCGGCCGTGGAGTCGGCCTTGTCGAGGGCGGTGATCTCGTTCGCGCCGAGCGGGGCGTGCGGGACGTTCGCGGCGGAGGACTCGGCCATCTCCATCGTCATGCCCGGCACCACCACCTCGCCCTTGTCGTCGCCGACGGGGCGGCCGTTCTTGCCGTCGGGTCCGGTGCCGGGTGCGGACCGGCCCGGGTCGACCAGTTCGATGCGCAGGCCGGACGGCAGCCGGCCGCCGGGCGCGCGGGTGGCGGCCCCGGCGCCCGGTTCCGCCTGGACGCGGACCTCCACGCCGTCGGACTCGCCGACCCACAGGGGGGCGGTGGCGCCGCGGACGCGGCCGGAGCCGCGTTCCACCGCGTCGGGGTCGGCGGCGTGTTCGCCGTTGTGGGTCTCGACGTCCTGCCAGTCGGACCAGGCCGCGGTGGCCGTGGACCGGGTGCGGACCTGGACCCGGCCGTGGAGCTGGGTGGTGACGTCGTCCCAGACGACGCCGACCAGCGAGAACGTCTTGACGTCGCGTGCGGCCAGGCCACGGGTCTCGGGGAGGCGGGGCGAGGCGCTCATGCCGGGGACACCGGGGCCGCGGTCCGCGGTGCCCGGCCCGGTGGGGGCGAGCGGCAGCGACTGGGTGGACCCGGCGGGGGTCACGGGTGCGGCGGCCGCGTCCGGGGACACGGCCGCCAGGGCTGGGGTGGGGAGCACGAGGGGCAGGGCCAGGGCGGCTGCCGTCGCGACGCCGATCGAGGAAGCAAGGAATCCACGCATGGAAAGGATGGTGGGCACGCTCACCGTGCGGCGCCATCCGAGAACTGACGCACCGTCCGATGCGGCCCGTGGTGCCTCTCCCCCGTACGGTGGATCAAGTGACGGCCGTACGGGGGACGGGCCCGCGTACGCTTCGGTGCGTGAACTCCACTGACCGCACCCCTGCCGACCTGCTGCGATCCGCGCTCGCCGCCGATCCGGGCCGCCCGCTCGTCACGTTCTACGACGACGCCACGGGCGAGCGCGTCGAATTGTCCGTGGCCACCTTCGCCAATTGGGTGGCCAAGACCTCGAATCTGCTCCAGGGCGACCTGGGCGCCGAGCCCGGTGACCGCCTCGCGCTGCTGCTCCCGGCGCACTGGCAGAGCGCCGTGTGGCTGCTGGCCTGCGCGTCGGTCGGAGTCGTCGCCGAGGTGGGCGGGGACCCGGCCGGCGCGGATCTCGTCGTGAGCGGGCCCGACTCCCTGGAGGAGGCACGGGCCTGTTCCGGCGAGCGCGTGGCGCTGGCGCTGCGGCCGCTGGGCGGAAGGTTCCCGCAGCCGCCGGCCGGGTTCGCCGACTACGCGGTGGAGGTGCCGGGGCAGGGCGACCGGTTCGCGCCGTTCGCCCCCGTCGACGCGGACGGCC
This sequence comes from Streptomyces sp. NPDC096339, assembly GCF_044762985.1. NCBI lineage: Bacteria > Bacillati > Actinomycetota > Actinomycetes > Kitasatosporales > Streptomycetaceae > Streptomyces > Streptomyces sp. NPDC096339. The sequence goes on along the minus strand of NZ_JBIWFI010000045.1, from coordinate 42,768 downwards.
CGGGGCTGGTGGTCGGCGGTGAGGAGCTCTCGTACGCGGAGCTGACCGCGCGGGCCCGCGAGGACGCGGTGAAGCTCGGCCTCGGCGCGGGTTCGCGGGTGCTGACCGGGCTCGGCTACGACACCTGGGAGGGGTTGTCGGCCGGGCTGTACGCGGCGCTGGCCTCGGGCGGGTCCGTGGTGCTGTGCCGGAACCTGGACCGGCTGTCGCCGGAGGCGCTCGCCCAGCGGGTGGAGAGCGAACGCGTCACCCACACGCTCTGAGCCGTCACCCGCACGGCGGGACGGCGGCGCCGGGCGATCTGTCACCCACATGGCCCTAGACACGCCCCTGCCCCCAGGCTGCTCCGGCGGCCCGGGGGCAGGATCGGCAGTGGCCGTGCTCACCCGTACGGCTGGTTGTCGCAACGGCGAGGGGACGGACGCCCGTGACGGACAGCGCAGGCATACCGGGCGGCGGGACGGGAGCGTCCGGAGACGACCCGAGGACCCGTCGGGACCGGGGCCAGGACCAGGGCTCGGGCGAGGGCGCGGGCCGGCAGCCCGGCCGCGGCCACGGCCCGGGCCACGGCCGCGGCCGCAGGCGCCGGCTGCTGCGCTGGGCCGGTCTCGGGGTGGCGCTGCTGGTGCTGGCGGGAACGGCCACCGGCTGGTGGCTCTACAACAAGCTCGACGGGAACATAACCGAGGACACGTCGGCGGCGGCGGAGCTGGAGCGCTACGAGCGCGAACGCCCGGCGCACCTCACGACCGGCTCCCAGAACATCCTGCTGATCGGCTCCGACTCGCGCTCGGGCAAGGCCAACGCCCGCTACGGACAGGACCGGGGCACCCAGCGCTCGGACACCACGATCCTGCTGCACCTGCCGGCGGACCGGAAGAGCGCGACCGCGGTGTCGATACCCCGGGACCTGATGACGGACATCCCCGCCTGCCTCCAGGCGGACGGCACCCGAACCAGTGAGCGGTTCGCCCAGTTCAACTGGGCCTTCCAGTGGGGCGGGGCCGCCTGCACGGTCCGTACGGTGGAGAACCTCACCGGGATCCGCATCGACCACCACATGGTGATCGACTTCGGCGGGTTCAAGCAGATGGTCGATGCCATCGGCGGGGTGGAGGTCTGCCTCAAGCGCCCGATGGACGACGCCGAGGCCCATCTGAAGCTGCCCGCCGGGCGGCAGACCCTGCGGGGCGAGGAGGCGCTCGGCTACGTCAGGGCCCGGTACAGCCTGGGCAACGGCAGCGACACGGAACGGATGGAGCGCCAGCAGCAGTTCCTCGGCTCGCTGGTCAAGAAGGTGCAGAGCAACGGGGTCCTGCTCAATCCGGCCCGGCTGTACCCGCTGCTGGACGCGGCGACCTCCTCGGTGACCACGGACCCGGGGCTGGCCTCGCTGCGCGGACTGTACGAACTGGTACGGGGCGTACGGGACATACCGACCGATCAGGTCAAGTTCCTGACCGTGCCCCGCCGTCCGTACGCCGCCGATCCGAACCGGGACGAACTCGTCCGGGCGGACGCCGACCGGCTGTTCCAGCAGTTGCGCACGGACGAGCCGGTGACGATCACCCCGCCGAAGCCCGAGACCGAGACCACCGGCGACGAGGTGGGGGACGAAACCGGCACCGGGGACGGGATCGAGCCCACGCAGACCGCCGAAAGCGGGTCTTCCACGGGCCGGGTCCGCGAGGGAACCGAAGCCACGCCCACGCCCGCCCCCACCTTCACGGGGACGACGGCGGGCACCGCCGACTGCCGGTAAAGCAATCCCAAAGCCGGGGACCGAACCGAGCGGGATGGGGGTTTCGCCCCGTTATAAGGCCAGTGGAATTCATCACCGGCATGGTTTGCAGTCGAATCCGACGGATAAGGTGAGCGATCCGGTGCCCCGGCCGGACCAGAGGTCGGGCACCTGCAGCCGGACGTTGACCGGGCGCCTTGGGGGAGGCGCCTCGCGAGGCACCGACGGAGGATTCGAGCAACCGTGGATGCGCAAAGCCGTGGGCGGGCCGACGAGATCGACCCCGCAGACCAGTGGGTACTGAACCCCCGCACCGGCCACTACGAGCTGCGATCGGGTGACTCCGCAGCGCAGCAGAGGCCCAGAGTCGCCGCACCACGCAGATCCCGCTCGGCCCCCTCGCGCCCCGAGCCCGCGACCTCCCCTTCCGTACCCCAGCCCCGGCGCGGTGACGCTCCCCCCGGGGGCCGTCGCGGCGGGCGCTCCCGCAGGGGCGGCGGCGGCGGAGGCGGCGGACGCCGCAAGAAGGCCCTGCTCATCACCAGCGCGACGCTGGCGCTGCTGCTGGTCGGCGGCGCCACGGCGGGCTACCTCTACTACGACCACCTCAACGGCAACCTCAACGTCACCACCATCGTGGGCGGCACGGGCGGCTTCAAGAAGGACCAGGCGATCAACATCCTGGTCATCGGCACCGACAAGCGCAGCGGCGCCGGCAACGAGGGCTACGGGGACAAGGACAGCGTCGGCCACGCCGACACCACGATCCTGTTCCACATCGCCAAGGACCGCAGCAACGCCACCGCGCTGTCCATCCCGCGCGACCTGATCACCGACATCCCGAACTGCCCGACGAAGCAGCCCGACGGGACGACGAAGGAGATCCGCGGCACGAAGGGCACGCGCTTCAACACCAGCCTGGGCCAGGAGGGTCGCGACGCGGGCTGCACGATGCGCACGGTGACGGAGCTCACCGGCATCGAGGTCGACAACTTCATGATGGTCGACTTCAACGCCGTGAAGACGCTGAGCACGGCGGTCGGCGGGGTGCCCGTGTGCCTGGACAAGGCCGTCGACGACAAGGACTCCAAGCTGAAGCTCGACAAGGGCGAGCACCGGCTGCAGGGCGAGGACGCGCTGGCCTTCGTACGGACCCGGCACGCCTTCGGCAACGAGAGCGACCTGGACCGGATCAAGACCCAGCAGCAGTTCCTCGGCTCGATGATGCGCGAGATGAAGTCGAAGGAAACGCTGACCAGCCCGAAGAAGTTCTTCTCCCTCGCGGAGGCGGCCACCAAGTCGCTGACCGTGGACCAGGGTCTGGGATCCATCAAGAAACTCACCGACCTCGCGGGCGAGTTGAAGGACATAGACCTCAAGAACATCACCTTCACCACCCTGCCCGTGCTGGACAACCCCGCCGAGAAGGTCAAGGCGACCGTCGTGGTCAATCGGGCACTGGCCGACCCTCTGTTGCAGATGATCCGGGGAGACGTCTCGCTCACGGAGGTCGAGAAGCAGGAGAAGGCCTCCAAGCAGGCCGCCGACGCGCAGGCGAAGGCCAAGCAGGACGCGCTCCTGCAAGGGAACCGGTCGCCCGCCGGCGACATCAGAGTGGTTGTGTACAACGGAAGCGGAACCAAGGGCGCGGCGTCCACGACGCTCACCTGGCTGCAGAACACCAAGGGCGTGCTCAAGACGAGCAGCGGGGGCAACGCGCCCGCGAAGGTCGGTGCCACGCAACTGGAGTACGCCCCCAACCAGGCCGACCAGGCCCGGGCGTTGGCGGACATGATGGGGCTGCCCGCCACGGCGATGAAGATGGGCACCACCGACGCTGCGGCCAGGACGCCGATGAAGCTGACGCTCGGGTCGGACTTCCAGCAGCCGGGCGCCCCGCTGGCGCCGGCCGCCCCGCAGCAGTTGCCGGAAGACGTACAGCAGGCACAGGCCGACAAGGCAGTCTGCGCCAAATAACGGGCCGTAGCCGGTCATACCGGCACAATGCCGAGTAATCAGGATTCTTCTAGGGGGAACACGTGAGGCGTAGCAGCGTGCGGGGGGAGGGGGCGACCGCCCAGTCCGCCGGTGACATATCCGGCGGCGGGGCGAGCTCGTCCGGCACGGTGCCCCCACCACGGGGCGGCTCGCGCAGGAGCCGGCGCGCGGACGGCGGCCGCGGCTCCAGGCGGGGTCGCCGACGCGTGCTGCGCTGGGCGTCCTCCGTGCTGGCCTTCCTCATACTCGGGACGGCGGCGGCCGGATACCTGTACTACCGCCACCTCAACGGCAGCATCAGGACGGATGCGCTGAACCTCGGCGAGAACAAGCTGGGCGGCTCCAAGCCCAACGCCTTCGGGCAGACCCCGCTGAACATCCTCCTCATCGGCTCGGACGCCCGCAACGACGAGGCGAACCAGGCGCTCGGCGGGGCCACGGAAACCTTCGACGGCCCGCCCCTCGCGGACGTGCAGATGCTGCTGCACCTGTCCGCGGACCGCAGCAACATGTCGGTGGTCTCGATGCCGCGCGACACCCTGCTGATGATGCCCAAGTGCACCGAGCCGAACGGCAAGGTGCACCCGGCCAGCACCCGGCTCGTCCAGACGAACGAGTCCCTCAACCGCGGCGGCCCGGGCTGCACCGTCGCCGCTTGGACCGAGCTGACGAAGATACCCATCGATCACTTCATGATGATCGACTTCAAGGGCGTGGTCTCGATGGCCGATGCCATCGGCGGCGTCCCGGTCTGCGTCGAGCAGAACGTCCACTCCCGGACCCGTGACGGCAAGGGCTCCGGCCTGAAACTGCCGAAGGGCACGACGAGGATCCAGGGCGAGCAGGCCCTGCAGTGGATGCGCACCCGCTACGGGTTCGAGGACGGCACCGACATCGGCCGCACCCACGCGCAGCACCAGTACATGAGCTCGCTGTCCCGCGAGTTCCGCAAGAACGCCAAGCTCAGCAACCCGGTGATGCTCAACAGCCTGGCGCAGGCCGCGATCAAGGCCATGGTCGTCGACCCCGGCCTGAACAAGATCGACCGGCTGTACGACCTGAGCATGGAACTCAAGAAGGTTCCGCCGAACCGGATCACCATGACCACCATGCCGTGGGTGTACAGCACCCGCGAGGAGGGCCGGGTCGAGCCCGAACCGGGTGCGGCCGAGGCCGTGTTCAAGATGGTCCGCGAGGACGTACCGCTCGACTTCAAGGGCTCCGGTGACCCCGCGGCCGCCGGCACCTCCCCCTCGCCGGGCGCCTCCGCGCCGCCGTCGTCCCCCGCGTCCCCGAGCACGGCCCCGGCCTCGGCACCGGCGAAGATCTCGATCTTCGTCCGCAACGCCACCAGCGGCAAGGACGGTGCCCAGGCCAAGGTGAGGAGCCGGGCGAGCGAGGTCGCCTCGCTGATGATCCGCAAGGGATTCACCAAGACCTCCTCGGAGACCACGGCCACGGCCGGGGGCGAGGACACCACCGTGGTCCGTTTCGCCGACGACGCGCAGGCGGCCGACGCCGCGGTCGTCGCCACGGCGCTGGGCCTGCCGGCCTCCTCGGTGCTGAAGTCCGACGAGGTCTCCGGGATCACCCTGTACGTCGGCAAGGACTGGCGGACCGGTGACGCCCCGGCCCCGCCGGCGCCGGCCCCGACCTCGCTGCCGACCTCGGCCCACGCCCTCAACGGCGACAACGAGGGCGCCTGCATGGCGATCCAGCCCGGCTTCACCTGGTAGCCCGTACACATGGAGGAGGGGGCCCGGTGCTGTCGCACCGGGCCCCCTCCTCGCGTGTACGGACCGCGTCTCAGACCTGCGAGGAGTCCCGCCGGACCGCCGGACGGCGGCTCGCGATGACCTTGTTCGCCAGCGCGCGCGGGCTCGTCAGGAAGCCGAAGCCCCAGCTCAGGTGCATCGTCGCCAGGGCCACGGGGATCTGCGCCCGGGCCTTCGGCGACAGGCCCTTGCCCGCCGGGATCGAGCCCGCGACGATCGCCGCGAGGTAGCCGGCCGGGAGGACGAAGCCCAGGGGGTTGACCGCCACGCCCACGACCACGCCCGCGGCCAGCGCGCAGACCAGGGTGGGCGGGGCCAGGTAGCGCGGGTTGATGGAGCCCGCGTGGTACCGGGCCACCACGTGGCGCCAGCGCCCGTAGTCCTTGTACTGCTTGGCCAGTGCCTTGACGGTGCGCCGCGGGCGGTACTGGACCTTCAGTTCCGGGGAGAACCAGATCAGGCCGCCGGCCTCGCGGATGCGGAAGTTCAGCTCCCAGTCCTGGGCGCGGATGAACTCCTCGTTGTATCCGCCCTGCTGCTCCAGCGCCTCACGGCGGAAGACACCCAGATAGACGGTCTCGGCGGGGCCGGCCTGGCCGCCCGTGTGGAACGGCGCGTTGCCCACGCCGATCTTCGAGGTCATCGCCGCCGCGACGGCGTCTTCCCAGGCGTTCTGGCCCTCGGCGTGCATGATGCCGCCGACGTTCTGCGCACCGGTCTCCTCCAGGAGGCGGACCGCGGTGGCGATGTAGTTCGGCGAGAGCATGCCGTGGCCGTCGACGCGTACCACGATCGGGTGACGCGAGGCCTTGATGGCGGCGTTGAGCGCCGCCGGGGTCCGTCCGGTGGGGTTGGGAACGGTGTGGACGCGGGGATCCTCGGCGACGAGTTCGGCGGCGATCTCGTCGGTGCGGTCCGTGGACGGCCCGAGGGCGATCACCACCTCCATCTCGCCCGCGTACTCCTGTTCCAGGATGTGGCGGACGGAATCGCGGAGGTAGTGCTCCTCGTCGAGCACCGGCATGATCACCGAGACTGCGGGCTGCTGGGCGGGCATGTCGTCCTTCAAGGTCGGGTATCTGTGTCACGTTACCGCGTACGGGGGAACCGGGTGCGCGCCGAGTGAGCGGTACGGACAGACGCTGATCGTATGGGCCTACTGTTCTGCCGAATCAGCCGAAGCTTCGACGCCCTTGCCGACCGTTCCCCTGCTGCCTCGCGGAGGTGTCCCCCGTGCCCCACCCGCACCGTCCCCCCCGTCCAGCCGGGCCGCGCCCGGCGCAGCGCGCACGGCGCCGGGGCGACGACCGGCCCCGGTGGGGGGTGCGGATCGCGGCCGGGCTGGCGGTGGTCGTCCTGGGCTCCGGGGCCGTCGGGCACGCCGTGATGACCGGCCTGGACACCGGGATCGAGCGCGTGGACCCGTTCAAGGACATGAAGAACCGCCCGCAGGCCGGGCACGGCCTGAACTTCCTGCTGGTGGGCACCGACGGCCGGGAGAAGATCACCCCCGAGGAGAAGCGCGAGTACCACCTCGGCGGGGCGCCCTGCCACTGCACGGACACGATCATGCTCGTGCACCTCTCGGCCGACCGGGAACGGGCCAGCGTGATCAGCCTGCCCCGCGACAGCTACGCGGAGGTGCCCGCGCACCGGGACCTCAACAGCGGCAAGGACCACAAGGCCCACCCCGTGAAGCTGAACGCCGCCTACGCGGAGGGCGGCCCCCAGCTGACCGTGCGGACCGTCGAGGCCATGACCCGGGTGAAGATCGACCACTACCTGGAGGTCGACTTCACCAGCTTCATGAAGACCGTCGACGCGATGGGCGGGGTGGAGATCTGCACCGCCAAGACCATGCGCGACCCGAACACCGGCCTGGAGCTGCTCCCCGGCACCCACCGGCTCACCGGCGGACAGGCCCTTCAGTACGTGCGCTCGCGCCATGTGGACGGGGCCTCCGACCTCGGCCGGATGCAGCGTCAGCAGCGGTTCATCGCCGCCCTGATCAAACAGGCCACCGGCGGCGGGGTGCTGCTGAACCCGGTGAAGTTCAAGGAGGTCAGCTCCACGCTGCTCGGCTCCGTCCGGGCCGACAAGGGCTTCGGCTCGGAGCAGATGCTCGCGCTCGGCCAGGCGATGCGGGACTTCACCCCCTCCTCCTCGGAGTTCGCCTCGGTGCCGATCGGTGACGCCTCCTTCCCCGTCAAGGGCATCGGCTCCACCGTGAAGTGGGACGAACCGAAGGCGGCCAAGCTCTTCGAGGCGCTGCGCGAGGACCGGGCCCTGGCTCCCGCCCGGCCGGGGAAGACCGCCGCCGCGGCGGCCAGGCCGGCGGCGGTGCCGGTGGACGTGCCGCCGCAGCAGGTCCGGGTGCAGGTGGAGAACGGGAGCCGGATCGACGGGCTGGGCGGCCGGGTCGACGCCGCGCTGCGCGCCACCGGCTTCGACACCACCGGGACCCCGGCCAACGGCGCCGGCCGCGAGGTCCGGCGCACGGTGGTCACGTACGACCCTCGCTGGGACCGCTCCGCCCGGTCGGTCTCGGCGGCACTGCCCGGCAGCGAGCTGCGGGCAGTGCCGGGCCAGGGCCGGACGGTGCTGGTCATCGCGGGCGCGGACTACAGCAAGGTGGTCCCGGTGCGGGCGGAGGACCCCTACCAGGGCGGCACGGCCGGGGTGGTCACCGGGGACCAGGTGGTCTGCGGGAGGTAGGCCCACCGGGCCCACCGGGCCCACCGGGCCCACCGGACCCACTGGACCCACCGGGCCTATCGGACCCGCTCCACCAGCGTCACCTGGAGGTTGCCGACCTTCGTCTTCTGCACCGCCTTGAAGTGCTTCTCCAACGCGGCGGCCTGCTCCTGCGGGAGCTTGTGGTACGGGTTCTGGGTGCCGCTCCAGGTGACCACCCACACCCGCTGGGTGGTGCCGAGGCACTTCTCCGGCTGCTCGCACTCCACCGGGAAGAGGTCGTCGTTCGCCACGGCCGTGCGCTCCGCGAACACGTCGCGGAGCTTGACCCTCGGCGGCAGGAAGTACTCGACCTGGAAATCGGTCATGAACACGCTGTCGGCGCCCCTGACCGGCACGAAGCCGTCACCGGGCCGGTAGCCCTTGGTGATGAGCTCCGCGGCCTTCTGGCCCTCGCGACCGGACTTGACCGTCTCCGTACGGAGCTGGCGCTGGTCGGGGAGGCCGAGGAGGATCACCGCGGCGAGGCCGGCCACGCCGAGCGGCCGGGGCCGCAGGGCCGCCAGACCGGCGGCGGCGAGCACCACCCAGGCGGGCATGGTGAAGAGCAGGTAGCGGTCCATGAAGTACGAGGTGGCGCCCTGCGAGACGACCCAGGCGGCCGCGATCGGGACCGCGCCGACCAGCAGCAGCTCGACGGCGGGCCGGCGGCCGCGGCTCCACGCTAGGGGGAGCAGCGCGAGCGCGACGACGGCGAGTGCGATCAGCGGGGAGCCGAAGAGGGCGTTCCAGAGGTCCGCGATGCCGCGCAGGTGCGGGGTCTTGATCCAGCTGATCTGGCGGGTCACCTGGCGCTGGCCCAGCAGCACCAGCGGGACCACCGGGACCAGGGCGACGGCGACCGTCACCGCGAAGGCCACCACGGTGCGCCCGCGCCGGTCCTGCCACCAGCGCCACAGCACGACCAGTGCGTGGGGCAGCAGGAACAGCAGCGAGACGATGTGGAACAGCCCGGCGACCGCCACCGCGAGGGCGTACGGCGCCCAGCGGCGCGCGGTCGGCCGGTCCAGGGCCCGCAGCAGCAGCCAGGTCGCGGCGGCCGCCGCGAGCACGGCGAAGGAGTACGAGCGGGCCTCCTGGCCGTAGCGGGTGACCGTCGGGAGCAGGGCGAAGAACAGGCCCGCGAAGACGGCGGTGCGGCGGTCGAAGGCCCTACGGGCGGTCAGTACGACGAAGGCGGCCGCGCCCGCCACGGCGAACGCGGACGGCATCCTCAGCATCATGGCGGAGTCGCCGAAGAGGGAGACCCAGCCGTGGAGGAGCAGGTAGTAGAGGCCGGAGACGGCGTCAACGTGGCCCAGCATGGCTATGAGGTCGCCGGTGCTGCGTATCGCGGCGTTCCAGCTGGCCAGCTCGTCGCGCCACAGCTGCGGGTTGCCGCTGCCGGCGACGGCCACGAGGAAGGTCAGCACGGCGGCCCAGAGCCAGTCGGGCACACGGGCGGGGCGGCGTTCCCGGTCTGCTCGGTCGGAGGACCGCTCGGGTGCGGGACGGCCGGTCGAGGCGGGGACGGTACTGGTGCTCATCGTGCGGGACCCGCCGTTTCCATCGTCTTCCGTTCTTCGTTCGCGGCGCGTCGGCGCACCGGCGGGTCGGCTTTCGGCAGGTGGAGACCGGGGGCGTCGAGCATGCGCTTCATGAGGGCCGACAGCGGCCGCTCCGCGTACCGGTGCACGATCCAGGACAGCAGGAGTACGGCGGCGAGCGTGCCGAGCAGCGTCACTCCGATGCCCATGCCGTGGTTGCGGGCCCAGCGGATCAACGCGAAGCCGATCTCCTGGTGCAGCAGGTACACGGGGTAGGTGAGCGCGCCGGCGACGGTGAGCCACTTCCACTGGATCCGGTCGAAGGCGCCCATCGCCACGGCGAGCACCACGCCGAAGGCCAGGAGGGAGAAGCCCGCCATGACGTACCAGCTCAGCGTGTGCATGACGCCGTACTCGTAGCTGTCCTTCGTACCGAGCAGCTGGTTCTGGGCCACCAGCCAGGAGAACCCGACGATGCCCAGGAGCAGCCAGTTCACTCCGAACCGGTAGATCAGGAACATCGCCACACCGGCGATGAAGTAGGGCGCGTACTCGGGCATCACGAACGTCTTCAGCAGCTCGACGTCCGACTTGGCGGCGATGGCCGCGAAGAACATCCAGATCCCGCAGAAAACCAGGACCCGGCGGTAGGTCAGACCCATGGCCACGACGACCGCGAACAGCAGGTAGAAGCGGAGTTCGACCCAGAGGGTCCAGTAGACGGGGTCCACCTCGGAGACACCCAGCGGCTGCTGAAGCATCGTCAGGTTGGTGAGCACGTCGGTCACGCTGAGATGGGCGCGGTGGCGTGCGGTGGCCGCGTACTTCAACACGAGCGCCGTGAGGATGATCGCGACCCAGTAGGCGGGGAAGAGCCGCACGACGCGCGAGGTGAAGTACTGCCGGGGTGTCTTGCCCCAGCAGGACATGCAGATGACGAAGCCGCTGATCAGGAAGAACAGTTCCACGCCGAGGAAGCCGTACGCGGTGAACCGGTGCAGTTCCGGCATCAGCTTCCGGGGGACGCCTTCCCAGACGTCGGGCCCTCGGTTGACGCCCGTCCAGTGGAAGGCCACCACCATGAGCGCGGCCACCAGGCGCAGTCCGTCCAGGGCCCGGAGCCGCGGGCGGCGGACGCCGCCCGACTCGACCGGTGCCGGCGCGGGCTCCGACGGCCCCGGCGCAGTGCCCTCTGGAGACCGGTGAGGCTGGATGACCGTCGACATAGAGGAATTTCTCCGCAGCAGAGCCGGTTCACGGACCACGTCGCTCCACCCCACGAGCCGAGCCGAACGTCAGCGGGTCAGTCTACGTGGGCCCGATGTGAGGGTTGGACCGGCCACCGACGAAAGTGAGACAGGACTCAGCACGGGGGTCGCCGCCGGGAACCGGGCGGGAAATCCCCCTGAGGTCAGTCGTCGAACCCCTGGGCGGCCCGCTCCTCGCGCAGGGCCCGGATCGCCTGGCGGCGGGCCAGCCGGTGGGTGCGGCGGATCTGGGCCTCCTGGTAGCGCCGCTCGTCCTGCTCCGTCTCCGGCAGGACCGGCGGGACCGGCCGGGGCTTGCCCTCGGCGTCCACGGCCGCGAAGACGAGGTAGGCGGTGCCCACCTGGGTGGCGGGGGTGGACTCGTTCCACCGCTCCGCGAGGACCCGTACGCCGATCTCCATGGAGGAGCGGCCGGTCCAGTTGCACTGGGCCTTCACGTGGACGAGGTCGCCGACGCGCACGGGCGCGAGGAAGACCATCTCGTCCATGGAGGCGGTGACCGCCGGGCCGCCGGAGTGGCGGCCGGCCACGGCGCCCGCCGCGTCGTCCACCAGCTTCATGATCACTCCACCGTGCACCGTGCCCAGGAGGTTGGTGTCGTTGGCGGTCATGATGTGGCTGAGGGTCGTACGGGAGGCCGCGGTCGGCTTCCCGGGCAGCTCGCCCGGTATCTGAGTCATACGGACACCTTAGATCGGTACCGGAGGCATCAGCTCTGCAACAGCACCGGTACGGAAGGCCCACCGGGCTGTCGGACGACACGCCCGAGCAGGCATTCTTGGGCGCATGAATGACTGGCCAGAAGGTCGTGACGGCGGGTACGGACAGGGCAGCGCGCAGCCGCAGCCCGAGGGCGCCCAGCGGATGCGGCACATCCAGCGGCAGCAGCCGCAGCAGCCGCCCCAGCCCCCGCGGCCCCCGCAGGGTCCCCCGGCGCCGCGGCGCCCCGCGCAGCCCGTACGCCCGTCCGTGCCTCCGCAGGGGGCGCGGAGCCACGACACGTACGACGGCTACGACAGCGGCTACAACACCGGCCAGGTCTACGGCTCCCCCTCGGGCGGCGGCCAGGGCGGCTCCGGGCGCCCCGGCGGTCCGGGTGGTCCGGGTGGTCCCGGCGGCTCCGCGCCGCGGCCGGCCGGTCCCGCGCCGGACTGGCGCAAGCGGATCAAGGTCGGCTCGATCGTCCTGGTCTCCGCGCTGCTGGTGACGGGCGTCTCCACGTACTTCTGGGCCGACTCCAAGGTGCGCCGCGAGGTGGACCTCTCCAAGGTCATCGAGCGGCCCAAGGAGGGCGACTGCACGACGTACCTGATCGTGGGCTCCGACAGCCGCGAGGGCATGTCCGACGAGGAGAAGAAGAAGCTCCACACGGGCTCCGCCGAGGGCAAGCGCACCGACTCGATGATGATCCTGGCGAAGTGCTCCAGCGGGAACACGATGATCTCGCTGCCCCGTGACTCGGACGTGGAGATCCCCTCGTTCGTCGGCTCCCAGTCCGGCAAGAAGTACGCGGGCACGGGCAAGCGCACCAAGCTGAACGCGGCGTACGCGGAGGACGGCCCCGAGCTGCTCGTGCGGACGGTGGAGTTCAACACCGGCCTGCGCATCGACCACTACGCGGAGATCGGCTTCGCCGGCTTCGCGAACATCGTGGACTCGCTCGGCGGCGTCGAACTCGACATCGAGCAGGGCTTCAAGGACGAGAAGTCGGGCGCCGACTTCAAGGCGGGCAAGCAGACGCTGAACGGCGAGCAGTCCCTGGCCTTCGTCCGCACCCGGTACGCCTTCGCGGAGTCGGACCTCCAGCGGACGAAGAACCAGCAGAAGTTCCTGTCGGCGCTCGCCAACCAGGCGGCGACCCCGTCCACGATCCTCAACCCGTTCAAGCTCTACCCGCTGATGGGCGCGGGCCTGGACACGCTGATCGTGGACAAGGACATGGGCCTGTACGACATGGGCCAGATGTTCTTCGCGATGAAGGGCGTCAACGGAGGTGACGGCGTCTCGATGAACATGCCGATCTCCGGCCAGCGCGGCGGCAACCTCGTCTGGGACAAGGCGAAGGTGCAGCAGCTGGTCAAGCAGATCCAGAACGACGAGAAGGTGACCGTCCGCGGGCAGTGACCCGCACCCGCACCGGGCTCGCGGGCGGACGGCGGTACGGGAAAGGGGCACCCCCTCGGGGGTGCCCCTTTCCCGTACGCGGGTGGGTCGATCAGCGCTTGCCGGCGCGGGCGCGGAGCTTCCACGGCATGGCGATGGACTCCAGCTGGACCGCCAGGTTCATCTTGGACTCGCCGACGGTGCGGTCCTCGAAGTGGATCGGGACCTCCATGACCTGGAAGCCGCGGCGCAGGGCCTTGAACTTCATCTCCACCTGGAAGCTGTAGCCGGCGCTGCCGATCGACGCCAGGTCGATCGCCTTCAGCGCGTCCGCGCTCCACAGGTTGAAGCCGCCCGTGATGTCGCGGACGCGGGTGCCCAGGATGGTGCTCGCGTAGGCGTTGGCCCAGCGGGAGAGCAGCTTGCGGTGGGCGCCCCACGCGTCGGACAGGGTGCCGCCCGGGACGTAACGGGAGCCGACGACGAGACCGGAGCCGGTGGAGCGGGCGACGCCCAGCATCTCCGCGATCTTCCCGGCCGGGTGGGAGCCGTCGGCGTCCATCTGGAGCACGTACTCGGCGCCGTCCTCGACCGCCTTGGCCATGCCCGCCGCGTAGGCGCGGCCGAGGCCGTCCTTCGCGGTGCGGTGCAGGACCGACATGCGCGGCTTGCCGTCCTCCGTGAGGTGGCTCTCCGCCAGTTCGTCGGCGATCTTGCCGGTGCCGTCGGGCGAGGAGTCGTCGACGACCAGCAGGCGCAGACCCGGCTGGTCGAGCCCCATCAGCAACTCCACCATGCCCGGCAGGTTGCCCGCCTCGTTGTACGTGGGCATGACCACGGTGAGCGGGGTGTGCGCCCAGGCGTCGGGGAGCTTCGTGGATGCGACGTCGGTCGCGCGGGGGGTCTGCTGCTCGCCTATCACAGGGTTATGCCTCACTGAAGTTGGTCACCGGTCGGAGGAGAAGCGGACCGCGGCGGCGGGAAGTTCAGCCTCGCACCACACCCGCACCCCTGCGCGAAGTTCGTTGTCAGCTCCTACGACGGCACCGTCACCGATGACCGCGCCGTTCACCACCGTGCGCGAACCCACCGAGGCACCCGCGCCGATGAGGCTGGCGCTCACCACCGTGTCGGGGCCGAGGGTCGCACCGTCCAGCACGATGGAGCCCTGGACGACCGCGCCCGCTTCGATGCGGGCGCCGGCACCCACCACGGTACCGCCCGAAAGCTTGGCTCCGTCAGCCACCTGGGCACCCGGGAGCACGAGGGCCTCACCACGGGGGCCGGGGACGGCCGGGGAGGAGACGATGCCGCGGACGAGGTCGGCGGAAGCCTGGACGAAGGACTCGGGCTTGCCGAGGTCCAGCCAGTACGTGTCCTCGGTGACGCCGTGCAGCCTGGCTCCGGAGGCGAGCAGACCGGGGAAGGTCTCGCGCTCGACGGACACCGGCCGACCGGCCGGGATGGAGTCGATGACGCTGCGGCGGAAGACGTAGCAGCCGGCGTTGATCTGGTCGGTGACGATCTCCTCGGGGGTCTGCGGCTTCTCGGTGAAGGCCAGCACCCGCCCCTCGGAGTCGGTGGGGACCAGACCGAAGGCGCGCGGGTCCTCGACCCGCACCAGGTGCAGGGAGACGTCGGCGTCGGCCGCCTGGTGCGACTCGACCAGGCCGGCGATGTCCAGGCCGGTGAGGATGTCACCGTTGAAGACGAGGACGGAGGAGTCGGGGCCTCCGGTGAGGCGCTGCGCGGCGTTGCGGATGGCGCCGCCGGTACCGAGGGGCTCGTCCTCGACCACGTACTCCAGGGTGACCCCGAACTCGGACCCGTCACCGAAGTAGGGCTCGAAGACCTCTGCCAGGTAGCAGGTGGCCATCACGATGTGGGTGACACCGGCGGCGGCGGCCCTGGCTATCTGGTGGGCGAGGAACGGCACACCAGCGGCCGGCACCATCGGCTTGGGGGTGTTGACCGTCACGGGGCGCAGTCGCGTCCCCTGCCCTCCGACCAGCAGGATCGCTTCCGTCATTGTTTTCTCCCCAAGCGGTTCGGGCGTACGAAGGTTCAAAGTTAGCCCATACGGGGGCGTACAAAAGTCCCAGGTGGGCCGCTCCGGCCACCTGCCGTCCGCGCCTCCCCCGAGTGCCGCCCGCGCCTGTGGCGCGCCCCCCATCATGCCTTGGATCGGATGCTCGTCCGCACGATGTGGGGTGGGAGGAGGGAAGACCCGTGACGTTGTTGCGGATTCGGTACGTCACCGCGTCGGTGCCGTTGCCGTGCGCGACGGAACCGGGCTTCCCTCCCCCTCTCACATGCGGATCACACGGGGATCACACGACGGTGCCGAGGGAGGTCCAGTCGCCCTTCCCGTCGCCGCCGTTGAAGAGGTACACCACCACGCTGTCGCCGGTCCCCGAGAGGAAGTAGTCGGCGTGGGTGTCGCCGTCGAAGTCGGCGAACTGCACCTTGCTCTGCACCGTCGTCAGACCGCTCGCGATCTGCCCGAGCGAGCCCCAGCCGCCGTGCGTGTCACCGCCGCGGTTCGTGTAGGCGACGATGGCGCCGTTGGTGCCGATCGTGATGTAGTCGGCCCGGCCGTCGCCGTCCACGTCGGCGAAGCGGACGCGGGAGCGGTCGCTCGTGGTACCGGTGGCCACCTGGTTCAGGACCTGCCAGCCGGCGCCGGCGTCTCCGCCGCGGTTCACGTAGGCCACGACGGCGCCGTTGGTGCCGATCGTGAGGTAGTCGGTGCGGCCGTCGCCGTCGTAGTCGGCGAAGCGGACCTGGTCCTGGGTGCTCGTGGCGCCGGAGCCGACCTGCCCGGCGTTCGCCCAGCCGCCGCCCGCGTCGCCGCCGCGGTTGAGGTAGACGACGATGCTGCCGTTGGTGTTGAGGAGGATGTAGTCCGTCTTGCCGTCCCCGTCCCAGTCGGCGAACCGGACTCGCGAGCGGTCCGTCGTGAGGCCGCTCGCCACGCGGATGGGGCCCTGCCAGCCGCCACGGGAGTTCCCGCCGCGGTTCAGCTTGACGTCGACGGCGCCGTTGTCCGCGACGAGGATCTGGTCGACCTTGCCGTCACCGTCCCAGTCGGCCCAGCGCACCCGAGCGGCACCGCCGACCTCGTTCCCGGCCCGCGGGGCGGGGGCGTGCTGCGTCCAGCCGTCGGTGACGGCCTGCTCCAGGGCGTCACTGTAGACGCGCGCCATCTTGGCGTAGCCGGCTTCGTTGGGGTGCAGACCGTCGGCCAGTTCCGTGGCGGCGACCACCTGGGCCGGCTCCGCGAAGCGGAAGTGCTGGCCGGCGGCCCGGCGGGAGGCCTCCTGTCCACGAATGACCGCGTTGAAGTCGGCCGCGCGCTGTTCCTGGCCCACGGTGGAGGTCAGCAGACCCTGGACGATGACCGTGATGCCGGGCTTTCGCGCCTGGATCCCGTCGATGAGCGTGGACAGCCGGTTCGCCGCGGTGACCGGGTCGGCCTTGAAGGCGCCGGTGCTCCCGTCCTTCTCAAGCAGGTCGTTGATGCCCAGGTGGAGCAGGACGACGTCCGGGTTGGCGGCGGACTGCCACTGGGCGATTTGCGGCTGCACGTCTGCGATTCGCCATCCGCTGTGCCCCTCGTTGTCGGGGTCTGCGAAGTTGCCGAAAGAGAGGTTGCCGACCAAGTCGGGGAGGTAGCGGGACTGACCCGACATGAGGTTCCACAGGGCGGGCCGGTATCCGAGGACGTTGCCGGGGCTGCCGACACCCATGGTTATGGAGTCACCGAGCGGCATGATGTGGAGAAGGGGCGGGGAGGGCACTGGGGCCGCGGCGGCCGGGGTGACGCCGAGCCCGAGGAGGGCGGTGCTTGCGAGCAGGGCAAGGCTGAGGTGCGCGGTGCGCTTCATCACGGGTCTGGGACCTTCGCTGGAGAGGAACTGCGACGCGGAACGTCTTCGCATGACAGGGCGGAAGGCGCGGCTGGGTGACCGGGGAAACCAGAGGTCTCGAACCCGGGGACCCGACGGCCGCGGCAGGGTCAGCCGGTCACGCGGAGTTCGACGACGACGTGGCCCGTGGCGTCCAGCGGCTTGTCGACGACGCGCACGTAGCTGTTCTTGGGGACAATCGCGTTCGTGGTGGTGGCGCCCGAGACGAGCTTGGCGTTCACGGGGTGCGCACCGGCGTCGAGGGCGAAGACCCGGTCCAATTCGAAGGTGACCCGGCCGGTCTGCGAACCGACGTTCAAGCAGTACATGGGCTTCCGCTTGGTGGCGGCGTCCTCGTAGGCGTACACGCGAATCTGGGAAGCATTCATTCCGCATTCGGCGAGGGTGATTCCGCCGTTTCCGCGAACCATCTTGATTCCGTCCTTCGCGAGGATTTCCGCGGAGTTCGGGTACGGGGTCTCCGGGGCCTCGACGGGCACCGAAGGCGACTGCGAGGCGGGGACGGGTACCGAGGGCGACGGCGAGGTCGTGGCGGTCGCCGTGGGCGTGGGCGACGCGCTGGGCGACGCGGGCACCGATGCCGACGCCGAGGGCTTCGCAAGCGCCGCCGGATCCGCCACCGAAGAATCACCCGAACCGTCGGCAGCCGTCGCATAGGCACCGAAGGCACAGAGCGCGGTGACCGCGATGGCTGCTATGACGGGTTGACGCATGCGAGAGGGCACCGGGCAGGGTCCTTTCAGGACGGGAGAGACAACAGCCAAAAATCGCTTGGATCTTGGTAGTTGTCAAACATTAGCTCGAATCCCCGGGGCCCCTCCACGAAAAAAGGCCCGACCGGGAAAACCCGGCCGGGCTTTTTCAACCGCAAGCGAAGGGGGCTACGGCAGGTTGCGCGCCATGACGATGCGCTGGACCTGGTTGGTGCCCTCGTAGATCTGCGTGATCTTGGCGTCGCGCATCATGCGCTCCACCGGGTAGTCGCGGGTGTAGCCGTAGCCGCCGAGGAGCTGGACGGCGTCCGTGGTGACCTCCATGGCCACGTCGGAGGCGAAGCACTTGGCCGCGGCGCCGAGGTAGGTGAGGTCGGCGTCGCCGCGCTCCGAGGCAGCGGCGGCCTGGTAGGTCAGGGCGCGGGCGGCGGAGATCTTCATGGCCATGTCCGCGAGCATGAACTGGATGCCCTGGAAGTCGGCGATCGGCTTGCCGAACTGCTTGCGCTCCTGGACGTAGCCCTTGGCGTAGTCCAGGGCGCCCTGGGCGATGCCGAGTGCCTGCGCGGCGATGGTGATGCGGGTGTGGTCGAGGGTCTTCATCGCGGTGGCGAAGCCGGTGCCCTCGGCGCCGATCATGCGGTCGGCGGGGATGCGGACGTTGTCGAGGTAGACCTCGCGCGTCGGGGAACCCTTGATGCCGAGCTTCTTCTCCGGGGCACCGAAGGAGACGCCCTCGTCCGACTTCTCGACGACGAAGGCGCTGATGCCCTTCGAGCGCTTCTCCGGGTCGGTGACGGCCATGACCGTGTAGTACTCGGAGACGCCCGCGTTGGTGATCCAGCGCTTCACGCCGTTGAGGATGTAGTGGTCGCCGTCGCGGACCGCGCGGGTCTTCATGCCGGCCGCGTCCGAGCCGGCGTCCGGCTCCGAGAGGGCGTACGAGAACATCGCGTCGCCCTTGGCCAGCGGGCCGAGGTACTTGGCCTTGAGCTCCTCGGAGCCGGAGAGGATCACCGGCAGCGAGCCGAGCTTGTTGACGGCCGGGATCAGCGAAGAGGAGGCGCAGACGCGGGCCACCTCCTCGATCACGATCACGGTGGCGAGCGCGTCGGCGCCGGCGCCGCCGTAGGTCTCCGGCACGTGGACGGCGTGCAGGTCGCTGGCGACCAGGGCGTCGAGGGCCTCCTGCGGGAAGCGGGACTCCTCGTCGACCGCGGCGGCGAACGGCAGGATCTTCGCCTCGGCGAGCGAGCGGACGGACTCTCGGAGCATGTCGTGCTCCTCGGCCGGGCGGTACAGGTCGAAGTCGGCAGAACCCGCCAAGATCTCTCACTCCCCAAGGGTGACGCGTTTCGTGATGCTAACTACCGTTAAGTAACCCAAGTTTAGTCGCCGGTGCCGGGGCAGCGGTATGGACGGCCCACGTGAGTTGCGTGACAGAGGGGTCACCCACTGGGGAACGTCCCCCGTACGGGCCCGACTATGCTCAGTGGCCGCACACGGCCCCGCACCTCTGGAGCACCCATGGCCCCCCTCAAGATCACCGTGATCGGCACCGGCTACCTCGGCGCGACCCACGCCGCGGCGATGGCGGAGCTGGGGTTCGAGGTGCTGGGGCTGGACGTGGTGCCCGAGAAGATCGAAATGCTGGCGTCCGGCCGGGTGCCGATGTACGAGCCCGGGCTGGAGGAACTGCTCGCCAAGCACGTGGCCGGGCTGCCGGGATCCACCGGGCGGCTTCGGTTCACGACCTCCTGGGAGGAGGTCGGCGAGTTCGGCGACGTCCACTTCGTCTGCGTGAACACTCCGCAGAAGCACGGGGAGTACGCGTGTGACATGTCGTATGTCGACTCCGCGATGGAGTCGCTGGCCCCGCACCTGACGCGGCCCGTCCTGGTGGTCGGCAAGTCGACCGTGCCGGTGGGCTCGGCGCAGCGGCTGGCGGAGAAGCTGGTGGAGCTGGCCCCGGCGGGCGCGGACGTGGAACTGGCCTGGAACCCGGAGTTCCTGCGGGAGGGCTTCGCCGTGCAGGACACCCTGCACCCCGACCGGATCGTGATCGGCGTACACGGCGAGCGCGGCGAGAAGGTGCTGCGCGAGGTGTACGAGACGCCGATGGGCGAGGGCAGCCCGATGGTGGTGACCGACTTCCCGACCGCCGAGCTGGTGAAGACCGCCGCCAATTCCTTCCTGGCGACGAAGATCTCGTTCATCAACGCCATGGCCGAGGTGTGCGAGGCGGCGGGCGGCGACGTGGTGAAGCTGGCGGAGGCCATCGGCTACGACGAGCGCATCGGCGCGAAGTTCCTGCGGGCCGGGATCGGCTTCGGCGGCGGCTGCCTGCCGAAGGACATCCGGGCGTTCATGGCGCGGGCCGGCGAACTGGGAGCCGACCAGGCGCTGACCTTCCTGCGGGAGGTCGACTCGATCAACATGCGCCGCCGCGGGCACATGGTCGAGCTGGCGCGGGAGGCCGTGGGCGGCTCGTTCCTGGGCAAGCGGGTGGCCGTGCTCGGCGCCACCTTCAAGCCGGACTCGGACGACGTACGGGACTCGCCCGCGCTGAACGTGGCCGGGCAGATCCACCTCCAGGGCGGGCAGGTGACGGTGTACGACCCCAAGGGGATGGAGAACGCGCGGCGCGTGTTCCCGACCCTCGGGTACGCGGACTCCGCGCTGGAGGCGGCGCGCGGGGCGGAGGTCGTCCTGCACCTCACGGAGTGGCGCGAGTTCCGTGACCTCGACCCCGCGGAGCTGGGCGGCGTCGTCACGGACCGGCTGATCCTGGATGGCCGCAACGCGCTGGACCCCACGGTGTGGCGGGCGGCCGGCTGGACGTACCGCGCGATGGGGCGCCCCCGGGCCTGACGCCCTGCCTGGCGCCCTGCCTGGCGCCCTGCGGGCATGCCCCGCTTGACGTAGGTGCGGCGCCGTTGGACTGCGGGATGCGGGTGCGGCGCCTTGCTCTGCGGGATGCGGGTGCGGCGCCTTGCTCTGCGGGATGCGGGTGCGGCGCCTTGCTCTGCGGGATGCGGGTGCGGCGCCGTTGGACTGCGGGATGCGGGTGCGGCGCCGTTGGACTGCGGGATGCCGGTGCGGCGCCGTTGCCGGGGCTCCGCCCCGGACCCCGCTCCTCAAACGCCGGAGGGGCTGGGGTTGCCGCCGGAGAGGCTGGGGTTGCCGCCGGAGGGGCTGGGGTTGCCGCCGGTGGGGCTGGCATCGCGGGCGCGGTATTTGCGCATTTTTTCGCGGCTGCCGCAGATCGACATCGAGCACCAGCGGCCGCGACCCGCGGGGCTGCGGTCGTAGTACGCCCAGCGGCAGTCGTCCGCCGCGCAGGCCTTCAGGCGGGGCCAGGTGCCCGCGGCGGCCCCTTCGGCCAGGGCCTCGGCCATCCGGGTGAGCAGGGTCGGGGCGCCCGCCGGGGCGAGGGTCACGGCGCCGGACGCGTCGATGCGCACGGTCAGCGGGGCCTCCGCCAGGAGGCGGTTCAGGCGGTCCTCGGCGCCGGGGCGCAGTTCGTGGCCCGCGTGGGCCAGCAGGGCGTCGCGCAGGGCCTCGCGCAGTTCCACGGCCTCCGCCAGGGCCGCCCCGGACAGGCCGAACTCGGCCGCGAGGCGGTCGTCGCCCGTGTCCACGCTCAGCGTGTTGACGAGTTTCTCCACCAGCGCGAGACCGCCGGGTGCCGGTGCGCGTCCACTCATGCCCTCGACGTTACCTCTTGGCGCGGAGCAGAGGTAACGCGTAGGTTGGGGTTACCCGTAAGAGGTGTTTACCGGTAACCCCAAGGAGAGAACCATGGCCGTCGCCAAGCTCGGCACCGTCGTCCTCGACTGTCCCGACCCGCTCGCCCTCGCCACCTTCTACGCAGGCCTGCTCGGCGGCAGCCCCAGCGCCGACGAGGACGGGACCTGGGTGGACCTGGAGGGGCACGAGGGCACGCCACTGGCCTTCCAGCTGGCACCGGGGCACGTCGCTCCGAACTGGCCCTCCCCCGAGGGCTCGCAGCAGTTCCACCTGGACCTGACCGTCGACGACCTCGACGCCGCGGAGGAACGCATCCTCGCCCTCGGGGCCAAGCCCCTCGACACGGACGACCGGGGCCGCACGTGGCGGGTCTACGCCGACCCTGCCGGGCACCCGGTCTGCCTCTGCGCCTGCTAGGTCTACGTGCGGCGGTGCTGGGCGGCGCGGGCCGTGAATTCCGCGTCGCGCAGGACCCGCTGGGCGTTGCCCCAGGTCAACGCCGCGAGGTCGGCCTCCGACCAGCCGCGTTCGAGGAGTTCCGCGAGCAGCTTGGGGTAACCCGAGGGGTCGGTGAGGCCGGTCGGGCGGGGGCTGCCCTGTTCGGAGCCGAAGCCGGCGCCGAGGCCGACGCCGCCCGGACCGGCGACGGCCCGTACGTGGTCGATGTGGTCGGCCACCGCGTGCAGGGAGTCCCCCGTGCGGGCGGTGTCGAAGGTGACCATCGCCAGGCCGCCGGCCTCGCGCAGGGCGAGCAGGACCTCGTCGGTCACGTTCCCGGGATGCGGGTTCAGGGCGGCCGCGCCCGTGTTCGAGACGACCACCGGCGCCTTGGACGCCTCCACGAGCCGGCAGGCCGCCTCGGGCTCGCAGCCGGCGAGGTCCAGCAGGACCGCGAGCCGGTTCGCCTCGCGGACCACCTGGTGGCCGAAGGCGGTCAGCTCCTCCGCCGCCCAGGGCGCTCCCGCGGGGGCGAGGATCCGTACGCCCAGCGTGTGGAAGGCGCGCAGCGCGCCGAGGGAATCGGTGAGCGTGCTGCCGGGCACGGGGCCGAGGAACGAGGCGATGCGGCCGCGGTTGCGGGCGTCGGCCATGTCGTCGGCGCTGAGGGCGAGGAGCAGGCTGTCGGGGTAGCGGCGCATCAGGGCCAGCGCCACGTCGATCTGTTCCAGGGTCTCGGAGACCACGGCCCCGGGAGGGCTGGTCTGGGGTACGAGCAGGGACCAGAACTGGGCACCGACCCCGCCGGCGCGGAGCCTCGGGATGTCGGTGTCGACGCCGGCTTCCGGGGTGTCGATGTCGTGGTACGGGCTCTGGCGCAAGGTCCGGACGAGCGTGTTGCAGCCGTCCGCGACGGGATGGACGGACAGCAGCGCGGTGGCGCGGTCGAGCGCGCCGGCGGCGGGTTTGGTGGCGGGGGCCGGGGGGTCTTCGGCTCCGATGCCCACGGAGTGGGGTTCATCCTGCAGGTCGGCCATGGCGTTCGCTCCGGTCTCGGCGGCAGCAGGGAGAGGTGGTGCCACCGTGACACGCGGGGCGTGTGTGCCGCCCGGCGGGTGAGGCGTTCGGGTGGCCGCTGCCGTTGCCCTGGCCGGGCCGTTGCCGCCGCTGCCAGTGCCGGTACCGGTGCCGGGCAGGGCCGGGTGCGGGGCCCGGTGGGGCGGGGGCCGCTGCGCGGAGCTGCTCCCCGCCCCGCCCTTTCTCCGTTTCCCGGGCTCCGCCCGGACCCGGTCCTCAATCGCCGGACGGGCTGAAAGAACCAGGGACTCCGGCCCGAACCCCGGTCCTCAAAGGCCGGACGGGCTGAAAAAACCCGGAACTCCGGCCCGAACCCCGATCCTCAAACGCCGGACGGGCTGGAAGAGCCGGGGCTCGGACGGCGGCGAAATCCAGCCCCGCCGGCGTTTGAGGCGCGGGGTTCGGGGCGGGGCCCCGGTGGAAGCGCCGCGCGGCGGTGGGCTACAGCACCGCGTTCGACGGGCCGCGGGTCGTCGACAGGTCTCGCGCGGCCGACTCCGCGTCGCGGAGGACGCGGACCGCGTTCGACCACGTCAGCTTCGCGAGGTCCTCGCGGGACCAGCCGCGGGTGAGGAGTTCCGCCACCAGGTTCGGGTAGCCCGCCACGTCGTCCAGGCCGGACGGGGTAAAGGCCGTGCCGTCGTAGTCCCCGCCGATGCCGATGTGGTCGATGCCGGCCACCTCGCGCATGTGGTCGAGGTGGTCCGCCACCGTCGAGGCGGTGGCCACCGGACGGGGGCGGGCCTCCTCGAAGGCGCGGTGCAGGGCCATCGCCTCGGGTGTGGTGTCCAGGTGGTGGAAGCCGTGGGCGCGCAGGTTCTCGTCCGCGGCCCGGGTCCACTCGACCGCCGCCGGGAGGATGAACTTCGGGACGAACGTGGCCATCGCCACCCCGCCGTTGGCCGGGAGCAGGGCGAGGACGTCGTCCGGGATGTTGCGGGGGTGGTCGCAGACCGCACGCGCGGAGGAGTGCGAGAAGACCACCGGCGCGGCCGAGACGGCGATCGCGTCGCGCATCGTCGTCGCGGCGACGTGCGAGAGGTCCACGAGCATGCCGACGCGGTTCATCTCGCGGACGACCTCGCGGCCGAAGTCGGTCAGGCCGCCGTGTCGGGGCTCGTCGGTCGCCGAGTCCGCCCAGTCGATGGTGTCGTTGTGGGTCAGGGTCATGTAGCGCACGCCCAGCCGGTGCAGGGCGCGCAGGGTGGCGAGGGAGTTGTTGATGGAGTGGCCGCCCTCGGCGCCCATGAGGGAGGCGATGCGTCCGCTCGCGCGGGCGGCCTCCATGTCGTCGGCCGTCAGGGCCCGGACCAGGTCGCCGGGGTAACGGTCGATCAGCTGGGAGACCGCGTCGATCTGCTCCAGGGTGGCGCTGACCGCCGTGTCCCCGGCGTAGTCGGAGCGGACGTAGACCGACCAGAACTGCGCGCCGACCCCGCCGGCCCGCAGCCGGGGGATGTCGGTGTGCAGGTGGGCGGACTGGTCGCCGGCGATGTCGCGCTTCGCCAGGTCGTAGCGGACCTGCTCGCGCAGCGCCCAGGGGAGGTCGTTGTGGCCGTCGACCACCGGGTGCTCGGCGAGCAGCTCACGCGCCT
The DNA here is from genome assembly GCF_044762985.1 of Streptomyces sp. NPDC096339. Classification (NCBI taxonomy): domain Bacteria; kingdom Bacillati; phylum Actinomycetota; class Actinomycetes; order Kitasatosporales; family Streptomycetaceae; genus Streptomyces; species Streptomyces sp. NPDC096339. Next base: position 18,101 of record NZ_JBIWFI010000045.1, on the reverse strand, counting down.
CGTCCAGGCGCTGCGCCGCGCTCACTTCGCGAATCCGAAGGAGTCCGCGCCCGCGACCTTCGCCCGCAGCCGCTTGCCCTTCTCGGTGGCCTGGTCGTTCAGCTCCTGCTGGAAGTCGCGCATGCGCGCCAGCAGGTCCTCGTCGTGCGTGGCGAGGATGCGGGCGGCCAGCAGCCCCGCGTTGCGCGCCCCGGCGACCGAGACGGTGGCGACGGGAACCCCCGCGGGCATCTGGACGATGGACAGCAGGGAGTCCATGCCGTCGAGGTACTTGAGGGGGACGGGGACCCCGATGACCGGGAGCGGGGTGACGGAGGCGAGCATGCCCGGCAGGTGGGCGGCGCCGCCCGCGCCCGCGATGATCGCCTTGAGCCCCCGGTCCGCGGCCTGTTCCCCGTACGAGATCATCTCGCGCGGCATCCGGTGCGCGGAGACGACGTCGACCTCGTAGGGGATCTCGAACTCGTCGAGGGCCTGGGCGGCGGCCTCCATGACCGGCCAGTCCGAGTCGGAGCCCATGACGATGCCGATGAGGGGCGCGCTTGCGGAGGTGCTCATTGGGTGACCGTTCCTCTGAGGTAGTCGGCTGCGTGGCGTGCGCGCTCAAGGACATCGTCCAGGTCGTCGCCGTACGTGTTGACGTGGCCGACCTTGCGGCCGTGTTTCACGTCCTTGCCGTACATGTGGATCTTCAGCTGGGGGTCGTGGGCCATGCAGTGCAGGTACGCCGCGTACATGTCGGGGTAGTCCCCGCCCAGCACGTTCGCCATCACGGTCCACTTCGCGCGGGGGCGCGGATCGCCCAGCGGTAGGTCCAGGACCGCGCGCACGTGGTTGGCGAACTGGGAGGTCACGGCCCCGTCCTGGGTCCAGTGGCCGCTGTTGTGCGGGCGCATCGCCAGTTCGTTGACGAGGATGCGGCCGTCGGTGGTCTCGAACAGCTCCACGGCCAGGTGGCCGGTCACGTCGAGTTCCTTGGCGATGCGCAGGGCGAGTGCCTGGGCCTCGCTCGCGAGCTCCGGGGAGAGGTTCGGGGCGGGGGCGATCACCGTGTCGCAGACCCCGTCGACCTGGACGGACTCCACGACGGGGTAGGCCACGGCCTGGCCGTGGGGGGAGCGGACGATGTTGGCCGCGAGTTCGCGGACGTAGTCCACCTTCTCTTCGGCGAGGACGGGGACACCGGCCCGGAAGGGCGCTTCCGCGTCCTCCTGGGTGCGTACGAACCACACGCCCTTGCCGTCGTAGCCGCCACGCACGGTCTTGAGGATGACGGGGAACCCGCCGACCTCCGCCGCGAAGGCCGCCACGTCCGCCGGATCGCTCACGGTCCGGTGGCGGGGGCTGGGTGCGCCGATCTCGTCGAGCTTGGCGCGCATCACCCCCTTGTCCTGGGCGTGCACCAACGCGTCGGGCCCCGGGCGGACGGGGATGCCGTCCGCTTCCAGGGCCCGCAGGTGCTCGGTGGGTACGTGCTCGTGATCGAAGGTGATCACGTCGCAGCCGCGCGCGAACGCGCGCAACGTCTCCAGATCGCGATAGTCGCCGATGACGACATCGCTCACGACCTGGGCCGCCGAGTCCTGTGGTGTGTCACTGAGGAGCTTGAATCTGATGCCGAGGGGGATGCCCGCCTCGTGGGTCATGCGGGCGAGCTGCCCGCCGCCGACCATGCCAACTACCGGGAACGTCACTCATCCAGGGTATCCGGCTGGATTCCGCCATTTGGACGTGACCCTTGAGCCGCCCCGTCACGAAGCCGTTGCGGGCCTTGGCCGGTCCTCCGGCGTGTGCCATGCGTCTCACGAGACCGGAAGGCACAGACGGAGCACAGGGGGGACACTTAGCATGGATGGGTTGACGGAGAACAGTTGACGCATAACACTGGACGCCCTTCGCGGGGCGGTGACCGACAGGACTGACCTACTGATGAGCACGCCGGGGAAGGGACCTGTTCTCGAACGCGTACGCGGACTCGCACGAGAGGTCGCAAAGTTCGGAGCGGTCGGCGGCCTGGGTGTGCTGGTCAACCTGGGTGTCTTCAACCTCATCCGCAGCACCACGGATCTGCAGGTCGTGCGCGCGAGCGTGATAGCCACCGTCGTGGCCATCGCCACGAACTACCTCGGCTTCCGCTACTTCGCCTACCGCGACCGCACCCAGAGCAACCCTGCCGGGCGTACGCGCGAACTGGTCCTGTTCGTGGCGTTCAGCGCGATCGGCCTGGTCATCGAGAACGGCGTGCTGTACGTCGCCACGTACGGCTTCGGCTGGAACGGCTCGGTCGCCAGCAACGTGTTCAAGTTCATCGGCATCGGGACGGCCACCGTGTTCCGTTTCTGGTCCTACCGCACCTGGGTCTTCAAGGCCCTTCCCGCACCCCTCGCCACGACGCCCGCCGAGCCGATGCCCGAGCCGGCGCCGCTGCCCAAGCCCGACCGCAGGCCGGACCCGCTGCCCGAGCCGGAGCCCGCGAACAACTAGCGCTCTCCGGGCTCCGGACCGTGCCCTAGCGGACCGTGGCCTCTGGCTCCGGCCGCTTCGGTGACGTCCGGCTCAGGAACAGTGCGAAGACCGCCGGCTGCGCCTGGAGCAGTTCGAGGCGGCCGCCGTCGGCCTCCGCGAGGTCCCGGGCGACGGCGAGGCCGATCCCCGTGGAGTTGCGGCCGCTGATGGTCCGCTCGAAGATCCGGTTCCCGAGGTCGGGCGGGACCCCGGGGCCCTCGTCCGTGACCTCCAGCACCGCCTGGTTGCCGACGACCCGGGTACGCAGCGCGACCGTTCCGCCACCGTGCATGAGGGCGTTCTCCACGAGGGTCGCCAGGACCTGCGCGACCGCGCCCGGGGTACCCACGGCCCGTACACCCTGCTTGCCGGAGCGCACGATGGCCCGGCCGGCGCTGCGGTAGGCCGGCCGCCACTCCTCCACCTGCTGTTTGACGACCTCGTCCAGGTCGAAGGGGACCGCGGAGCCCGTCCGCGGGTCCCGCGAGTTCGTGAGCAGCCGCTGCACCACGTCCGTGAGCCGCTCCACCTGGGTGAGGGCGATCGACGCCTCCTCCCGGACGGTCTCCAGGTCGTCGGTGACGGTGATCTCCTCCAGCCGCATCGACAGGGCCGTGAGCGGGGTGCGCAGCTGGTGCGAGGCGTCGGCGGCCAGGCGCCGCTCGGCGGTCAGCATCCGGCCGATCCGTTCGGCGCTGGAGTCCAGTACGTCCGCGACCCGGTCCAGCTCGGGCACTCCGTACCTCTTGTGCCGGGGTCTGGGGTCGCCCGAGCCGAGGCGTTCCGCGGTCTCGGCGAGGTCGGTGAGCGGGGAGGTGAGTCGGTTCGCCTGCCGTACGGCGAGCAGTACGGCCGCCACGACGGCCAGCAGCGCCACCGCGCCGACCACGGCCAGGGTCCGCCCGACCTCCTTGGTCACGGTGGAGCGGGAGGCCTCGACGACGACCGTCTCGCCCTGCTCGCCGCGGGCGCTGCCGCGTACGACCTTTTCGGGGATCCGGTCGCCGACCTCCACGGCCGGCCGGCCGGGGACCGTGATCCGGGCGTAGTGGCCGACGTCGAGCTGCTCGCCGAGCGCCTCGGCGTCGATCGGCGTCTTCTCCAGGGCGTTGGCCTCGACGATGCTCAGCAGGCGCAGGGCCTCGGAGTCGATCCGGTCCTGGGCGCTGTTGGTGATCGTCCGGGTCTCCACGATCACCAGGGAGACCCCGAAGACGGCGATCACGACGAGGACCACGGCGAGCGTGGAGTTGATCAGGCGGCGGCGCATGACTCAGTACGTACTAGCTCTTCTCGAAACGGAAGCCGACGCCCCGGACCGTGGCGATGTAGCGGGGGTTGGCCGCGTCGTCGCCGAGCTTCTTGCGCAGCCAGGAGATGTGCATGTCGAGGGTCTTGGTCGAAGACCACCAGGTGGTGTCCCAGACCTCGCGCATCAGCTGGTCGCGGGTGACGACCCGGCCGGCGTCGCGGACCAGGACCCGCAGCAGGTCGAATTCCTTGGCGGTGAGCTGGAGCTCCTCCTCCCCCATCCACGCGCGGTGCGATTCCACGTCGATCCGCACGCCGTGGGTGGCGGGGGGCTGGGAGGCGTCGTTGGCACCGCGCCGGAGCAGGGCCCGGACGCGGGCCAGCAGCTCGGCGAGCCGGAAGGGCTTGGTGACGTAGTCGTCGGCGCCGGCGTCGAGGCCGACCACCGTGTCCACCTCGTCGGCCCGGGCGGTGAGGACCAGGATCGGGAAGCCGTGGCCCTCGGCACGCAGCCGGCGGGCGACTTCCAGGCCGTCCATCCCGGGCAGGCCCAGGTCCAGGACGACGAGGTCGACGCCTCCCTGCAGTCCCGCGTCCAGGGCGGTGGGGCCGTCCTCCCGGACCTCGACCTCGTACCCCTCCCGGCGCAGGGCGCGGGCCAGGGGTTCCGAGATGGATGCGTCGTCCTCGGCGAGCAGTACACGCGTCATGTGGGTGATGGTAGTCCGCGGTGAGTGCATCGAGGGGCCTGCCGTCACACCCCTGCCGAACTGGCCTTATGAACTACTACCGACCTTCGAATGTGCCCGATCGGTTCCCGGCCGGCCTGTGATCCATATCTCAAGTCCTTTCATATGCCCCAGTGTCGTGTCGTATGGTGGCGAGACGCCTGATGCACTATCTCAGGGACCTTTGTGCCAAAAAATGCCAAAGGTCTCTATTTCTGTCCTGACCGGACAGGCAGTCTTGACGGACTTGCCGACGGACTCACCTGTCCGGGCTTGATGACAGTGAATGACCTATGGGCCGGGCCCGACGCGCGAAGGTGCGCGAGCGGGCGTGGATCCCGGTTACGGATGTTCCCTTCGCCCCCAACAGGGGCGAGACCCCTGGGCGTGGGGTGGGGGATCCGCTGCCGGTGCCGGCCACTCGTCCCGGGCGCTGTTCCGCTCACGAAGCGAAGCGTCCCGAGCAAGCAAGGATCGACCCATGGCTTCCAGCCTGACGAGGAACTCGGCGGACACCTCCACCGAGAAGACCTTCCTCGGCCACCCCAGCGGCCTCGCCTTCCTCTTCATGACGGAGATGTGGGAGCGCTACAGCTTCTACGGCATGCGCGCGCTGCTCGTCCTCTACCTGGCCACCAACGTGGCCGACGGTGGTCTGGGGATGAACGACGCGACCGCGGTCGCGATCTACTCCGTCTACAACGCCATGGTCTACCTGCTCGCCCTCCCGGGCGGCTGGCTCGGTGACCGTGTGTGGGGCGCCCGCAAGGCCGTGGCCGTCGCCGGTGTCGTGATCATGACCGGTCACTTCCTGCTGGCGGTGCCCTCGTCCATCTCGTTCTTCATCGGCCTGGCGCTGATCGCCGCCGGTTCGGGCGTGCTGAAGGCCAACATCTCCACGATGGTCGGCCAGCTGTACCGGGACAAGAACGACCCGCGCCGTGACGGCGGCTTCACGATCTTCTACATGGGCATCAACCTCGGTGCCTTCGTCGCGCCGCTGACCATCGGCTACGTCGGCCAGGAGGTCAACTGGCACCTCGGCTTCGCCATGGCCGGTGTCGGCATGGCCCTGGGTCTCGCCTTCTACTTCTTCGGCTTCCGCCACCTCAACCCGGTCTCGAACACCGTTCCGAGCCCGCTGAGCGCCGCCGAGAAGTCCTCCGTCGTCAAGAAGGGCCTGATCTGGCTCGGCGTCGCCGCCGCCGCCTACACCGTCATCGGTGTGGCCGGGATCTTCACGATCAACTACGCGCTGTGGCCGCTGACCATCGCCGGTCTGATCCTGCCCGCGTGGGCGATCATGCGGATCAAGCGCGACAAGGACCTCTCCACGGTCGAGCGGTCCCGCATGTCGGCGTACGTCTGGTTCTTCGCGGCCGCCGCGATCTTCTGGGCGATCTACGACCAGACCGGCTCCACGCTGTCCCTGTTCGCGAAGGACAGCACGGACAGCACGCTGTTCGGCTTCAACTTCCCGGAGAGCTGGTTCCAGTCGCTGAACCCGCTGTTCGTCATGGCCCTGGCCCCGCTCTTCGCGATGCTGTGGGTGGCCCTCGCCAAGCGCTCCAAGGAGCCGACCACCCTCGCGAAGTTCTCCTTCGCGCTGGTCATGATCGGTGCCTCCTTCGGCGTCATGATGGTCGCCCAGGGCCTGGCCGGCGGCGACACGAAGGTCAGCCCGATGTGGCTGGTCGGCGTGTACTTCATCCAGACCGTCGGTGAGCTCACCCTCTCCCCCGTCGGCCTGTCGCTGACCACCAAGCTGGCGCCGCAGAAGTACGGCTCCCAGATGATGGGCGTCTTCTTCCTCGCGGTCACCGCCGGTGACTCGGCCATCGCGCTGCTCCAGCTGATCGGCGCCCCGACGGACACCCAGGGCTGGTTCGCCTCCCAGGGCGTGCTCGCCATCCTCGCCGGTATCGCGATCTACATGTACCGCAAGAAGGTCCAGCCGCTCATGGGTGGCGTCCACTGACGCACTCCCCGTAGCGGGGAACGGCCCGGCACACCGGAAGGTGTGCCGGGCCGTTCGCGTTCTCCGGTACCGCTAGCGGGTGCCGCGCAGGCGGCGCCACGGGGTGAAGGTGAACACCGCGCCACCGAGGAGGATCACGGTGCCGGCGACCAGGGCGAGGGCCTTGATGCCGCCCTCGTCGTCGGAGCCGGTCTGGGCGAGGTCGCCGCCCGATCCGCCGGAGCCGCTGGAGGACGGGCCGGAGCCGGTGCTGCCGCCGGGCTGTTCGATGGTGTCCAGCTCCAGCGACACACCGCTGGACTTGGCCTGGCAATCGATGTTGATGCCGAGTGCATCAATCGTCAGGTTGCCGGGGCTGAGCGTCACCTTGCCGCTCTTGCCCGGCTTGTAGGTGCCGGTCATGTCGCTGAGGCTCACGGGCTCGTTCGCCGCGATGGGCTCCTTGTTGCCCGGTCCGACCACCCGGACCTTGCCGCTGTCGGAACCGCCGACAACGACCTCCATCGAGGGCTTGAGCGCTCCTGCGGGAAGTGCGGCGGGGCTGGTCATGACCCCCTTGGCGGTCTTGACGGTGAGGTCCCAGCTGCCGCCGTTCCGCTTGGCGTTGATCGTCACCTTGGACTGGACGCTCTCCGGCCCCGGGGCCTTGCACGCGAAGGTCACCGACACCTCTTTGCCGGAGACTTCGCTCGGGCCGCTGTTGCCGGCAGTGGGGCTGGGGGTCGCACCGCCGGAGGGGGTCGGCGTGGACGTCGGGGCGGACGTCGGGGTCGGCGTCGGCGTGGACGTCGGGGTCGGGGTCGGGGTCGGCGTGGGCGTCGGGGTCGGACCGCCGGAATCGGAGACCTTGATGGTCGCTCCGACCTTGCCCGCGCCCGTGGGCGTGCACTTCGTGTTGGCGTTGAACGTGCTGACGTTGACGTTGTACCAGTCGGGCGTCAGCGTGACCTCCCCCGCCTTGGTCAGCTTCAGCGTGCCCTTCATGGGGGACAGCTTCATCTCGGAGTTCTTGGGGATCTTCGGGTTCTTGCGGTCGCCCTCCATCTGGAGCTCACCGGTCTGCGCCCCGCCCAGCTTCATCACGCCGGTCGGCTGGACGGTGTCCTCGTCGATGTCGACGTACCCCGGATTGTCGGCCGCGGCCTTGACGGTCTCCCACACCACCTTCACCTCGTCCCCCACCTTGGCATTGGCGGGTGCGGTGATCTTGGCCGTGGTGGGGCCGACGATGTCCTTGCCGACCGGGGGAGCACACTTCACCTCGTAGGTGACTTCAGCGGCCTGGGCGGGCGTCGCCACCATGACAAGGCCCGCGCCGCCGAGCAGCAGCGCGGCTGCCGCCGCGCTCACCCTCCGTTGGGTCTTCACGCTTGTCCCTTCGTCGTCGAACGGTTCTCAGACGGTGCGGACGTCTGTGGTGCTGTCTCCGGCGTGCTGTCCGGGGTGAACCACGGCAGTACCGCCGCGGTGGTCTGGGGGGTTTCCGCAGACGGAGCGGCGGCCGCGCGTGCGGGGCCCCGCAGCGCCGCGATCCTGGGCAGGCGGGCCGTCACGGCCGAGGCGGACTCGGGCGGCGCGCCCCGGTGCCGGCCGCCCGCGGACGTCTCGCTCGGGCGGACCTTGTCGACGACGGCCATGCCGACGCGGAAGACGGCGGCCGGGATCACCAGCAGGAGCAGGCCCCAGAAGAGCAGCACCCCGTACGGGCGGTCCACGCCCCACGGCTGGGTGGCGACCACCGTCTCGCCGTACTTGAGGGAGACCGTGTAGTCCCCGTAGGCGCCGGCCGTCAGGGCCACGTCCAGGGCGATCTCCGCCTTGCCGCCCGGCGGGATGGTCCCCTTCCAGCGGGCCTCCTCCCACAGCGGCGCGAACACGCCGTGGGCAGTGCCGAGCTGGAAGACCGGGTCCTTGACGGCGACCGAGCCGAGGTTGCCGACGGTGACCTTGAACTTCCGCGTGGGCGGAGCGCCGAACCAGGTCAGCACCCCGTCCTCGCCCTCCAGCCGGACCCCCGTGAGCATCGCGAGGCGGGCCGTCCCGGACTCGGCGGGCAGCTCGGCCACCTCGTGGTCGGTGATCTTCAGGGGCACGGCCACGGTGGACTGGTCGCCGTTGACGGAGGTCACGTTGACGACGCACGGGCAGGGCTTGGGCGGGGCGACCACGGGCAGCCTGGCGGTGAAGTGACCGTCGTCGGCCACCGAGACGGCGGCGCCGTCGGCGTTGGCGCAGCTGTTGGTACCACCGATCATGTTCTGGCCGCAGACCAGCAGCATCACCAGCGACTTGGCCCGCCAGCCGGTGCCGGTCACCGTGAGCTCGGTGCCCTTGGCCGCCTCCTGGAGCGAGAGCGCCACACCCGGTTTGGGGTCCTCGGCGGCGGTGGCCGGGGCCGCCGGGAGCAGCGCGAGGGCGCACGTGGCCAGGGCCGCCGCGAGGAGCGTGCGGAGGGGGCGGAAGGGGCGGAGGGCGCGGATCGTGCCGCCGGCCTTGGCGCTCACCTGGCTGCTCCCGTCAGTTCGTGTTCCGGTTCGGGTACGGGTACGGGTACGGGCGTCACGTCGGACCGCTGGTCCCGCCGGGTGCGCCGCCGGCCGCGTACGAGGTACAGCGCGGCCGCCGTCGTCCCGCCGAGGGCGAGCAGGGCGCCGGCCGGCCGGCCCGCGAGCCGCCAGGGCACGAACCACGCCGAGGTGGCGGCGGTGGCGCGGGCGCCGCCGGGTGCGGTGACGGTGAGGGTGAGGCGGACCCGGTCGAAGACGGGCGCGCCGGGCCACGGCTCGGTCAGCCGGGCCCGCTGCCCCGGCAGCAGTTCCACCGGCAGGGTGCGGGCGCCGCGCCCCGCGACCTCGCCGAAGCGACCCTCGGCGCGGACCGACAGCTCGGGGGCGAGGGCCACGTTGCCCCGGTTGACCAGGGTGTACGCGATGACGGCGGCCGCGCCCTCACCGCGTACCGAGACGTCCTCGACGGTGAGCGCGGCCAGGGTGGGGCCGCCGACCCGCAGGTGGACCCGTACGCCGGCTTCGTGGCCGCCTTCGGTCGCGACCACGGCGGCGGGGTGGTCGCCGGGCGGGGACGCGGGCGGCACGGTGACGGTGAACGGCACCACCGCGCGGGTGCGGGGCGGGATCTTCACGGTGGCCGCGGCGCCGAAGCTGATCCAGGATCCGGCGCCGGTGGACTGTTGGGCCGGCCGCACCGCGAAGGCGCCGTCCGCGGTGTTGTAGGCGTCGGCCCCGCGCAGGGTGACGGTGCGTTCCCGGTCGGTGGTGTTGGTGAGGGCGAGCCGGTCCTCCAGCACCGTGCCGGCGGTGCCCGCCAGGTAGAAGTACGGGCGGGCACCCCCGGGCGCGGCGGCGGCCGTTCCGGCGGCGGGCTCGGCCGTCCAGCCGGGCTCGTCGGCCGCCGCGTGCTGCGCGGGGGCCGCGTACAGCGCGGCGGCCGTCAGGAGCAGGACGCCTGCGCGCTTGAGGGCGTGGAGCACGGGCATGGCCGGAGGCGCTCCGTTCAGGACCGGGCCCGCTGGCCGCGCCGGGTCAGCCAGAGCACGCCGACGGCGCCGCTCAGCAGCACGGTGCCGCCGAGGGTGCCCAGCGCGAGGGCGGAGTCGGTGGGTCCGGTCTGCGGGAGGGTCTCCCCGCCGCCGGACCCTCCGGGCTGCGTGCCCCCACCGCCGGCGGCGGCCGTGACGTCCAGTTCCAGGGAGGGCTTGGGGCTGTTGCCCGGGGTGCACGTGGTCGTGGTCCCCAGCGCCTTGATGGTCAGGACCCCGGCGGTGAAGTTGACCTTGCCGCTCTTCTTGGGCTTGTAGGTGCCCGAGAGGTCGGTGATCTTGATGGGCGTGTTGGCGGGGAGCGCCTCGGCGTTGGGCGCCCCGGAGACCGGCACGGAGGTCTTCTCCGCTCCGTCGACGAGGATGACGGCGCTGGGGCTCATCGCACCCTTGCCGAGTTCGACGGGGCTGGAGGAGACGCCCTTCTGGAAGGACATGGTGAGCTTGTAGCCGTCCCCTTCCTTCACGGCCTTGATGTCGATGGGCGATACGGCCGACTTGTCCCCGATCGGGGTCTTGCAGTCGTAGGCCACGTCGATGACGGCGGCCTGAGCCGCGGGGGCGGCCAGCAGGACCGCCGATCCGGCTGCCAGCGCGGAGGCCAGCGCGAGCGCGGTGGAGCGTTTCCGGTCGGACACCTTCGTCTTCCCCTCGAACCTTGGGCCACAAGTTACTGACGGCACATCAGATTGGTGGCTCAAGGTACGCCGGGGGTCTTACGGAGGGAAGACAAAGGGCGGGCCGGAATTGACCGCTCGTCAACAGCTCTCGTCAGTGCGCGCGGACACCCTTCTGCCACACGGCGGAAACGAGCGGGACACCGGGCCGGTAGGCCAGGTGGACGTGGCTCGGGGCGTCCAGCAGGGCCAGATCGGCCCGGGCGCCGGGGGTGAGGGTCCCGATGTCGCTGCGGCGCAGGGCGCGGGCGCCGCCGGCGGTGGCGGACCACAGGGCCTCGTCCGGGGTCATCCGCATGTCGCGCACGGCGAGCGCGACGCAGAACGGCATCGAACTCGTGTAGGAGGAGCCGGGGTTGCAGTCCGTGGACAGCGCCACGGTCGCACCCGCGTCGATGAGGCGCCGGGCGTCGGGCCACTGGGCGCGCGTCGAGAACTCGGCGCCCGGGAGGAGGGTGGCGACGGTGGTGTCCGCGGCCTGGACGAGGGCGTCCACGTCGGCATCGGTGAGGTGGGTGCAGTGGTCGGCGGAGGCGGCCTCCAGCTCCACGGCGAGCTGCACGCCGGGACCGTACGAGAGCTGGTTGGCGTGCACGCGCGGGATCAGCCCGGCGGCGGCGCCGGCGGTGAGGATCGCGCGGGCCTGGTCCCCGTCGAAGGCGCCCTTCTCGCAGAAGACGTCCACCCAGCGGGCGTACGGGGCGCAGGCCTCCAGCATCTCGCCGGTGACCAGGTCCACGTAGCCGGCCGGGTCGTCGGCGTAGTCCGGGGAGACGATGTGCGCACCGAGGTAGGTGACCTCCTCGGTGTGCGCGGCGGCGATCCGCAGGGCGCGGGCCTCGTCGGCGACGGTGAGGCCGTAGCCGGACTTGGTCTCGAAGGTGGTGGTGCCCTGGCGGCGGGCCTCGTCGAGGTGGCGCAGCAGGTTGGCTTCGAGCTCGGCGTCGGTGGCGGCGCGGGTGGCGGCGACGGTGGTGCGGATGCCTCCGGCGGCGTAGCTGCTTCCGGACATGCGCGCGTTGAACTCGGCGGTGCGGTCGCCCGCGAAGACGAGGTGCGAGTGGGAGTCGACGAAGCCGGGGATGACGGCGCGGCCGTTCGCGTTGAACGCGGTGTCGGCGGCGGGGGCCCGGTCGGCGGGGCCGACCCAGGCGATGCGGTCGCCTTCGATGACGAGGGCGGCGTTCTCGATCCTGCCGAGGGGGGTTCCGTCGCCCTGGGCGGGGTCGTTGGTGACGAGGCTGCCGATGTTGGTGATCGCGGTGGTCGTGGTCATGGGTTCCTCGTGGTGGTCGTGGTCTTGTCCCCCACCCCGCCCCTTCCCGAAACCGGGGCTCCGCCCCGGACCCCGTTCCGGGCGCTGCGCGCCCGGTGCGCTCAAACGCCGCGCGGGCTGGAATTGCCGCGCAGCGGCACATTCCAGCCCCGCCGGCGTTTGAGGCGCGGGGGTCCGGGGCTGCGCCCCCGGTTTCGGGAAGGGGCGGGGTGGGGGAAGCCCGCCGCAGGCGTCACGGCAGGGGCTGGCGGTCAGGTGCGGAGGGCTGCGATGGAGTCGGCCAAGGCGGAGGGGACGTCCGGGACCAGGGTGTGGTGGCCGTCTCGGACGATGTGCCGGCCGGCCACCACCGTGTGCCGGACATCGGCGGCCGTCGCCGCGAACACGGCGGTCTCCGCGCCGAGCCGGGGCAGCGGACCGGCCGTGCGTGCGGAGTCCAGCGCGATCGTGGTGAAGTCGGCCAACGCGCCCACCGTCAAGGTGCCCGCGTCCGACCAGCCCAGCGCCGCGTGCCCGTCCGCCGTGGCCGCCCGCAGCAGCGCCGCCGCCGTCCAGTGGCCGCGCGTACGGCTCGCCAGCCGCTCGTTGAGCTCCATCGCCCGAGCCTCTTCCAGCAGGTCGATCACCGCGTGGCTGTCGCTGCCGAGCGAGAGCGGGCTGCCGGCCCGCTGGAGGCGGACCGCCGGGCCGATGCCGTCCGCGAGGTCGCGTTCGGTGGTCGGGCACATGCAGGTGCCGGTGGTGGTGCCGCCGAGGAGGGCGATGTCCTCGTCCGTGAGGTGCGTGTTGTGGACGCCCGTGGTCCGCGGTCCCAGCACGCCGTGGTCGGCGAGCAGCTGCGTCGGGGTACGGCCGTGGGCGGCCAGGCAGGCCTCGTTCTCCGCGGTCTGCTCGGACAGGTGCACGTGGAGCGGCGCCCGCCGCTCCTGCGCCCACGCGGCCACCGTGGCCAGTTGCCCCGCCGGCACGGCGCGTACCGAGTGGATCGCGGCGCCGATCAGCGCGTGGTCCCGGGGCTTCAGCCCGCCGACCCGCTCCGCCCACGCCTCGGCGGTGCCGTCGGAGAAGCGCAGCTGGTGCTGGTTCGGGGCCTCTCCGAAGCCGGCCGACAGGTACGCCGTGTCCAGGAGGGTGATGCGGATGCCCGCCTCCGCGGCGGCCGCGATCAGAGCCTCACCCATCGCGTTGGGGTCCGCGTACGCGGCGCCGCCGGGCGCGTGGTGGACGTAGTGGAACTCGCCCACCGCGGTGATGCCGGCCAGCGCCATCTCCGCGTACACGGCCCGCGCGAGCGCGAAGTACGAGTCGGGGGTGAGGTTCTGGGCGACGGAGTACATGACCTCGCGCCAGGTCCAGAAGGTGCCGGAGCCCACCTGGACCGTGCCGCGCAGGGCCCGGTGGAAGGCGTGGGAGTGCGCGTTGGCCAGCCCGGGGAGGGTCAGGCCGCGCAGGACCTCCGCGCCCGGGGGCGGGGCCAGGGCCCCGGTCCGGACGGCGGCGATCCGCCCGTCGGCGGATACGTCGAGGGCCACGCCCGGCTCGACGTGCGTGTCGAGCCAGGCGTGCTCCAGCCAGTACGTCGTCGTCACCGGCACGCGAGTCCTTCCAGTACGTCGGCGAGGGCGAGGACGCCGGCCACGCAGTCGTCCTCGGCGGCGAACTCCCGCGGGGAGTGGGAGACGCCGGTCGGGTTCCGTACGAACAGCATCGCGGTCGGGACGGCCGCGGAGAGGATCCCCGCGTCGTGTCCCGCGCCGGTGCCGAGTACGGGGACGGAGCCGCCCAGGATCCGGTTCATCTCGTCGCGCAGGGCGTGCTCGAACTCGACGACCGGGGTGAAGGACTCCCGGACGATGTCGAGGTCGATGCCGTCGCGGTCGGCGTGCTCGCGGGCGGTCTTCTCGATGGCGGTGACCACGGTGTCGAGGGTGGCCTGGTCGGCCGCCCGCGAGTCGAGCCAGCCGCGCACCAGGGACGGGATGGCGTTGACCCCGTTGGGCTCGACGGCGATCTTCCCGAAGGTCGCGACGGCCCCGGCGAGGGCCGCCTCGGTGCGGGCGGCCAGCACGGTCGCCGCGTACGTCAGCATCGGGTCGCGCCGGTCCACGAGCCGGGTGGTTCCGGCGTGGTTGGCCTCGCCGCGGAAGTCGAACCGCCAGCGGCCGTGCGGCCAGATCGCGGAGGCGATGCCGACCCGGTCGCCGGAGAGGTCGAGGGCGCGGCCCTGTTCCACGTGCAGCTCGACGAACGCGCCGATCCGGCCCAGCCGTTCGGGGTCGGCCCCGATGGCGTCGGGGTCGTACCCGGCGGCCTCCATGGCCTGGGGCAGGCTGATGCCGTCCGCGTCGCGGAGCTCGTACGCCTTCTCCTTGGTCAGCTGCCCGGCGGCGAGCCGGGAGCCGACACAGGCGAGGCCGAAGCGGGCGCCTTCCTCGTCACCGAAGTTGGTGATGGCCAGCGGCCTGGCGAACTCCGCGCCCCTCCTGCGGAGTTCGTCCAGGGCCGCGAAGGAGGACACCACGCCGAGGGGGCCGTCGAAGGCCCCGCCGTCGGGGACGGAGTCCAGGTGCGAGCCGGTGACCACAGCGTCCCCCGCGCGGGGGTCGCCGAGCCAGGCCCACTGGTTGCCGTTGCGGTCGGTCTCGTACGTCAGCCCGCGCGCCTCGGCCTGCGCCTGGAACCAGGTCCGGCAGTCGGCGTCGGCGCCGGTCCACGCGTGGCGGCGGTACCCGCCGGTTTCCGCGTGGCGGCCGATGGGGGCGAGCTCGTTCCACATGGTGTGGAACGAGGCCGCCCCTGCGGGGTTGTCGCTCACGCGTCGTCGCCCTCGCGCATCGGCACGCGGACGCCGCGCTCGTCGGCCACCGTCTCGGCGATGTCGTAGCCGGCGTCGACGTGGCGGATGACGCCCATGCCCGGGTCGTTGGTGAGGACCCGGCGGATCTTCTCGCCGGCCAGCGCGGTGCCGTCGGCGACCGTGACCTGGCCCGCGTGGATGGAGCGGCCCATGCCGACGCCGCCGCCGTGGTGGATGGAGACCCAGGAGGCGCCGGAGGCCACGTTGACCATGGCGTTGAGCAGCGGCCAGTCGGCGATCGCGTCGGAGCCGTCGAGCATGGCCTCGGTCTCGCGGTACGGGGAGGCCACCGAGCCGCAGTCGAGGTGGTCGCGGCCGATGGCCAGCGGGGCGGCCAGCGTGCCGTCGGCCACCATCTCGTTGAAGCGCTCGCCGGCCTTGTCGCGCTCGCCGTAGCCGAGCCAGCAGATGCGGGCGGGCAGGCCCTGGAAGTGGACGCGCTCGCCGGCCATCTTGATCCAGCGGTGCAGGGACTCGTTCTCCGGGAAGAGCTCCAGCATCGCCTTGTCGGTCTTGTGGATGTCCGATGCCTCGCCGGACAGCGCCGCCCAGCGGAAGGGGCCCTTGCCCTCGCAGAACAGCGGCCGGATGTAGGCCGGGACGAAGCCGGGGAAGGCGAAGGCGCGGTCGTAGCCGGCCAGCTGGGCCTCGCCGCGGATGGAGTTGCCGTAGTCGAAGACCTCGGCGCCGGCGTCCATGAAGCCGACCATGGCCTCGACGTGCTTGGCCATGGACTCGCGGGCCCGCGTGGTGAAGCCGGCCGGGTCCTTGGCCGCGTAGGAGGCCATGTCGTCGAAGTCGACGCCCACCGGGAGGTAGGAGAGCGGGTCGTGCGCCGACGTCTGGTCCGTCACGATGTCGATCGGGGCGCCCTCGGCGAGCATCTGCGGGAGCAGCTCGGCGGCGTTGCCGAGCAGGCCGATGGAGAGCGGCTTGCGGGCATCACGGGCCTCGACGGCCAGCTGCAGCGCGTGGCGCAGGTCGTCGGCCTTGACGTCCAGGTAGCGGTGCTCGATGCGGCGCTCGATGGCGCGCGGGTCGACGTCGATGCAGATCGCGACGCCGTCGTTCATCGTCACGGCCAGCGGCTGGGCGCCGCCCATGCCGCCGAGACCGGCGGTGAGGGTGATGGTGCCGGCCAGGGTGCCGCCGAACTTCTTGGCGGCGACGGCCGCGAAGGTCTCGTAGGTGCCCTGGAGGATGCCCTGGGTGCCGATGTAGATCCACGAACCGGCCGTCATCTGGCCGTACATGGTCAGGCCGAGGTGCTCCAGGCGGCGGAACTCCTCCCAGTTGGCCCAGTCGCCGACCAGGTTGGAGTTGGCGAGCAGGACGCGCGGCGCCCACTCGTGGGTCTGCATCACGCCGACCGGGCGGCCGGACTGGACGAGCATCGTCTCGTCCTGCTTCAGGGTCTGCAGGGTGCGGACCATCGCGTCGTACGAGCGCCAGTCGCGGGCGGCCTTGCCGGTGCCGCCGTAGACGACGAGCTTGTCGGGGTGCTCGGCGACCTCGGGGTCGAGGTTGTTCTGGAGCATCCGCAGCGCGGCTTCCTGCTGCCATCCCAGGGCGCTGAGCTCGGTGCCTCGCGCGGCACGTACGGGGCGGGGTCCTGACATGGCGTTGCCTCCTCCGATGTTGGTAAATCCATTCACATACTCCCGTCCTGAATAGATTCAGTCAACAGCTGCGGGCCGTCCCTTCGGATGATGGGATGACGGACATGGACAGGGACGTGGTCGTACGAGCCGCCGTCGAACAGGGCCTCCTGGACTCCGAGCCGGTGGCCTGCCTACTGGACATCGCCGGGATCAGAGCCTCCGCCGCCGCCCTGACCAGCGCCTTCGCCGCCGCACTGCCACCCGGAACCCCCGTCCTGCACGCCTTCGCCGTCAAAGCCGCCCCCCTGGTGCCCGTACTGAGGCTGCTCGCCGACGCCGGGCTCGGCTGCGAGGTCGCCAGCCCCGGCGAACTGGCACTGGCCCGGGCGGCCGGGCTCCCCGCCGGGCGGATCGTGCTGGACTCCCCCGCCAAGACCACGGGCGAGCTGCGCGAGGCCCTGGCGCTGGGCATCGCCGTCAACGCCGACAACCGGCAGGAGCTGCAGCGCCTCGACGCCCTGATCGGAAGGGAACCCACCAGGTCCCCGATCGGCATGCGGATCAACCCGCAGACCGGCGCGGGCACCATCGACGCACTGTCCACCGCCACGGCGACCTCGAAGTTCGGCATCGCCCTGCGCGATCCGGGCGCGCGCGAGTGGCTCGTACGGGCCTACGTGGAACGGCCGTGGCTGACCCGGCTGCACACCCACTCGGGCTCACAGGGGGTCCCGCTGCCCCTGATCGCCGAAGGGGTGCGCGAACTGCACGCACTGGCCGAAGAGATCAACGCGGCGGCCGGGCGCCGCCAGGTCGACACCCTCGACATCGGCGGGGGCCTGCCGGTGAACTTCGCCTCGGACGAGACCACCCCGACCTACGACGAGTACGTGTCCGTCCTGCGCGGGGCGGCCCCGGGCCTCTTCGACGGCTCGTACGGGCTCGTCACGGAGTTCGGGCGGTCCCTGCTGGCCAAGAACGGCCTGGTCCTGGCGCGGGTCGAGTACACCAAGACCAGCGGGGGCCGCGCCATCGCCCTCACCCACGCGGGGGTCCAGCTGGCGACCCGCACCGCCTACGCCCCCGCCTCCTGGCCGGTGCGGATCCTGCCGTACGACGCGAAGGGCGCGCCGAAGAGCGGGGACGCGGTGGCGCAGGACGTCGCCGGCCCGGCGTGCTTCGCCGGTGACCTCCTGGCGACGGCCCGGGAGCTCCCCCCACTCGCCGCGGGCGACGTCATCGCGGTCCCGGACACGGGGGCGTACTTCTTCACCGCGCACTACGGCTACAACAGCCTGCCGCGCCCGGCCGTGCACGGCTTCGCCGTGACCCCGGCGGGGGTCCGCTTCTCCCTGGCCCGGCCGGCGCAGACCCCCGCGGAGCTCATCGCGGAGGCCGGCGGCGCCCACGGCGACGCCCTGCTCTGACCCGCCCCCGCGCCGCCGGGGCCGGGCGCGCGGCGGGGCACCCCCGCGCCGGCGGGGTCGGGCGTGCTGCGGGGCACTCCCGCGCCGGCGGGGTCGGGCGTGCTGCGGGGCACCCCCGCAGCCCCGCACTCCCGCGCCGTTGGGGTCGGGCGTGCGGTGGGGCGCCCCCGCAGGGCGTCGAACACAACCACGCCGTACATGTCCGCCGCCTCCGCACGTTCGACGCCCGAGGAGGTGCCCCG
>NZ_JBIWFI010000044.1:0-74893 GCF_044762985.1 Streptomyces sp. NPDC096339 | reverse complement strand
CAACCCCTTCGGGCGTTTTGTCGGGTTTGTACGGGGGGGGCATTTCCGTTGGGGGCGGGGCCCGCCCGGGGGCGGGGGCGGGCGGGGGGGGGGGGGGGGCCGCCCCGCGCCGCGCCCCCCCGCCACCGGCACCCGCACCGCCGCCGGCACCCGAACCGGCACCGCCCAGGATCAGCGGCCGGAGGCCAGGAACCGCTCCACCCGGGACGTGAACCACACCGCGTCGTCCAGCCACGGGAAGTGCACCGCGCCGGGCTGCACGTCCAGCACACCCCGCGGAAACAGCTCCGCGAGCTGCCCCGCGAGGGCCGGACGCGGGTTCCCGTCCAGCCCACCGGCTAGCACCAGCACCTCCCCCTCGACCCGCCGCAGCCCCGCCCGGGTGGCCGGCGGGTCGAAGGCGCCCGGCCCCGCATAGGCGGCCGCGGCCTTCTCGTTCTGCTGCCCGTCGCCCGCCGCCCAGTCGGCCCGGGCCGCATCGTCCCAGCGGCCGTAGAACAGCGGTGCGGCCAGGTCCCAGGCCTCGTCGGTGTCGACGCCGCCGAGGATCTCCTCGTAGGCCTCGATGGCCCGGTCGTACAGCTCGGTACCCGCCCGCAGCCGGGCCGCCTCCAGCCGGTGCTCCACCGTGACCGGGAGGTCCACGGCCCAGGGGGTGGGGGTGACCAGCACGAGCCGGCGCACCCGGTCGGGGTGCGCGGCCGCGTAGAGCAGGGCGAGGTTGCCGCCGGCGGAGTGCGCGAGGAGGTCCATCCGCTCCAGCCCGAGGTGCACCCGCAGCGCCTCGACGTCCGCCACCTGGTGGTCGACCCGGTACGTCGACTCGTCCGCCGGTATGGCGGAGTCGCCCGTGCCGCGCAGGTCGAGCAGGATCAGCCGCCGCCCGGCGCCCAGTCCACCGAGGTCCCCCAGGTAGGCCGAGGCCCGCATGGCGCCGCCCGGAAGGCAGACGAGGGGTTCGCCGTCGCCCTTGAAGTGGTGGGCGAGTTCGGTTCCGTCATACGTCGTGAAGGTAGGCATGCGGACCATCACAACAGACGATCACTCGTTCGAGTCATTGATTTACCTCGCCGGGACCTGACAATCTACCGAATGATCGTTCGGTTCGTTCAGGATGAGGTGACGACATGGCGGTGCAGGCGGATCTCCACGACGACGGCGAGCGGCTGAGCCGCGACGAGCTGGCCTCCCTCCAGTTGCGGCGGCTGCGCGCGACCCTGCTCCGCGCCTACGAGCGAGTGCCGTTCTACCGCCAGTCCTTCGACAAGGCGGGTGTGCATCCCAACGACTGCCGGTCCCTCGCCGACCTCGCCCTGTTCCCCTTCACCGCCAAGACCGATCTCCGCGACCAGTACCCGTTCGGCATGTTCGCCGTACCGCGCTCCGAGGTGCGCCGCATCCACGCCTCCAGTGGCACCACGGGACGCCCCACCGTGGTCGGGTACACCGACGGGGACCTCTCCACCTGGGCGGACGTCGTGGCCCGGTCCATCCGGGCGGCGGGCGGGCGGCCCGGCCAGATCGTGCACGTCGCCTATGGGTACGGGCTGTTCACCGGCGGCCTCGGCGCGCACTACGGGGCCGAGCGCCTCGGCTGCACGGTCGTGCCCGCGTCGGGCGGGATGACGGACCGGCAGGTCCGGCTCATCGAGGACTTCAGACCTGAGGTCATCATGGTGACGCCCTCCTACATGCTGACCCTGCTGGACGAGATGGAGCGCCAGGGCATCGATCCCCGCGCCACCTCCCTGCGGACCGGCATCTTCGGCGCCGAACCGTGGACGGAGGAGATGCGCCGGGAGATCGAGGAACGGCTCGGCATCGACGCGGTGGACATATACGGGCTGTCCGAAGTGATGGGGCCGGGCGTGGCCCAGGAGTTCGCCTCGACCAAGGACGGGCTCCACATATGGGAGGACCACTTCTACCCCGAGGTGGTCGATCCCCTGACGGGCGAGGTGCTGCCGGACGGGGAACCGGGCGAGTTGGTGTTCACCTCCCTCACCAAGGAGGCCATGCCCGTCATCCGCTACCGCACCCGGGATCTGACCCGGCTGCTGCCCGGTACGGCCCGGCCCGCCTTCCGCCGGATGGAGAAGATCACCGGTCGCAGCGACGACATGATCATCCTGCGCGGGGTGAACATGTATCCGACCCAGGTCGAGGAGATCCTGCTGCGGACGCGCGGGCTGGCTCCGCACTTCCAGCTCCGGCTGACCCGGGAGGGCCGGCTGGACGCGCTGACCGTGCGGGTGGAGGCCCGCCGGGAGACGGACTCCGACCGCAGGGCCGCCGCGGCCGCCGAGGTGGTCCGGGCCGTCAAGGAGGGCATCGGGGTCTCCGTCCGGGTGGAGGTCGTCGACCCGGAGACCCTGGAGCGCTCGGTGGGCAAGATCAAGCGGCTGGTGGACCTGCGGGGTGCCGGGGCGGAGTGAACACGCCCGGAGACGGGTGAAACCACCCTTTCGGGCCCACTTCTGGGTTCCCCCCGGGAGGCGGGTTGTCCGCGCGGGTAGGGCATGAGGCGTGACCTCGATCATCCGGCAGCTCTACGACCGGCTCCAGGGCTCCCCTGCCGGGCTGGCCTGGAGCCGAGGCCGGGAGATGGAGCTCATGCACCGGGCGATGGGCTTCGCGGCCCTCGGCTTCCTCACTCTGGTGCCGCTGCTGATCGTCGTGGCCGCCGCCGCACCCGGCAGCGGGTCGGGGTTCGGCCGCTGGCTCGGCCAGGCGCTCGGGGTGACGCAGGCCTCCCGCGCCCGGGTCGAGCTGCTGTTCGGCGCCGCGGACCTGGCGCTGGAGCGGACCACCGCCTTCGGCCTCGCGGCGCTGGCGGTCTTCGGCCTGACCTTCGGCTCCGCCGTGCAGACCGGCTACGAGAAGGTCTGGGACCTGCCGACCGCCCGCTGGCACACGATGTGGCGGCACGTCGTCTGGTTGGCCATGCTGGTCTGCTACCTCGCCCTGCTGGTGGAGATCCCCGCGCCGTCACACCGTGTCCTCGGCACGGTCGTGGGTACCGTGGGCGATCTGATCGGCACCTGCCTGTTCTTCGTCGCCTCGCAGCGGCTGCTGCTCTGCGGGCGGGTTCGCTGGCGCGCGCTGGTGCCGGGTGCGCTGGCGACCAGCCTCGGGCTGCTGGGGTTGCGGATCTTCTCGCAGCTGGTGTTCTCCCCGCTGATCGCGTCGAACGCCGTGACGTACGGCCCCTTCGGCACCCTGCTGGTCGTGCAGTCCTGGCTGGTCGGGGTGGGCTTCGTCGTCTACGGCGGGGCGCTCGTCGGTCGCCTCGTCCACGAGCACCTCACACTGACACGCCTGCGGAGGGATGGACTCCTTCCCTCCGACAGCAGGCCTTCCCATGATCCGGAAACGGGCTGACCGCACCGCCCCGCTGATGACAGGATCGGTGCGCACCGCCGTCAACAGGGTTCATTCACAGGGGGATTGATGACAACGCAGCATGCCGCGGGTGAAGCGGCCGGCCGGGTCTGGCTGATCACCGGGGCCTCGTCCGGCTTCGGCCGGACCCTCACCGAGGCCGCGCTCGCGGCCGGTGACACCGTGGTCGCGGCGGCCCGCCGCACCCAGTCGCTGGAAGCGCTTGCGGCCGAGCACCCGGAGCGGCTCGTGCCGCTCGCCGTGGACGTCTCGGACGTGGCGCGCGCCGAGGCGGCCGTGGCGGAGGTCGTGGACCGCTTCGGCCGGATCGACGTCCTGGTCAACAACGCGGGGCGGGGTCTGATCGGGGCCGTGGAGGAGACATCGGACGCCGAGCTCCGGGACCTGATGGATCTGCACTTCTTCGGCCCGGCTGCGCTCACCCGGGCCGTGCTGCCCCACATGCGGGCCCGCAAGTCGGGTGCCGTCGTCCAGATGAGCAGCATGGGCGGACGGCTGTCGTTCCCCGGCGTCGGCGCGTACTCGGCGACGAAGTTCGCCTTGGAGGGGCTGACCGAGGCACTCGCCGGAGAGGTCGCGGCCTTCGGCATCAAGGCGCTGATCGTGGAGCCCGGGGCGTTCCGCACGGGCTTCGCCGGTGGGGCCGCGCTCCAGCAGACCGCCACCGAACTGGAGGCCTACGCGGACACGGTGGGCGGGGTGCGCAGGGGTCTGCCGGACAGCGACGGCAAGCAGCCCGGCGACCCCGTCAAGGCGGCCGCGGCGATCCTCGCCGCGCTGGACGCCGAGCACACGCCGCTCCGGCTGGCGCTGGGCAACGACGCGCTCGACGCGATCCTGGCCCACGCGGATGCGGCCCGCGCCGAAGCCCTCGCCTGGGAGCCCACGAGCCGCGGCACGGACTTCGACGCCTGAGGCCGAAGCCCCCGGGCCGGTCTCAAGGCCTTGCCCGGGGGCCTCGCGGCGTCAGGCGGTGGGGCTCCGGCCGGCTGCCTGTCAGTTCGCTTCGGCCGTCGGGGGCTTCGCGAAGCGGTCGCGGAGGGATCGCTTGAGGATCTTGCCGCTGGCGTTGCGCGGGAGGGCGTCCACGAACAGGACCCGCTTCGGGGCCTTGAAGTGGGCCAGTTTCTCCCGCGCGTACGCCATCAGGTCCGCCTCCGTCACCTCTCCGCGCGGGACCACCACGGCCGTCACCGCCTCGATCCACCGCTCGTCGGGCAGCCCGACCACCGCCGCCTCGGCCACCCCCGGGTGGGTGTACAGCACGTCCTCGACCTGCCGGGAGGCGACCAGCACGCCGCCCGAGTTGATGACGTCCTTGACCCGGTCCACGACCGTGAAGTAGCCCTCGGCGTCCCGCACCGCGAGGTCGCCCGAGCGGAACCAGCCGTCCCGGAAGGCCTTCTCCGTGGCCTCCGGGTCGTTCCAGTACCCGCGGCACAACTGCGGCGAGCGGTAGACCACCTCGCCCGCCGTGCCGGCGGGCACGTCCTTGCCGTCCTCGTCGACGACCTTCGCCTCGACGTGTCGTACCGTCCGCCCGCAGGAGTCCATCCGCCCCTCGTGCTCGTCCGGCCCCAGCACCGTGGCCAGCGGGCCGATCTCGCTCTGGCCGAAGCAGTTGTAGAAGCCGAGCCCGGGCAGCCGCTCGCGCAGCCGCTCCAGGACCGGCACCGGCATGATCGACGCCCCGTAGTACGCCTTGCGCAGCGCGCCCAGGTCGCGCCGCCCGAAGTCGGGGTGGTTGGCCAGTCCGATCCACACGGTCGGCGGGGCGAAGAGGCTGTCCGCCTCCCCCGCCTCCACGAGGTCGAAGACCTGCTCGGCGACCGGCGCGTCCAGGATGGTGTTGCCCGCCCCCACCGCCAGGTACGGCAGCAGGAAGACGTGCATCTGCGCCGAGTGGTACAGCGGCAGCGAGTGCACCGGCCGGTCCTCCTCGGCCAGGTCCAGCGCCTCGATGGCGCTCTCGTACTCGTGCGCCAGGGCCCGGTGCGTCATCATCGCGCCCTTGGGCAGGGCCGTGGTCCCGGAGGTGTACAGCAGCTGCGCCAGCCCGTCCGGTTCGCTCCGGCCCTCGAAGGGCAGCGGCTCGGCGAGTTCGGCCAGGAAGGATCCGTCGGCGTCGCGCAGGGGCCGTACCCGGTACCCGTCGGGGATCCGCCCGGCGAGGTCGGGATCGGCGAGGACCAGGGCGCTGGCACTGTTGTCCAGGATGTACGCCAGGTCCTCGCCGGTGAGGTTCTGGTTGACCGGGACGTGCGTGAGCCCGGCGCGGGCGCAGGCGAGGAAGGCCAGGAGGTAGGCGTCGGAGTTGTGGGCGAAGGTCGCGACCCGGTCTCCCTCCGAGAGCCCGTACCGCTCCCGCAGGACGGCGGCGCCGGTGGTGGCGGCGCCGTCGAGTTCCGCGTAGGTCCAGGTCCGCTCCCGGTAGCGGACGGCGACCCGGTCGGGCACCCGGCGCGCGCTGTGGCGCACGAGTCCGTCGACCGTCCGCTCCCGCACCGCCCGGTCCGCGCCGTCCACGCGCTCCGACCGCTCCGCCTGCTCTGTCCGCACTGCCCGCTCTGGCGTCATGGCGCGATCCTCACGCCCCGTACGCCCAAGGTCAATGACCGGGAAACCGAACGGGATGTCGACAGGTCGGCGGACCGCCTGAATGAGGGTGGGGGCACCGACGCACCGCCCGTCCCACCGACGATCACGCCCGCCCCGCAGGCTACTTGGGAGGCATGTCGCACCTCAGCACCCGTCCGACACTCCGGCGCGTCGCCCTCGGCGGCGACCTGGGAACGGATGCGGCAGTCGCATCAGACCATCCCGGGCGAGCTGAAATCTCGGGCGGCTCCCTGCTCGGCACCCCCGTCGTGATGGCGGCAGGTACATCCTGGGCGGAGGTGGGACGACTGCTCGCCGGCACTGGAAAGTCCGCCCGGCCGGTGAGTGCCGATGGGCCCGGCAGACGGTGAAACCGGCGTTGGCATTCCAGGTGATCAGCACCGGACAGGATCGCGCCGTCAAAGACGCGGTGTACGCGGGCGCCGGGGGCTACCCGCTCCCCTAGCCCTCGCCAGGGGGCGAGTGTGCGGCCTCGTCATGCGGGAACACGGCAGCGGACGGACCATGAAGTGGGGTCCTCAGAACAGCGTGCACGGGTACGGGCCACTGCGCAGGGACGACATCGCAGGGCTTCCGTCACATCCCACGTCGTCTCCGGTGTGCCGTTCAACTGTGCGCCGTTCAACCATCGGAGGTGCCGAGATGACCGTGCTCTTCTTCGATATCGGGGCGACGCTGGCGGACCCCCGGTTTGAGGCCGACGGGACATTGCAGTTGCGTCCGCGCCCCCGTGTCCGTCAGGTTCTCGATGCTTTCGCAGGGGAACGCAAGGGCATCATCTCCAACCCGGGCACCGGCGCGGACGCTGTCGCACGGGCGACGCAAGCGCTCCATGAGGCCTTTCCCGGCCGGTTCACGGAGGACCACCTCGTGCACTTCGGCCCCAAGAACAGCCGCGCGATCTTCGACAGAGCGGTCGCCGGCGCGGGCGGCACGGCCGGCGACTGCGTCTTCGTGGGCGAGGACCACGAAGAGCGCGGGTTCGCCCTCACTGCGGGCATGCGCATTGCGGCCCATCCCGTCTTCACGCAGGCCGCCATCGAGGACCGCCCCGTCTTCTGGACGAGGATCGACCTGCCGGAGGGCCGGAGCCTGGCCGAGCTGGAGGCGGTGGCGAACGGCACCGAGGTCGTTCCCGTCCACGTCGCCTCCCCTCGGCTCGTGCTCTCCATGGCGACCGCTTTCGGCGTCGAAGCGCTCCGACAAGACGGATTCACGACCGACGTACGGGGTCAGGTGGAGGACACGGCCGCATTCCTGATCAGGGACGACCGCCCGGCCCCGGTACCCGAGGCCTTCGCAGGCGCCTCGGACGAGTCCAGGACGGCGGCCGAAGAGGCGATGCGCGCCGCGGCCGCGTTCTGCTTCGCCTCCGGCGAGCTGACCGGCCACCCGCGGCCGATCACCTCGCTGGGGCCCGCGCCCGGCGGCGTATATGTCGCGGTGCCCGCCGGTGTCCCCATCGAGGACGTTCACACGGAGGGAGCCAAGCCCGGCCACGCCGAGCGCCTGCTCCCCGACCCGGCACTCCTGTCGCGCCCCGGTGAGACACGGGCCGAGGGATTCACCGCGGGGTTCGCCGGGGCCGTGCCCGACGGGTTGGACGGGGTGGGCGACGGCCTCCCCTCCCCCGAGACCATCGCGGCCGTACGCGCGGCCGTGACACCCGAGGCGCTGCACGCCCACGTGGCGCGCATCTCCGGCGCCGAGCCGCTGGTTCCGGGCGGGCTGCTGAGGATCCGCAGCCGTGACGCGGCGAGTGCCGACAACGGGCTCGTCGTGGACGCGCTGGTCCGGCACTTCCAGGACCTGGGACTGGTGGTCCGACGGCATGCGTTCAGGTGGCGGGGGCACCAACTGTTCAATGTCGAAGCGGAATACCGCGTCGAGGGGGCCGACTCCGCCGTTCTCATCACGGGGCATCTGGATTCGACGGCGCAGGGTGGTGACTTCGTCGACGCGAACGGCGAGCCCCGCCCCTACGACCCTGCGGTGGACCCGGCGCCCGGTGCGGACGACGACGGGAGCGGCACCGCGGCGGTCATGGCCGCGGCCGAATGTCTGCACGCGCTTGTCGCGGACGGCAGAGCGCCGAGGCGTCACGTGCGGTTCGTCCTCTTCAACGCCGAGGAGCAGGCGCTCGTCGGCAGCAAGCGCTACGCGCGAGCCGCCGCCGCCGCGGACGACCGCATCGCGGGTGTCTTCCAGATGGACATGATCGCCGGTCTGCAGGACGGCAGCACGCCCACGGTGGAGATCCATGCGGGCTCCAAGGTACCCGGGCCGGTCGTGGCCGCCTCCGACGCGCTCGGCGGCCTGGTCGCGCGGACCATCCCCGCCATCGCCTCCGGCTTCGCGATCCAGCAGCTCACCGGGCCCGGGGACCCCGCCGTGGGACGGAGCGACCACGCGAGCTTCCACGAGCGGGGATGGGCGGCGATCGCCGTTTCCGAGAACCTCTTCGGACCCGGCGGCGGACCAGGGACCGGAACCCGGCAGTACCACACGCCGGGCGACACCCTCGTCGACGAGGACCACGACACGCACTACGCGGCCGCCATCGCCCGCTCCGTCACCGCGACCGCCCTGACGTTCGCCGGCCTGTAACCGCCACGTTGTCGGGGAGGGAAGACGGGTCGTCGTCCTGGGCCTGGGTCTCATTCCTCGTGCCGCGTTTGCCGGTTACTACCGGCGGCAGGAGACTGGTGACATATCAGCGTGACTGCGCCGCCGGAAACGGGGATGGCCGGCGCTCACGCTTCTCCCGCTGCTGCCACACCAGCGGATTTCTGCGGCTTGTCTTGCAGCCGCCATGTTGAACGTCGAAAAACTGTCCTCGCGTCGTAGTTGAACGCGACTCAGGAGGTATCCCATGAGCAGCACTCGACCGGTCAACTGCATCACCCCCCCGTACATCCTCGACAAGCTCCTGGAAAGCGAAGACCCAGAAGTACGCCAGGCCGCCTTGAACACCCTGCTGGTCACCGAACGCCTGGGGGGTGAGCGAGCGATCCGATCGTCCTTCGCCGGCGCGGCCTTCGCCCCCGGTGACAGCCGACGCACCGTCTTCGACTGCGAGCAGGAGGAAGTCATCTTCAACGCCGTCCTGGCCAGGTCGGAGGACGGCCCGGAGTCCGCGGACACGTCCGTCAACCAGGCGTTCGACGCGCTCGGCCTCACCCGCGACTTCTACAAGGAGGTGTTCCAGCGCAATTCGATCGACGGCCTCGGGATGCGCCTGGACGGGTACGTCCACTACGGCTTCCGAGTCAACAATGCGTACTGGGACGGACGCGAGATGCTGTTCGGCGACGGGGACGGCATGAAGTTCGGCGACCTCACCGGAGGCCTCGAAGTAATCGCCCACGAGATGACGCACGGAGTCACCGATCACACCTCGGGTTTCGAGTACCACAATCAGTCCGGTGCCCTGAACGAGTCGATGTCGGACGTCTTCGGCTCGTTGGTCAAGCAGTGGTCGCTGAAGCAGACGGCCGAAGAGGCGGACTGGCTGGTCGGAGCCGACATCTGGACACCGGTCATCCCCGGAGACGCCATGCGATCGATGAAGAACCCCGGGCACGCTTACAACAATGCGCAGTACGGAAAGGACCCCCAGCCCGACCGTATGAGCAAATTCCTCCACAAGCCCGACACCAGAGAAGGGGACTGGGGTGGAGTGCACTACAACTCCGGTATCCCGAACAAGGCGTTCTACCTGACGGCCGTGCGCATCGGCGGATTCGCCTGGGAAGCCGCCGGCACCATCTGGTACGAATCGCTCAAGGCCTCCAGTGTCGACGACTCCTTCCAGGACTTCGCGGGCACCACGTTCCAGAAGGCCGGGGCACTGTTCGGCGTCGGCAGCCCAGAGCAGTCGGCCGTGCTGTCGGCGTGGCAGGAGGTGGAAGTCCCGGTCAGCGGCGTTCCGACCGGAGTGGCCCGGATACGGAGCTTCGCGGTCGACGGGAACGGCGGCGCGGGCCGGGAGGACGGCCTGGCGGACCTCGCCAAGCAGATCGGGAAGCTGAACGACAAATTCACGGGGCTGGCCAAGACCGTGGCCACCATCAAGGGCACCAGGTGAGGGTGACTCTCCAGTCATACGGCGGGCTGGCGGCGGTGACCGACCCCTACAGCCCGCCCGGGGTGCTGGACACGGCTACCCTGCCCGAGACCGCCGCGGCTGAGCTGGCCGAACTGCTGGCGGCTGCCGTCTCGACGCCCCCAGAGGACGAGTCCGGCCGTGCCAGGGACGCCATGAGCCACACGATCACAGTGGAGGACGGCGACAGCATGACGGTCCTCGAGCAGTCGGACGGCGCCATGACCCCTGCGTTCGGGGCCTTGCTCGGCTGGCTCAAGAAGCACTTCGCACGGCAGTGAAGCGCTGTGCGGGGTACGGCCCCACCCGGGGGTGCGCCCGGGTGGGGCCGGACGCACGGTTGCCCGGTCAGGTGCGGTAGCGGTAGCGGCGTGGCCGGTCCGGGGAGGGTCAGACCACGGATTCCATCGGGTTGAGGGTGACGGTGTGGCCGAGCCGCTTGAGTTGGGTGATCGCTCGGCGGGTGGCCCGTTCGGGGGCGCGCTGGGTGAAGTAGGTGCCGCCGCGCTCGGCGAGTGCTCGACGGCGACCAGGGCTCGCAGGGCGGCGAGGTGGGTGTCCCTGATCAGGATGCCCAGACCGAGCAGTTGGCCGCAGGCCATCGACACGTACTGGAAGGACGATCCCGGGCCGCGCCGCCCCGGGGCCGACGCCTCGGTGAGATGGGTGGCGCCGGCCGCGCACTCGCCGCCGATGCTCATGCCCCGCAGCAGCACCAGGGCGCCGAAGTAGCCCGCCTGGCCGTAGTCGGGGCGAGGGCGATCATCAGGGCGGCCACCGACAGCATGCTGACGGTCAGGGTGAGCGCGCTCTCGCGCCCGTGCCGGTCGGCGGCGCAGCCGAGGACCCATCCGCCGACTGGGGCGCATCAGGAGGCCGACCGCGAAGCAGATCGCGAAGCCGGCGTAGCGAACCAGTCGTACCACTCGACGCCTGCGGCCCCCACGAGGGCACGGGCGGCACTGCCTCTTCCGCCCCGCCCAAGGCCCCGTACTCGTCCACGCCGCCACCGCAGAGCGCCGCCATCGCAGAGCGCCGCCGCCACCCCCACCGCCAAGCCGGCGGCCGGCGGCCGGCGGCCG
Organism: Streptomyces sp. NPDC096339; assembly: GCF_044762985.1. Taxonomy (NCBI): domain Bacteria; kingdom Bacillati; phylum Actinomycetota; class Actinomycetes; order Kitasatosporales; family Streptomycetaceae; genus Streptomyces; species Streptomyces sp. NPDC096339. Next base: position 63,685 of record NZ_JBIWFI010000044.1, on the reverse strand, counting down.
GCGCCAAGGGCAAGGACGGCTGCCCGGCACCCGCCACGGGCCACAAGCTCATCTGGGTCGACCACGTCAAGGAGTGCGCGGACCCGGAGCACAGGCAGTTCGACAGCGGGCAGTCGAAGCAGAAGAGCACCGCTACTGCGCGGGCCGGAACTTCTACCACGTGGTCGTGGGCCCGGACAGCAAGATCACCGAAATGACCGATCCATCCGATCCGGCCGGCTCGTGACGCACACCACCGAGCCCTCCTCAGCGCATCACGCGCGGCAGCCGCAGGCTGAGGAGGACCGTCAGTGCGACCAGGCCCAACTGGACCAACAGGGTTACAGCGAAGGCGTCGCGCATCCCCATCGACGGGTTCAGCGCGAGGAAGAGGCTGCCCAGGGTCGCCACACCCAAGGCGAGCGCCGACTGCTGGGTGGTGACCATGACTCCGCCGCCCACCCCGGCCCGGTCGGCCGGGACGTCCGAGAGCATCAGGCGCATCAGGACCGGCAGTTGGAGCCCCTGCCCGAGGCCCGCGACAGCGACGCCGGGAGCGAGGGCGGCGAGCCCGAGTTCCGGCCAGTCGCGCATGACCGCCATCAGGAGCAGGAGGATGCCCACGGCCTGCAGGACGCCGCCCACGGTGACGACCCGGGTGCCGAAGCGGCCGACCAGTCGCGGTCCGGCAAGTGAGGCCGCGAAGAAGGCCGTGGCCATCGGCACCAGGGCGAGGCCCGCGGCCACCGGCCCCATGCTCAGGCCCTGCTGCAGCGCCACCGCGACCACGAACATGAAGCCGCTGAAGCCGATCGAGAACGGCGCCACCATCACCAGGCCGCGCCGCAGCGACTCCAGGCGCAGCAGGCTCGGCGGCACCAGCGGGGTGCGGCCGGCGCGGTCGGCACTGCGCTCGACCCGCCAGAAGGCAGTGGCCGCACACGGGAAGACCCCGAGCGACACCCACGTCCACAGCGGCCAGCCCGCCGCCCGGCCCTCGGTCAGCGGCAGCAGCAGCGACACCAGCGACAGGGTCAGCAGCAGCGTCCCCCGTACGTCGACCGAGGCCGGGCTCTCCGAGCGGGTCTCGGGGACGGCGCGGACGGCCAGCACCAGCCCGAGGACCACCACCGGCACGTTCACCAGGAACACCGAACGCCACCCGGAGCCCGCCACGTCGGCGGCGACCAGAACCCCGCCCAGGATCTGCCCGGCGACCATGGACAGCCCGGCGGTCGCACCGTACAGGCTCATCGCCCGAGCGCGGCGCGGTCCCTGCGTGGTGGCCTGGATGGTGGCGAGCACCTGCGGCAGCATCAGGGCCGCCGCGGCCCCCTGGGCCACCCTCGCGCCGACCAGGGTCCAGGCGGTGGGGGCCAGCCCGCAGGCGAGCGACGTGACGCCGAAGGCGGCCATGCCGATCAGGAAGAGCCGGCGCCGTCCGGCCGTGTCGCCGAGGCGGCCGCCGAGGACGAGGATCACGGCGTAGGCGACGCCGTAGCCGCCGACGATCAGTTCGAGCACGGCGGGACCGGCGGCGAGATCACCGTCGATGGTGGGCAGTGCGACATTGACGATGAAGAAGTCGATCAGCGGGAGTGCCGCGCCCAGCAGCACGGTGAACAGTCCGAGTGGACCCAGTACCGCTCCGTGACGGACGACGGGGGCGGGGACGGGGGCGGGGGCGGCACCCGTAGGGGCCGGGGAGGACGACGGGGTACGTACGGTTGCTTCGCTCACGGAGGAGACGATCCTCCCCCGCTCAGCCTGGTACCAGAGTCTCCTTGTCCTGGTACCAGCAGTACCTGGCAACCGGCTGAGCGCTGCGGCACCCTGGAACCATGACCACTGTGGCCCCGGAGAGCGACGTACGACGGCACGAGCTGGCCGACTTCCTGCGCAGTCGGCGTGAGCGCATCACTCCCGAGCAGGTCGGGCTCGTACGCGGCCGTCGCCGGCGCACCCCCGGGCTGCGCCGTGAGGAGGTCGCGCAGCTCTCCGCCGTCGGTGTCACCTGGTACACCTGGCTGGAGCAGGCCCGCGAGATCCAGGTGTCCCCGCAGGTGCTGGACGCCTTGGCCCGCGCCCTGCTGATGGACGCCGGCGAGCGCGCCCATCTGTTCGCGCTGGCCGGCAGCCTCGACCCGGCGCCGCACACGCTCTGCCCGACCGTGACCCCGGCCGTGCGGGCGATGCTCGACCAGCTGGACCCGATTCCGGCCAGCGTGCAGAACAGCCGGTACGACATCCTCGCCTACAACGCGACGTTCGGGCGCCTGCTGAACGACCTGGACCGCCTGCCGCCCGAGGACCGCAACGCCCTGTGGCTGGCGTTCACCGACGCGGACTGGCAGGCGGCCGTCGTCGACCTGCCCGAGGCGCAGCGGACGATGGCGGCCAAGTTCCGGGCCTCGATGGCCGAGCACCTGGCCGAGCCCGCCTGGAAGGCGCTGGTGGCCCGGCTGGAATCGGCGTCGCCCGAGTTCCGGGAGGTGTGGGCGCGGCACGAGGTGATCGGCCAGGGCGGGAAGACGAAGTACATCCGCAACGCCCACGTGGGCCTGCTGTACCTGGAGCACGTCAACCTGTGGCTGGGACCGGCGGCGGGCCCGCGTCTGGTGACCTACGTCCCGGTGGACGAGGAGACCCGCAGCCGCCTCGTACGGCTCCACGCCCTGTCGCCCACCGCGGTGTGACCGCAGCACCGGGGCGTAATTGCGTGGCTGCGCCCGGCGCCGCCGCCTAACGTGTGACTCGTCCAGGTGCGAAGGCGAAACCTACTTCCGCTGCATGGGGCGGCCGCGGGTTCGAGTCCCGTCACCGCTTCGGGCCGGTATGGCTCGGTTGGTAGGGCACCACACGGTTTCGCGGAACTCGGCTTCCGGACACCTACGTCACGCACCTCCCGGTGCGCCGGCAGCGGCTCCTTCCTCCAAAGAAACACGCCGCCGCCACCTTGATCTCGGGAGGCACACGTGCGGAATGCCCGGTGCGCAGGCAACGGCTACTTCCGGATCAACGGGTCGCGGGTTCAAATCCCGCCCGGCCACGGCCGGTAGCTCAGCTGGGTAGAGCAGTCGACACAGTCCGTCGCCGACTTTGATCTCGGGCACTCCGCACGTCACACCTCCCCCTGTTTCCATTTCGACTGAATTCGGGGGGGATTCACGTGGCTCGATTCAACCTGCCTGGTGGTCCCGCAGCCAGTACCCGGATGAATCCGGGTCCCGGACCGCACCCTGCCACGCGTGCGTTCCGGTGGCCGTGAGATTCTCGCTCCCCGACACGTAGCCACGGACACGCACCGCCAGGCAGGAGCACGGCATGACCACCGGACGGGTACTGGTCGCGGACGACGACGCCGCGATCCGCCGCTCTCTGGAGCGCGGACTGCGGCTCAGCGGCTTCACCGTACTGCTCGCCGAGGACGGGCTCCGAACGCTGGAGCAGCTCACCGGGTCGGGGGCGGACATGATGGTGCTGGACGTGTCCATGCCCGGCCTGAGCGGTATCGAGGTCTGCCGCACCCTGCGTGCCCGGGGCGACGAGACGCCCGTACTCATGCTCTCGGCGCTGGACGAGGTCGCCGACCGGGTCGCCGGGCTCCAGGCCGGCGCGGACGACTACCTGGTCAAACCGTTCGCGCTGGAGGAGCTGGTCCTGCGGATCCAGGCCCTGCTGCGCCGCCGTCCCGCCGCGCCGCCGCCCCGTGACCAGCTGCGGGCCGGGCCGCTGGTGATCGACGAGGCCGTCCACCAGGTGTTCCACGACGGTGTGGAGCTCCACTTGACCAGACGGGAGTTCGATCTGCTGGCGCAGCTGGTACGGAACACCGGGATCGTGCTCAGCCGGGATCAGCTGCTCGACCGCGTCTGGGGCTACGACTTCGACGTCCGTTCCGACGTCGTCGACACCTTCGTCAGCTACCTGCGGCGCAAGCTGGAGGACGGCGGCCGGCCCCGCATGATCCACACCGTCCGCGGTGTGGGCTTCGTCCTGCGCCTCCCGGAAGGAGGCGGCGGCAGGTGAAGCTGTCCACCCGGATCGCGCTCTCGGTCACCGTGGTGGTGCCGCTGCTGGTGGTCGCCGCCGGACTGCTGCTGCTCGGGCTGGTCAACCGCGACCTGCGCCACCAGCAGGACACCCGGCTGCGCGAGCGGGCGACGGCCGTCCTGCCGGACGTACGGACGCTGCTGAACGTCGAGCGCAACGGCCGGCCGAAGGTCGAGCAGAACCAGCACCGCAAAGTGCTCGGCGACGCGCTGGACGCCGGAGTCCGAGTGGTCGCGGCTGACGGCACACTGGTCCTGACCGGCGGTCCGCAGCCGGCCGAACCCCCGACCGCCACCGCCCCGGGCGGCCCGGTGACCGTACGGGCCAAGGGCCACACCTGGCGGGTCCTGACCGTACGGGTGGAGGGCGCCTCGCCGGGGACGCTCTGGCTGTTCTCGCCGGCCTCGGCCTCCGACCCGCAGATCAGCGCCGTACGGCGCCGGATGCTGCTGGTGGCCCTGCTCGCCGCGCCGGTCTCCGGACTGCTCGCGTACGCCCTGGCCGACCGGGCGACGGCCTCCCTGCGCCGGCTCAGCCGCCGGGCCGCCGAGCTGGATCCGCGCGCGGGGGCGGCGGGCTTCACGGCCGAACGCTCGCGCATCACCGAGGTGGACGAGCTCACCTCCTCCATCGGGCAGCTGCTGGCCCGGTACGAGGAGCAGGCGGGGCGCACGGCGCAGGCGCTGGACACCGCCCGCTCGTTCTCCTCCGCGGCCTCGCACGAGCTGCGCACACCGCTGATGAGCATGCGGACCAACCTGGACGTCCTGTCCGCCCACCCCGACCTGTCCGCCGCCGAACGCGCCGAGGTGGTGCAGGACCTGCAGGACGACCACACTCGGCTGCTGGAGCTGCTGACCGCGCTCCGGATGCTCGCCCAAGGCGACCTGGTGGAGGTGTCCGCGTTCGGCCCGCTCGACCTGGCGGAGCTGGTCGACTCGGCGGTCGCGGACACCGGGCGCCGGCACCCCGAGGTGAGGGTGAACACCGCGCTCCCCGCCGAACTGCGGATCTTCGGCTGGGATGCGGGTCTGCGGATCCTGCTCGCCAACCTGCTGGGCAACGCGGTGGCCCACGGGCACCTGCCCGGCGAGCCCGCCCGGATCTCCGTACGGCTGCGTGCGGAAGACGGATCCGCAGTACTCACCGTGGACGACGCCGGGCCCGGTATCGCGCCCGCCGACCGGGAAACGGTCTTTCGCCGCTTCCACCGCGGAGCCGACAGCCAGGGTTCGGGGCTCGGTCTGACGCTGGTCGCCCAGCAGGTGGCGCTGCACCGCGGCACGGTCGCCGCCGCGACACCGCCCGGCGGTACGGGCAGCAGGTTCGAGGTGCGCCTGCCGCTGCTGGTCGCGGACGTGCGGGCCCCGCGGCTGCCGGTCCGGCGGGACTGGATCTCCCGGAACGGCTGACCGCCGGTTCACAAAGAAGCCACAAAGAAGCGCGCTACGTTCCCGCCCGGTTGGACCACCACGGGTCGAACCCTCGAACCCTCGAACCCTCGAACGCTCGTGGCCTCGAAGGAGACATGAACATGCGCGCGAACCGTACGACAGTCGCCGCCATCGGCACACTCGCCCTGGCGGGCGCCCTGCTCGCCGCCACCCCGGCGCTGGCGGTGACCGCCAAGCCCGCCCCGAAGGGCGACGGGGCGAAGGCGATCTGCAAGCGCCTGCCGGAGACGGAGAAGAAGGTCGCCAACTCGATCACCCGGCTGAACGGCGACGCCACCGTGCCCGGCTCGATCGCCCGTCTGGAGAAGCGGGTGGCCGACGCCAAGGCAGCCGGTCACACCGAGATCTACACCTACCTCAACAACCGGCTCACCTTCCGCAAGAGCCTGCTGCCCACGCTCCAGGGCCGCCAGAACGACCTGAAGTCCGTCAGCACCTGGTGTGCTGCCCAGGGCGCCCCGGCGGCGAAGAAGTGATCAACCGCACCGCCACCGGCCTCGCGGTCCTGGCGGCGACGGCCGCCCTGCTCCTCACCGGCTGCGGCAAGGACGAAGCCGCCGCACCGGACAGCGCGACGCAGACGCAGGACATGCAGCAGAAGCTCGACAACGCCGACCAGGCCGCCGCCCAGGCTGACTCGGACGCGACGCAGAACGACTGACACACATCCCGCGGCCTGCCCCATCTCCTCCGGGGCAGGCCGCGCCTCCCACTGCCTTCCGCACGCACGGACACGTGCGTGCGGGCCCGCTCGTGGCGGGCCCGCACGCGGTCGCGTCTACCAGGTGCCGGCGGGGCTGTCCCAGCTCTTCAGGATGCTGTTGTTGCTGTACTTGCCGTTCTCCTCGGCGGTGAAGGTGAACGTGGCGTACACACCGTTGCCGTAGTCGTACAGGGTGGACATGTCGGACCTGCCGTCGCCGTTCTCGTCGCCGGCCATCGGCCAGGAGCGGTCGGCCTCCCAGTTGCCGTAGCCGGTGTCCACGGTCATCTCGGGCGTCCCCAGGTTGCCGTCCGCGCCGCCGGGGAATTGGAACAGGCCCATGCGGGCGCTGCCGTAGCGGTACATGGCCGTCAGATCGGCCCGGCCGTCCCCGTCGGTGTCGCCTGCGAAGAGTTTGACGGGGTCGAGCTGCCAGCTGCCGGCCGGCGCCGACCAGCCGGACTGGCTGAAGCCCGGGTGGGTTCCGTCGGGGCGGGCCAGGCCGGTGAAGACGCGTACCGAGTTGTCGCCGTACACGTACAGGGCGATGATGTCGGTGCGTCCGTCCCCGTTGACGTCACCCGCCGCGTACTTGGCCATGTCGTAGTACCACCAGCCGGGATGGGTCTCCTCGAAGCCCTTCGCCGGGGCCTCGAAGCCGGTGCCGTCGCGGAACCGGGAGGTGAAGTTGGCCATGCGGCCGTCTGCGTACCCGTAGATGGCGATCAGTTCGGCCCGCCGGTCGCCGTCGGTGTCGCCCGCCAGCAGCGTGGTGCGCCACCAGTCCCAGCCGGAGGCCTGCGACCAGCCCGCGGGACCGGGGTCGAAGCCGCCGTCCGGCCTGGCGAGCCAGGACCACAGCCGCACCGAGTTGTCGCCGTACAGGTACAGCGCCCCGATATCGGTGCGTCCGTCGCCGTTGAAGTCGCCCGCCGCGTATTTGGCGCTCGTCACGCACCAGTTGTTCATCGACGCCCGCCACGACTCGAAGGGGGAGCCCAGGCCGCTGGCCGGGGTGCCGAGGTGGGTCCAGAGCGCGGCCCCGCAGCTTCCGTAGTCGACGATGGTGGCCACGTCGGAGCGCTTGTCGCCGTTGAAGTCGCCGGACAGGGTGATGCGGGCTGTGCCCTCGCCCGTGCCGTTCGCGTACCGGTTCACGGTGCCGGTGGTGGCGTTCCAGCGGACGTATCCGCCCTGGAAGTCGGAGCGGGCGCCGTTGGTGACGACGTACTCGTCGGAGGTGGGGAAGCCGAGCGGGCCGTTCTCCCAGCCCTGGTCGGACCAGTGGCCGCGGATGCCGCCGCGCACCACGTGCGCCCCGGTGTCCGGACTCCAGTAGATCGACTGCTCGTACTGGCCCGGCAGCCGGAAGTGGACGAACTTGCCGTACAGGTCCGGCGTGTTGAGGGTGTCGATGACGGGGTAGCCGAACGAGGGACCGCCGACCGCGAGGTACTTGGAGAGGATCGGTCCGCACACCCGGTGCTCGCCGCTGTCGGCCGAGCCGAAGGTCTGGCACGTGTTCCAGTCCGTGGTCGTGCTGTCCCGCAGCACCTGTGGGCTGCCGAAGAAGTTGTTGGTCCCGGCCGGGTCCTTGCCCTCCCAGGTGGTGATCCGGCCGTCGTCGGCCACGCTCCACAGGTCGGCGCGTCCGTCGCCGTCGCCGTCGCCGTCGCTGGAGACAACGGGGTACACGGTCTGCGTCAGACCCGTCTGGAGCCAGCCCGGGCCGCGGGTGCCGTACGCGTCGAAGACCGGGGCGCCGGACGCGTCGCGGCGCGAGGGGTAGGAATAGAGCCGTCCGTCGCGGCGGTCACGCGCCCACAGGTCGGGAAGGCCGTCCTTGGCCCCTGCGGCGCTGCCGGTGTCACCGGGCGCGGCGAGGGTGAGGTTTTGCCAGCCGCCCTTGCCCACCAGTCGGGGGCTACCCAGGGCGTTGGTGCCGTTCTGGCCCTTGAACAGCCACAGGTTGGTGCCGCCGCTGCCGTCGTCCTCGACGGTCAGCAGGTCGTAGCGGGGCGTCGAGGGGGCCTGGGTGCCGTCGACGTCGCCGAGGGCGAGGACCTGGCGGACCCTCGACCAGTCCGCCGCGTACTCGCTCCCGCAGGTCTGGCCCTGCGTGTTGTACGGGTTCACGCAGCCGGTGGCGGGGCGGGTGGTGCTCAGCCGCTGGGCGCTTGTGAAGTACTGGCCGTCGTTGGCCGCGGGGCCGGTGCTGTTGGCCGTGTTCATGTAGTAGTACAGCTTCGGATCGCCCTGCCGGTGCGCCCACAGGTCGTCCGCGTACGAACCGTTGCCGCCGCGGTGCGTGGTGTCGACCCCGGTCCAACTGCCGTCCGGGGCGCCGGCGGCGAGGGAGGCCCGCTCGCCGCCGGCGCCGGGGTCGCGGTTCTTGGAGTACAGGCGCAGCTCGCCCGAGGCGTCCGGGACGAGCATGTCGACGTAGCCGTCCTTGGTGATGTCGCCGAGCACGGTCTTCGCCTGCGGGTCGTCGGGGGCGTAGAAGGCGTAGGAGAACTCGGCGGACCGATTGCCCGCCCGGTCGACGGCCCGGACGTGCAGGACGTTGGTGCCCCACATGGTGACCGGCAGGCTCAGGGTGGCGTGGCCGTCCGCGTCCGCGCTCGCGCTCTGCGCCCCGGTGGCGGGCAGCACCCCGTTGAAGGACCACTCGAAGAGCTGGATCCCGGAGCCGCCCGCCGGGTCGGTCGCGGAGAGGGTGAACGCCCCCGTGCCGCCGGCGGTCTTGGTCGGCGGGGTGGCGCTGCCGGTCGGCGGGAAGTCGGTGGATGACACGGCGGGCACCGAGGGTGCGCTCAGGTCCACTGAGAAGCTGCACCCGCGCGACCACGGGCCGTCGCCGATGCCGTCGCCGCCGCGCGCGTACCAGTCGTACTGGTGGCCGTCGATCAGGCTGCCGGCCGTGACGTCGATCTGGCTGCCGCTGGGGACGAGCGGGTTGGGGACCCAACCGAAGTCGCGCAGGGTGCTGCCGGCCGTGAGGTCCCACAGGTTGAAGTTGGCGCCGACGCTGTCGCCGTCGGGGTCGCCCACCGTGGCGTGCAGGCCGATGCCGCCCGTCGCCGCGTTGGTGTTGCCGATCCAGCCGCAGTCGCCGCGCGTCGGGTTCTTCGGCGCGGGGGTCACGTACAGGTTGGTGGGGGCGGTCGGCAGGGTGTTGTACTCGACGTAGAGGAAGGGCAGCGAGTGCGGGTTCGGACTCGACTTGCGGGTGTAGCGCTTGAAGCCGTTGCTGCTCGCGCTGGTCTCGTCGGCGCCGTACAGGCCGAAGGTGAGGTTGGCGCGCCAGCCTTCGTCCCGGATCAGCTGGGTGACGTCCCAGCCGGCCTGGTTGGTGCCGCCGGTGCAGCCGGCGCCGCCCGCGCTGTTGGTGTTGGTCCGTCCCAAGTAGCGGATGTTTCCGGGCTGGTTGTTCCAGTTGGTGGCGCCGTCGATGCCGCCGGTGAAGTAGAGGTCCACGCCGTGGAGGTTGGCGCAGGTGTTGTCGGCCGCGTACGACTGGATGGCGTTGAACGTGGCGAAGTTGATCGTCTTGCCCGCGGGGTTGAACGACTCGACCTGGACGAAGGTGTGCTCGCGGCCCTTGCAGGTGGTCGCCCAGCGCTGGTTCCCCACGCCCATGTCGTACCGGTCGCCGTAGTCGTCGTAGTGCGTGGCGGTCTTGCAGCCCTCCTGGACCCACGTCCAGTGCTGGGTGCCGCGCCAGTTGGGCTTCCAGCCCGGGTCGATGTACAGCGGGAAGACAGTGGCGGGATCACTCAGCAGCCCCGGGTCGGCCTGCACCGTGAGCGCGGCGCCCTTCGGGGTCGCGGTGACAGAGGCGGTGCGGGCCGAGTCGCCGGGGCCCACGACGTCCGAGACCGTCTTGACCGCGCCGGGCGGCCGGGCGGCCGCAGCCTCCTTCGCCTCCTGCCGGGCCACCGCGTCCTTGGGCGCGGCCGGCCGGGAGGAGTCCCACATCACGGGCGCGGGAGCGGTGAACACCTCGCGGCCCGCCGGATCCGTGGCGGCGAGGGTGCCGTCGCGGCGGGCCTTCACGTCCAGCCCCACGGTGGCCATACCCAGCCGGTACGAAGCGACCGCCGGGTTCTTCGCGGCCTGCGCCGTCTTGACCACCAGTACCTGGGTGAAGCCCCCGTCGACCATGGCGGTCAGGGCCAGGTCGACGCCGGGGAGCACCTCCCGGTACGTCGCCTTCGCCCCGTCGACGACCGGCTCGGGCAGTGCGTCCGGCCAGGTCAGGTCCATCGTGCGGCCGCCCTCGGCCGCCAGGCGGGCCATCGGGGCGCGGCCGCCGGGCGACAGGGTCAGCCCGGACAGCGCCGCCTTGGGCCGCCAAGCCCCGTCGGCGCCGCGCTCCAGGGTCGCGTCCAGTGGCACCCACGCGCCGTTCCGCTTCGTGCGTACCGGGGCGACCGTGCGGGTCAGGGCGTACGTGCCGTCGGGCCGGGCCACGACGGTGTCCGTCTCGGTGGTGCGCTCGGGCACGGCGACGGGCTTGCCGGTCCGCTTCGCCTCGGCGGCGGCCAGGGACTCGGGGGACGGCGCCGGTTTGGGCGGCACCGAGGCGGGCGCGTCCTGCTTCGACGGCGCCTTGAGGCCGGCCGCCGCCGGAGGGAGGGAGGAGGTCGGACCGGCGGCTCCAGCCGGTAAGGCGGTCGGCAGCCCGACGGCCAGGGACAGGCCGAACGCAGCAGCCCACCGGAGGAACCGGCGCCGGACGCGGTGCGCGTACATGGCTCTCATGCGGGGCTCTCCAGCGAGGAGGAGGGACGGGCGCAGACGGTGGTCGCTCGGCCGCCATTGCGCGGACGGGCGGAGTCTCACACGGCGGCACCCGGCACCACGGAATTGTCATGCCCGCGCCGACCAGCGGACGAGCGGAACGAGATCCGGACTACAACGGTTCTCGAGCAGGCTCCCAGTGGGCGCGTATGTCCTTGACGGCGCCTCAACTTTCTGTTTTTGCCTGCGAATTCGGATTCCGCGCCTCACTACGGCCCCGTCCCGGAGGTCCCCATGCACGTGGATCAGCCCCCCTCGCGCAACCCGCACTTACGCAGACCACGCGGCCTCATCGTTCGGGCGGTGATGGCGGTCGCGCTCACGCTGGCCCTGGCCGTGCCCACGGCCGCGGCCGCGGGCACGGGCAACACGGACCACGGCCGCGGGCCCAAGGACGCGCGGCTGTGGTCGCCCCGCAAGCTCGACCCCGTCGCGTCGGTATCGGGCAAGCCCGCGCCCGCGGCCCGGAAGGCCGCGCCCCAGGGCGACGGAGCCCCGCCCTGGCGGCCCGCCCGTGCGGGCTGGCCGGCCGCCGCGCAGGCCGAGGTCCGGCTCGGGTCCTCCGGTTCGGCCGGCGCCGCGGGCAGGGCCGCGGCGGGACCCGGTACACAGCGCGCCGGCACCCTGCCGGTGTGGGTGGGCCCGGGAAGCGCGTCCGACGCCGCCGCATCCCGCTCCACGTCGGCCGCGGTGCCCGCCGCCCCGCACGGCAACGCCGCCACCGGCAAGGTCGCCGTCGCGCTCGCCGACCGCGCCGCCGCCGGGCGGGCCGGCGTGGACGGCCTGCTCGTCTCGCTGACCCCGCGCGAACCCGCCGCCCGCGGCGCCGCCCGGATCAGCCTCGACTACTCGGCCGTCAAGAGCGCGTACGGTGGTGACTGGGCCGCGCGCCTGCACCTCGTGGCGCTGCCCGCCTGCGCCCTGACCACGCCCCAGCTCGAGCGCTGCCGCACCCGCACCCCCGTGCGCGGCGCGGTCAACGACGTCCGGTCGGCCCGCCTGTCCGCCGACCTCGACCTCGCGGCGCCCGCCGGCGCCCCCGTGTCGCAGCTCGTCATGGCCTCGGCCCCCCAGGCGACCGTACTCGCCGCCGACGCCGACCCTTCCGGCCCCACCGGCGACTACAAGGCCACCTCCCTGGCGCCCACTTCCTCCTGGAGCGCCGGCGGCAGCGCGGGAACCTTCAGCTGGTCGTACCCGATCGCCGTGCCGCCCGCACTCGGCGGCACGGCCCCGGACGTCTCCCTCGGCTACAACTCGGCCTCCGTCGACGGCCGCACGGTCAGCCGCAATGCCCAGTCCTCCTGGATCGGCGATGGCTGGGAGTACAACCCCGGCTACATCGAGCGCAGTTACCTCAGCTGCAAGGAAGACGGCAAGGACCGCAACGGCGAGGCCTGCTGGAGCGGCAAGCAGACCCTCACCATGGTCCTGGGCGGCTCCGGCACCTCACTCGTCCAGGACGACACCGACAAGAAGTGGCGCACGGCCGACGGCTCGCCGAGCCGGATCGAGCCCGCCACACTGCCTGCGGGCGTCGCGAACGGCGACAACGACGGGGAGTACTGGAAGGTCACCACCACCGACGGGGTCCAGTACTACTTCGGCGCCGAGGTACGCCCCGGGACCACCGGCGGCCCCGGATCCCACTCCACCTGGACCCGCCCCGTCTTCGGCAACAACACCGGGGAACCCTGCAACAAGCCCGACTTCGCCGACTCCTGGTGCCAGCAGGCATGGCGTTGGAACCTCGACTACGTCGTCGACACCCGCGGCGCCCTGATCTCCTACACCTACGCCGCCGAGGGCAACCACTACGCCCGCAACCCGGACGCCGCGCACCCCGACGGCACGCTGACCCCCTACACCCGGGGCGGCCACCTGACCGAGATCTCCTACGGCTCCAAGCTGACCGACCAGTCCGGCCCCACCGCCCGGGTCACCTTCACCAGCGCCGAGCGCTGCGACCCGGCCGTACTGCCCAAGGCCGACTGCGGCGCCGCCCCGACCAAGGCGACCGCCGCGAGCTGGCCCGACGTCCCGTTCGACCAGGACTGCGCCCCCGGCAGCCCGGTCAAGGACTGCAAGACCCACTCGCCGACCTTCTGGAGCACCCACCGCCTCGCCCGGATCACCACGCAGGTGATCACCGGCGGAACCCCGCAGACCGTGGACGAGTGGACGCTCTCCCACGAGTACCCGAGCCCTCAGGACGGCACGACTCCCTCCCTCTGGCTCTCCTCCATCACGCGGACCGCACGCGACGGTCAGGCGGCCCTGACCATGCCCTCCGTCGACTTCGCCGGCACGCTCATGCCGAACCGGGTGGACACCGCCACCGACAACAGGCCGCCGCTCAACCGTCGCCGGATGACGTCGATCACGAGCGAGTCCGGCCTGCGGATCGCCGTGGCGTACGCGGCCCCCGACTGCGTTCCCGGCCAGTTCCCGGCGCCCGACGCCAACACCAGGCGCTGCTATCCGGTGTTCTGGAACCCCGATCCGGGCACGACCATGGACCCGACCCTCGACTGGTTCCACAAGTACGTGGTCTCCGGTATCTCGCAGGTCGACGCCACCTCCGCCGGAGCCGATCCCTCCCCCACCCGCACCACCCGCTACGAGTACGTCGGCGGCGCCGCCTGGCACCGCGACGACAGCCCGCTGACCGAGACCAAGTCCCGTACCTGGAACCAGTTCCGGGGCTACGGCGAGGTCATCGTCCGCAACGGCAGCACCCAGGCGAACGCCGTCGACAAGACCACCCAGAGCAGCACCGTGTACCTGCGCGGCATGGACGGCGACTTCAAGGCCGACGGCACCCGGCGCGCGGTCCAGATCCCCGGCACCACCACGCCCGATTCCGACGTCCTGGCCGGATTCGTGCGCGAGAAACGGGAGTTCACCGGTGACGGCGGCGCACTGGCCGGCAAGTCGGTCAACGAGCCCTGGACCGGTCCGGTCGTCGCCCGCCGCGTGCGCGGCGCGGGGCTGCCCGACGAGACCGCCCGGTTCGTCCGCACGGCGAAGAGTGCCGGCAGCCTGCCGCTGTCCGACGGGACGTGGCGCACCACGGCCAAGACCACCGCCTACGACCCGGGCACCGGGGTCCCGCTGACCGAGCTGGACACCGCCGACGGGCTGCCGGATTCCTGCACCACCACCTCGTACGCCTCCAACACGGCCCTGGGCATCCTCGCGCTGCCCGTCGAGTCGTACACGGTGAACGGCGGCTGTTCGGTCGCGCCCGGAGCCGCGACGACCACGGCCCACACCCGCAACCTCTACGACAACCAGCCCTTCGGCCGGATCGGCGCCCTGGGCGCCGTCACCACCAAACAGGTCGTCGACGCCTACGCCGCGAACGGCAGCGCCCCGTCGCACACCCTCGACACCACGACCGAGTTCGACGCGTACGGCCGCACCACCAAGATCACCGACCCGGTCGGCAACACCACCTCCACCAGCTACACCCCGGCCGTCGGCGGACTGCCCACCCGGGTCTCCGTCACCGGGCCGATGGGCGCAGGCTGGACCACCACGACCGACTTCGCCACCGCCCGCAACCTGCCGGTGAAGTCCACCGACGTCAACAACCGGGTCACCGAAATGGCCTACGACCCGGCCGGACGCCTGACCCAGGTCTGGCAGCCGGGTCGCAACCGGGCGAGCCAGAGCGCCAACCTCGTCTTCTCCTACAACCTGAGCAAGACCGCCCCGTCCGTCGTCACGACCAAGACGCTGCGCGACGACGGCGCCTACCAGAGCACCCACCAGATCCTGGACGCCTTCCTCCAGACCCGGCAGATCCAGTCGGCCCCCGTCGACGAGTCGCCCGGCCGGATCCTCACCGATACCTTCTACGACTCGCTCGGCCGCATCGTGAAGAGCAACCAACCCTACTGGGACAAGACCGCCGGCCCGTCCGGCAGCCGCTTCCTCCCCACCGACACCGAGGTCCCCGCGCAGACGGGCGTCTTCTACGACGGCCAGGGCCGCACCGTCGCGCAGACCCTCTCGTCGCACGCCGTCGAGCAGTCGCGCACCACGACCTCGTACGCGGGCAGCGACAAGGTGAGCACCACGCCGCCGGACGGCGGCGTCGCGACCACCCTGGTCAAGGACGCCCGCGGTCGGACGACCGAGCAGCGGCAGTACACCAGCCGGGCCGACGTGGGCAGCGACAACGCCTCCGCGTTCACCGCGACCCGGTTCGCCTACGACGCGCGGGGCAAGCTGGCGTCGGTCAAGGACCCGGCGGGCAACACCTGGTCGTACGGCTACGACCTGCTGGGCCGGCAGTCCACCGTGGACGACCCCGACAAGGGGCACGGCGAGACGCGCTACGACGCGCTGGGCCGTCCGGAGTGGACCAAGGACGCCCGCGGCCAGGTCCTGACCACCACCTACGACAAGATCTCCCGCCGCACGGGCCTGTACGACGGCGCCGTCGCGGACTCGAACCTGCTGGCCTCCTGGTCCTACGACCGCCTCGCCCTGGGCCGGCCCGATGGCTCGACGCGCTATGTCGGGGGCAAGACCGGAGCGGCGTACACAACCGAGATCACCGCTCTCGACACGGGTTACCGCCCGCGTGGCACCAAGGTCACCATCCCGGCGGCCGAGGGCGGGCTGGCCGGCGTCTACACCACCGCCGTCGAGTACACACCGGTCACCGGCCTGCCCGTCGCGACCACCCTGCCCGCGGTCGGGGGCCTGCCCGCCGAGACCGTCACCACGGGCCTCAGCGACAACGGCCTGCCCGTCACCATGTGGAGCGAGGAGGCCGACTACGTCAACCGCACCGTGTACGACCCCTTCGGGCGCACCCGCCGGGTGATCTACGGCGACGTCCCCAAGCAGGTCGCCTACACCCCGCTCTTCGACGAGGCCACCGGACGCCTGACGTCCACTTTCCTCGACCGCCAGACCGGACCGGGCGACACCCAGGTCACCGGCTCCGTCGATGCCGCCACCTACACCTACAAGCCGTCCGGCGACGTCACCTCCATCTCCACCCGCCGCGACGACGGGGCCGCCGGCTTCACCACCGACCGCCAGTGCTTCACCTACGACCACCTCAGCCGCATGACCGAGGCATGGACGGACAAGGGCGCCGCGTGCGCGTCCTCGCCCACGGCCTCCGACGTCGGCGGGCCCGTACCGTACTGGCAGTCCTACGGCTTCGACGTCACGGGCAACCGCACCAAGCTCGTCGACCACGCCGCCTCCGCCCAGGGGGTCGCGCAGGACACCACCACGCTGTACACCTCCCCGGCCCCCGGCCAGCCCCGCCCGCACACCGTGAGCTCGGCGACCAAGGCCGCGCCCACGGGAGCCCCGGAAAGCTCCTCCTACACCTACGACGCCATCGGCAACACCCTGACCCGTCCCGGCGGCCAGACCCTGACCTGGGACCCGGAAGGCCACCTGGCCACGAACAACGGCAGCAGCAACGTGTACGACGCCGAGGGGCAGCGGCTGCTGCGCCGCGAGCCCGGAAGGACGACGCTGTACCTCGGCGCCGACGAGCTGACGCTGACGGCCGCCACCGGCAAGGTCACCGGCACCCGCACCTACGCGGGCTTCGGCGGCGGCCCCTCCATCGTGCGCACCGCGACGGGCCTCACCTACGTGGCGAGCGACCACCACGGCACGGCGACCACCACGCTGGACGCCGCGACCCTGGCGATCACCCGCCGCGCGCAGAAGCCGTACGGCGAATCCCGGGGCCCGGCCCCCACGGCCTGGCCGGACGACAAGGGCTTCCTCGGCCGGCCGCAGGACGCGAGCGGCCTGACCCACGTGGGCGCCCGCGAGTACGACCCGGCGCTGGGCCGCTTCATCAGCGTCGACCCGGTCATGGACCCGGAGCGCTCGCAGCAGATCCACGGCTACCTGTACGCGGGCGGAAACCCGGTCACGAACAGCGACCCGACGGGTCTGGACTACTGCCCGAGCACCGAGTGCAACCACCACGACCCGGCGACCATCGCCATGCTGCGGGGCATTTCACAGGAGGAAGGGGAGAAGGTCGTCGAGAACACGCGGCAGCAGGAGGCCGCTCTGGGGATCCCGTGGAGTCCCTCGACGGTGAAGCCAAGGCCTACGCCGCCGCCGGCCAAGCCGACGCAGACGGTCATCAAGGTGGTGCCTCAGAACGACCCGCACGGCGTTCCGCCGGGGATCGCCGCACCGAAGGGCGAGCACGAGCCGAGCGTCGACCTGTTCCACTGGGATCCCAACTGCGGGATCTCCAGCATCGAAGGGGCGACGTGCACCGTCGAGAACACCGCGGAGGGCCTGGTGTCCGTCGTCACTGCCGGCCCGAAGGGGCTCCTGCAGTACCTGGAGAAGAACAGGCTGCCGATTCCCCCGAAGCTGGCGGACATGGCCAAGAAGGGCACCTACGTCGGAGCGCTGCTCACCTTCGGGAACAACTTCCGCGAGGAGGGGTACACCTTCGAGGGCTTCGTCAAGGCCGCGGTCAAGACCAGGTTCGAGGTCCAGTACATCGGCCGCCTCACGGCGGCGGGAGCGACGATCGGCGGCGCGGTCGGCGGCCCTCCCGGTGCGGTCATCGGTGCGATCGCCGGAGCCGCGCTCGGCGTCTCCACGAGTGAATGGGCGTACAAGCAGTACGAGGACGTCAAGGGAAGGCTCGTGGAAACCGCGGTCGAAGGCAGCAAGGAGGCGGGCCGGTCGGTGTTCAACCCGTGCTGGCTCACCCGTGCGTGCTCCGGACGCTGACACCACGTCACCAGCATGACACCGAAGGCCGGTTCCCTCGCGGGGGGCCGGCCTTCGGCGCGCCGTCCGCTGCCCGGCCGTGGTGTCTAAGGGCTCACGGCCAGGAACAGGTACGCGGCCAGCAGCACGAGGTGGACCCCGCCCTGGAGCAGGGTGGCGCGGCCCGGGGCGATGGTGAGGGCGCTGACCACGACGGTGAGGGCGAGCAGCACCATGTGGGTCGGTCCGAGGCCCAGCAGGAGCGGGCCCGAGAGCCACACCGAGGCCAGCGCGATGGCGGGGATGGTCAGCCCGATGCTGGCGATGGAGGATCCGTAGGCCAGGTTGAGGCTGGTCTGGACGCGGTCGCGGCGCGCGGCCCGGACCGCGGCCAGGGTCTCGGGCAGCAGCACGAGCAGGGCGATGATCACACCGACGACGGCGTTCGGCAGGCCGGCTTCGGCGACGCCCTTCTCGATGGTCGGGGAGACGGATTTGGCGTCGCCGACCACCGCGACGAGCGCGACGAGCAGCAGGCCGACGCTGATCAGGGCGGCGCGGGGCGTGGGCCGCTCGGCCTCGTCGTCGCCTCCCCCGTCCGCCGCGCCGTTCGGGCTCGCGGGTTCCACGGGCAGGAAGTAGGACCGGTGGCGAATGGTCTGGACGCCGATGAACAGTCCGTACAGGGCGAGCGAGGCGACGGCCGCGAAGGTCAACTGGGCCGTGGAGAACTCCGGTCCGGGCTTGCTGGTCGTGAAGGTCGGCAGCACCAGGCTGAGTGTGGCGAGGGTCGCGACGGTGGCGAGGGCCGCGCCGGAGCCCTCGGCGTTGAAGACGGCGACCCGATTGCGCAGGGCGCCCACGAAGAGGGACAGGCCGACGATGCCGTTGCAGGTGATCATGACGGCGGCGAAGACCGTGTCCCGGGCGAGCGAGGCCGTCTTGTCACCGCCGTCGACCATCAGGGTGACGATCAGGGCCACTTCGATGACCGTGACGGCGACGGCGAGGACGAGGGATCCGAAGGGTTCACCGACGCGGTGGGCCACGACCTCGGCGTGATGGACGGCCGCCAGCACCGCGCCCGCCAGGCAGAGCGCGACCAGGGCCACCCCGAACGAGGGCAGCTCGCGTCCCCAGCTGAAGACGAGGGCGACGAGCGCCACCACGGGGACCAGGACGGTCCAGTCGGTCAGGGGTGATTTGCGGGTTGCCGTACTCATATACGCCAACTTGCCAGAACCATCCCCTCGCTGCGGCGCAAGGCGCCCTTCCGGGGCCCTGACGTGTCCCTTCTCACGCGTTCCCCGGGCGTGGCGGAGCCGGCCGGCCCCTGGCCCGCCCCAGACTGAGCCATGACCTCCGAGGAGCCCGATCCCGCGTGCACCGGGTGCGACGAGTGCACCGGAACCGCCGGGTGCAGCGCGCGCTCCTCGTACTCCGCGTGCACCGAGTACACGGAGGAGGATCTGGACGACCTCCACCGCATCGTGCTCTGGGCGATGCTGCGCCACGTCTCACGGCCCCCGGGCGGCAGCGACGGACGGCCGGTGCGGGGCGTACTGGCCCCGCCGGGGCGGTCGGACACCACCCGGGTCGTGCTGTGGGACGGTGCGGACCCGGCCGGCTCGGTGGCGTACGACCTGCCGCTGGTGCACCCGGCCGGGGGCAACATCCCGTGGAGCGCTCTCGTCGCGCTGCTGCGGACCCTGGCCGTCCGGCCCACCCCCGCCGACGGGCCGGGCTCCGTACGGGACGGCCTGGGCATCCTCGTGGTCGACGCCCGCGACGCTGCGCTCCGCTTCTCCTCGGAGCCCTCGTACGACCTCGGCGACGCGCTCCACTCCGCGGTGTCGATGTTCCGACCGTTCGACCGGGGCCCGGAGGAGGGGTTGCGGCTCGGCGGCTTCCTGCAGCTCGACGCGGACACGGTGCGCCTGTACGCGGACCCCGAGGACGGGGGCGCGCGGGTCGGCCTGGACGTATCGCTCCGCGACCGCGACGGCCGGGTCAGGGGCGGCCACACCGGGCTGATGGCCGCACTGGACTCCCTCGTGCGCGACGAGCTGGGGTGGACCCGCACCGAGACGCAGGACCCGTACTGCGCCTCGGTGCACGACTTCACCCACTGGTGAGGCGGGGCCGTCTCACATGGCCCGGTCGTGACCCTCCCAGTACGGGTCGCGCAGCCGCCGCTTGTACAGCTTGCCGTTGGGGTCGCGCGGCATCGTCCCGATGAAGTCGACGGTCTTGGGGCGCTTGTAGCCGGCGAGCTGCCGCTCGCAGTGCCGCAGGATCTCCGCGGCCAGCGCGTCGCCCGCCTCGAAGCCCTCGGCCGGTTCGATGACGGCCTTGACCTCCTCGCCCCAGTCGGCGTGCGGGATGCCGAAGGCGGCTGCGTCCGCGACCGCCGGGTGGGTGAGCAGGGCCGACTCGATCTCGGCCGGGTAGATGTTGACCCCGCCGGAGATGATCATGTCGATCTTGCGGTCGCGGAGGAAGAGGTAGCCCTCCTCGTCCATCAGCCCGAGGTCGCCGACGGTGAAGAAGTCGCCGATGCGGTTCTTCTTCGTCTTGCCCTCGTCCTTGTGGTAGCTGAAGCCGCCGGTCTTCATCTGCATGTAGACGGTGCCCAGTTCGCCGGGGGGCAGCCGGTTGCCGTCGTCGTCGAAGATGGCGAGTTCGCTGATCGGCCAGGCCTTGCCGACGGTTCCGGGCTTCTTCAGCCAGTCCTCGGCGGTGGCGAATGCGCCGCCGCCCTCGCTCGCGGCGTAGTACTCCTCCACGCAGGTGCCCCACCAGTCGATCATGGCCCGCTTGACGTGGTCGGGGCAGGGCGCGGCGCCGTGGATGGCGTGCCGCATCGAGGAGACGTCGTACGCGTCCTTCGTGGCCTGCGGGAGCGCGAGGAGCCGGTGGAACTGGGTCGGGACCATGTGGGTGTGGGTGCAGGCCCGCCGGTCGATCAGGCGCAGCATCTCCTCGGGGGTCCACTTGTCCATGAGGACCAGCGGGTGCCCGATGTGCAGGGCCGCGCCCGCGAACTGGAGCACCGCCGTGTGGTAGAGCGGCGAGCAGACCAGGTGGACGTTGCCGTCGAAGGGGCGGATGCCGAAGATGCCGAGGAAACCGCCGAGGTAGGTCTCCTCGGGGAGCTTTCCGGGCAGCGGGCGGCGGATCCCGCGGGGCCGGCCGGTGGTGCCGGAGGTGTAGTTCATGACCCAGCCGAGGGTGCGGTCCGCGGGGGGCGTGGCGGGCTGTCCATCGAGGAGCTCCGCGTACGGGCGGAAGCCCGGGACGGCTCCGACGGCGTAGCGGTGGCTCGCGGGCAGGCCGGCCTCGTCGGCCGCGGCGGTGGCCGCGTCGGCGAAACGCTCGTGGGCGACGAGGACCTTGGCGCCGGAGTCGGAGACGATCCAGGCGATCTCGGGGCCGACGAGGTGGTGGTTGACGGGGACGAGGTAGAAGCCGGCCTGGGCGGCGGCGAGGTAGGCGGTGAGGAACTCGACGCCGTTGGGCAGCACGACCGCGAAGACGTCGCCCTGCTCCAGTCCGGCTTCGCGCAGGCCGTGGACGAGCCGGTTGACGTCGGCGTGCAGCCGGGCGGCGGTCCATTCCTCGCCCTCGGGGCTGACGAGTACGGTCCGCCCGGGGTCTGCGGCGGCCTGGGCCCAGAAGCCGTTGGGGGGCTGGTCGGTCACGCTGATCACGCCTCTCGGACTCGGCCTGCGATGCGGTTGATGCGGTCTATGGCTCGCTCGAAGCCACTGGTGAGGTCGTCGAAGACGGCCTGGACGCTGCGCTCTTCGTTCATCCGGCCGACGATCTGGCCGACGGGGGTGCCGAGCAGCGGCTGCACCTCGTACTTCTGGATCCGGGAGACGGCTTCGGCGACGAGCAGCCCCTGGAGCGGCATGGGGAGGGCGCCCGGGCCCTGCGGGTCGTCCCAGGCGTCGGTCCACTCGGTGCGCAGCTGGCGGGCGGGCTTGCCGGTGAGGGCGCGGGAGCGGACGGTGTCGCCGGAGCCGGCGGCGAGCAGCTTCTCGGTGAGGGCCCGGGAGTGCAGGTCGGCCTCGGTGGTGGTGAGCCAGAGGGAGCCGAGCCAGGCTCCCTGGGCTCCGAGGGCGAGTCCGGCGGCGATCTGCTCGCCGCTGCCGATGCCGCCGGCGGCGAGGACCGGGAGCGGGGCGACGGCTTCGGCGATCTCGGGAACGAGGACCATGGTGGCGATGTCGCCGGTGTGGCCGCCGGCCTCGTAGCCCTGGGCGACGACGATGTCGATGCCGGCTTCGGCGTGGCGGCGGGCGTGCTTGGCGCTGCCGGCGAGGGCGGCGACGAGGACCCCGTGGTCGTGGGCGCGGGCGATGACGTCGGCGGGCGGGGAACCGAGCGCGTTCGCCAGGAGTTTGATGGGGTAGTCGAAGGCGACGTCGAGCTGGCCCCGGGCGACCTGTTCCATCCATCCGGTGATCCGCCAGCCGGAGGCCTCGCCCTCGGGGAGCTCGGGCACGTGGTGTTTGGCGAGGGTGTCGCGGACGAAGGCGCGGTGCGCGGCCGGGATCATCGCCTCGATGTCGGCTTCGCTGACGCCGTCGACGGCCTTCTTGGCGGGCATGACGACGTCGAGGCCGTAGGGCTTGCCGTCGGTGTGTTCCTGCATCCAGTCGAGGTCGCGCTTGAGGTCGTCGGGAGCGGTGTAGCGGACCGCTCCGAGCACGCCGAACCCACCCGCGCGGGTGATGGCGGCGGCGACCGCCGGGAAGGGCGTGAAGCCGAAGATGGCGTGCTCGACTCCCAGTTTCTTGCTCAGCTCCGTCTCCATGGGCGGCAGGATGCCGCAGCCCGGCCATCGAGGGAAGAGATTTTCTGATGCAGTGTCAGATTCTTTACGGGCCCGTCGGTGCGGAGCCCGGCCACTGGGCGGGCACATACCCACTGGCGTGCGAGTCGCCTGCGGCGAGCTCGGCGTGACTCGGGGCCCGGCCGGGGCCCTGGGCGCGTACGGACCGGGCCGCGCGCCGGCGCAGCGGCGGCGCACCGGCCGCACCGCTCCGAGGCACGGGCGCACTCGGCCGAACCGGCCAGGGAGGTGGCGGTACCTGCACGCCCCCGCCGGCGTTTGAGACGACGGGGACACGCACACCTCGTCGACCCTGGGGAAGGCGGGGGCACATACACCTCGTCGGCCTCGGGGACGACGGGGCACATACAGCCTCGCCGGCCTCGGGGACGACGGGGCACATACAGCCTCGCCGGCCTCGGGGACGACGGGGCACATACACCTCGTCGACCCCGGGGACGACGGGGCACATACAGCCTCGCCGGCCCTGAGGACGGCGGGGGCACATACACCTCGTCGGCCTCGGGGACGGCGGGGGCACATGCAGCCTCGCCGGCGTTTGAGGCGCGGGGTCCGGGGCGGAGCCCCGGGAGACGGCGCCGCAGGCAGGCTCGGACAGAAGAGCAGAGGACAGGAGGGCCGTACATGGCAGCGACAACGGGGGCCGCCGCGGGCACCGAGAAAAGGGCCGACGGCGCGGCCACCGCCGACGGGCACGGGCTGAGCCGCCGCAGGCTCGGCGCCCGCCTCCTCGCACTCGGCGGCGTACTGGTGCTCCACGCCGCCCTGCCGGGAGGCCCCGGCGCGGCCGCGTCCGGCAACCCGGCCGAACGCCGCGCGCTCCAGGGGCTCCGCCTGCGGTACGGCTCCGCGCGCCAGGCCGGTCTGGTGGAGCGTCACCTCGAAGGCGTGGCCGAGGAGGCGCGCCGGTTCCTCGGCCCCTCCCCCGAGCACCCCTATTACGCCGGGGCCGTGGTCCTCGCGGGGCGGGGCCGCACCATCGCCCTGCACCGCGCGATGGGCGACGCCGTGCGGTACGCGGACTACGACGGACGCACCGACCGCGTGCGGGAGTTCCCGGCGGCCGAGCGGATCGCGATGGCCGAGGACACGGTGTTCGACCTCGCTTCGCTGACGAAGCTGTTCACCTCGATCCTGGCCGTGCAGCAGATGGAGCGGGGGCACCTGGCGCTGGAGGCCCCGGTGCGGCAGTACCTGCCGGAGTTCACGGGGGGCGGCAAGGAACTGATCACGGTCCGCCAGTTGCTCACCCACACCTCGGGGTTGCGGTCCTGGGCTCCCTTCTACCGGGAGTCCAGCCGCGAGGGGCAACTGCGACTCCTCTGGTCGGTCGTGCCGCAGGAGACCCCCGGATCCGTGTACCGCTACTCCGACCTGAACCTGATCTCCCTCCAGCTGCTCCTGGAGCGGATCACCGGCCGCACCTTGGATGTCCTGCTCCACGACGAGATCACCGCTCCGCTCGGGATGCACCGCACTCGTTACAACCCGCCGCTCTCCTGGCGCCGGATCACCGCCGCCACCGAGGTGCAGCGGCCGCCCTGGTCCGGCCTGGACCGCGGGCTGGTCTGGGGCGAGGTGCACGACGAGAACGCCCACGCGCTCGGCGGAGTCGCGGGCCACGCGGGGGTCTTCGGGACCGCCTGGGACCTGGCCGTCCTCGCCCGGACCCTGCTCGACGGCGGGGCCTACGCGGGCAAGCGCATCCTCTCCCCGGCCTCCGTCGAGCTGCTCTTCACCGACTACAACACCGCCTTCCCCGGCGACGACCACGGGCTCGGCTTCGAGCTCTACCAGCACTGGTACATGGGCGCGATGGCCACTCCCCACTCCGCCGGACACACCGGCTTCACCGGGACCTCACTCGTCCTGGATCCCTCCACCGACTCCTTCCTGATCCTGCTCGGCAACTCGGTCCACCCCGTCCGCACCTGGCGGGCCGGCAGCGCGCCGCGGGTCGCCGTGGGCAACCGCTTCGCCCGCGCCGTCCCGGTCCGCACGAAGCACGGCGGCGCGGCCTGGTTCTCCGGGATCCAGCCGGGCGCCTCGGGCACGCTCAACCTGCCCCCGCTCACCCCGGCCACCGCGGCGGCCCGGCTGCGCTGCGCCGTGTGGTGGGACACCGTGCCGGGCGAGGGCGCCCTCCACCTGGAGGCCTCGCCCGACGGGGAGCACTGGGAGCCGCTCCCCTTCACCACGCTGCGCACCACCGGCGGCGCGCCCGAGGAGTGGCCCCGCGGCTCCGCGACCGGCTGGTCCGGCCGCATCTGGCACCGCCTCGAAGCCCCCCTCACGGCCGCCTGGGCGGGCCGCGAGGTCCGGCTGCGCCTGCGTCACACCGCGACCGGCCGCTACGTGGGACGCGGCATCTACGTGGACGTCATCCGCGTCGCCGAACCGTCCCGACTCCTCTTCGCGGAGGACCGCCCGTCCGACGCCGCCCGCCTCGTGGCGATCGGCTGGACCCGGTCCGCCGACTAGGACTTGTCCGCGCGAGCATGCGACCGCTCCGAGCCCGAGTCGTCGATGCGGGCATGGTGCGGGGTGATTTGAGCGATGCCGAGTGGGAACGGCTGCGGCCGTTCCCAACGGTCGGCGAGCGCGGCCACGTCTTCCCCGGCCCCGTGACCGCCCCGGCCCTCGCCATCCGGCTTCGCACATGGTCGACCCGAGAAGTGTGGCCGGTATCTCCGGCCGTGGGGCCCGCATCAGTCTCCGGTGAAGCCCCAAAAGCACAGTTCCGCCGGGTGGCCCTCGGGGTCGTAAACAACCGTGCAGCAACCGGAGCCGCGGTCGAACGGAGGAAACCAGCCGTCTCCGGCCCGTTTCAGGCCCTGCTCGACCACATCCCGCCCGGGCCGCGTCGTCCCGAACAGTTCGACGGCTTCAGCCGCTTCGACCACCCTTACGTCGCCAGGCTCCTCCATGTGTTCCTCGCAGCGGACCACGCGCTCGACGTCCAGCACCGAATGCGCCGGCTCCTCCTCCAACCAGGCGCTCGCCACCAGGGCTGCCGGCGCATCGATGCCTGCTTCCCGGTAGTACGCGGAGTCTTCGGCGAAGACCGTCTCGCGAAGATCGTCCAGCGCATCCTGCTCACTGTGCCGGAAAGGCGTGAAGTACGACCATCTACTCGCTCCCATGTCTGCGAACCCTACTGATGGCCTGAGACAGAAGCCTTGGCACGTCACCACAGCGTGATCGTCCGGACAGGCCCTGGACGACCGGACCACCGGACGACCGGACAATCAGGCGGAGGGGCGATCAGGCGCCGTCCAGCGCCGCCACCAGTTGGGGCAGGTTCCCGCCGGCCACGATGAGGGCGAGGTGGTCGTGGTAGTCCCGGCTGCCGACGATCAGGCCGTCACGGACGCGCAGCACCTGGATGTTGGCGGCCTCGAAGGTCCGGCCGGTCACCCGGTGGTGCACCCGGTAGTCGAACTCGGCGACGACCACCTCCGGGTCGTCGGTCTCCCGGACGACCACGTTCACCGGGGTCAGCTCCACCGGCGAATCCGCGGCGACCTGGGCGAACCGCTCCTCGAGTGCGGCCCGCCCCTCGACCCGGCGCGGACCGACCGGTTCGAAGACGGTCTCCACCACGGCGTCCTCGGCGTAGAGC
This sequence comes from Streptomyces sp. NPDC096339, assembly GCF_044762985.1. Taxonomy (NCBI): domain Bacteria; kingdom Bacillati; phylum Actinomycetota; class Actinomycetes; order Kitasatosporales; family Streptomycetaceae; genus Streptomyces; species Streptomyces sp. NPDC096339. Next base: position 37,478 of record NZ_JBIWFI010000044.1, on the reverse strand, counting down.
GCGGCCAGTTCCTCGTACCGGCCCGCGCCGATGTTCTCGATCAGCTTCCGGAAGACCTCGCGTGGTGACAGCGTTTCGGACATGCCCAACCTCCGGTGAGATCCGCGACTAGAATCGGACTGGCGACTCCGTTTCGACGATACGGACTGGGGACTCCGGTTGTCCAGGGTGATGCCGTCGTCGGCGACGAAGGGTGGGAGACGCATGGGTGGCGCACAGGAGCGCCCGCTGCGGGCGGACGCGGCCCGCAACAGGGCCAAGCTGCTCGACACCGCCACGGAGGTGTTCACCACCCGCGGCGTCGGGGTGCCGACCGAGGAGATCGCCCGCGCCGCCGGGGTCGGAGTGGGCACGCTCTTCCGGCACTTCCCGACCAAGGAGGCGCTCCTGGAGGCCGTGATGGTGCGCAGACTGGAGGAGATGGGAGCCCGCACGGCGCGGCTGGCCGCCGATACCGGACCCGCCGAGGCCTTCTTCGCGTGCTTCCGCCTCGTGGTGGAGGAGTCCACAGGCAAGAGCGAGTTCACCCGCGCGCTCGCCGCCGCCGGGGTGGACGCACACGCGGCCCTGCAAGGGCCGACCGCGGAGATCCAGGCCCGGCTCGCCGATCTGCTGTCCGGGGCGCAACGGGCGGGGGCGGTCCGCCCGGAGCTGGGCCTGCCGGAGTTCATCGCGCTTCTGGCGGGGACGGGAAGGGCATTGGAACAGCTCGGGCCCGAACCGGCCCCGAGGGAACGGATCTTCACCGTGGTCTTCGACGGGCTGCGCCCACACCCCTGAGCGGCCTGCCGATGGCGCGTCAGTCCACCCGGGGCGCCAATACCGCGTCGATCATGCGGCGGGCCACGGTGGTCAGTTCGGCCGGATCCGGGGCCGGGCGGGAGCGGGCGAGGGCGCCCGCGAGGCGGTCGTAGAGGAGTCCGTCCGTCCAGGCCGCGAGCAGCTCGGCGGCCTCCCGGGGGCGGTCGGCCCCCAGGGCGGCGAGCATCGCGGCCGCCTGGGACCGGGCCCCCTGGCCCGCACGATGGAGGTCGGCCTCCAGCTCGGGGTTGCGGGCGGCCTCCAGACTGAGCTCGAAACGGGCCAGCTGGCGTTCGCGCCCCACGGTCAGCCAGCGCAGCAGCAGCCCGCCGAGCGCCGCCGCGGCCACGTCCCGGCCGGACAGGGCGGAGACAGGGGCGGCCCGGCCGTCCTCCCCGAGGTCGGCCAGGTCCAGCTCCGCCAGCCGCTGGTAGCAGGCCCCGATCAGGGCCGTCCTCGTACGGAAGTAGTACGAGGTGCTGCCCGCCGGCAGCCCCGCCGCGCCGTCGACCGCCCGGTGGGTGAGCCCCCGCAGACCGGCGGCGGCCACGAGGTCGATCGCGGTGTCGGCGATCAGGGTTCTGCGCTCCGTTGACATGCCCGCACTCTACAGCTGTAGAGTGCGGGCATGCGCCTCTACGGATGTAGAGGATCGAGGGAGATGGGGAGGGCTCGACATGTCGGTACTCCGGCGTCATGCGGTCGTGGCGGGTGCGGGGATCGGGGGGCTCACCGCGGCGCTGGCCCTGCACCGGCGCGGCTGGAGCGTCACCGTGTGCGAGCGGGCGCCCGGGCCGACCGCCGTCGGCGCCGGGATCGTGCTCGCCCCCAACGCACTGCGCGCCTTCGACACCATCGGGTTCGACGCCACCCGCGCCGGGGGCCTCACGGTCCCCGCCGCGATGGGCCTGCGGCGCTCGGACGGAATCTGGCTGACCCGCGCCGACACCGCCGCGCTCACCGCGCGCTACGGCCGGCCGCCGCTCGCCCTGCACCGCTCGGCCCTCGCCGACGCCCTGGCCGCCGCGCTCCCCGACGGCACGATCCGGTACGCCACCGCCGTCACCGCCGTGGACCACGCGGCCGGCCGCCCGGTGGCCCGTACCTCCGCGGGCGACCTCGAAGCCGACCTCGTCCTCGCCGCCGACGGCATCCACAGCCCGCTGCGCCGCCAGTACTTCCCGGACCACCCGGGACTGCACTACAGCGGGGAGACCGCCTGGCGCGCCGTCCTGCCGGCGCCCGCCACCCCGGGCGGTGTCGGCGTCGACACGGCCGAGACCTGGGGCCGCGGGGAGCGCTTCGGCACCGTTCCGCTCGCCGACGGGCGCGTCTACGTCTACGCCACCGCCGTCGCCCCCGAGGGGTACCGCCCGGCCGACGTCCACGCCGAACTCCTGCGCCGCTTCGGCGCCTGGCACGACCCGATCCCCGCGCTGCTGGAACGGATCGACCCGGCCGCCGTGCTCCAGCACGACCTCTACGACCTGGCCGCCCCGCTCCCCCGCTTCCACCACGGCCGCCTCGCCTGGCTCGGCGACGCCGCCCACGCCATGACCCCCAACCTCGGCCAGGGCGGCTGCCAGGCCGTCGAGGACGCCGCCGTGCTCGCCCATCTGCTGGGCGACGCCGAGGACTCCCGCGACGTACCGGCCGCACTCGCCGCCTACAGCGCGGCCCGTTGCGCCCGCACCGACGCCATCCGCGTCCGGGCCCGCCGCATGGGCAGGGTCGCCGCCCTCACCCACCCGCTCGCGGTCGCCGCGCGCGACCTCGCGGTCCGCGCCACCCCGCCCTTCGTCACGAACCGCGCCATGGACGGGATCGTCGACGGCTTCAAGCTCCCCTGACGCCCCTGCGCGCCCCGCGTGCCCGGCATAAACCGCGTGTCCCGCGGCGTTGGCATTCGTTGTCGAGGTTCGTTGACCCTTCAACGCACGAAGGCAGGCTGAATACCGTGACGACCGACATCGACTGGGACCACCCGACCGACCCCAAGCCGGGCAGCTGGCAGCTCGACCACGTCAAGCTGTACGTGGACTCGAAGGGGACCGAGGGCCAGTACTGGAACGGCACGCAGACCCTGCTGCTCACGACCGTGGGCAGGGTTTCCGGCAATCCGGTGCGCACGCCCCTCATCTACGGCGAGGACGAAGGCCGTTACCTCGTCGTCGCCTCCAAGGGCGGCGACCCCGCGCACCCCCTGTGGTACCTGAACCTGACCGAGCACCCCGAGGTCCGCATCCAGGTCGGCCCCCGGATCCTCCAGGGCACGGCCCGCACCGCCACGGCCGCGGAACGCGCCGCGTACTGGCCCCTGATGCTGCGTCACTGGCCCTCGTACGACGAGTACCAGGCCAAGACGGACCGCGAGATCCCGATCGTCGTGATCGAGCCCGTCCGGTAGGAGCCGGCGGGGTCAGTGCCCCAGCACGGCCATCGCCGCGTTGTGGCCCGGGACCCCGCTGACGCCGCCCCCTCGGACCGCCCCCGCGCCGCACAGCAGGACGTTGCGGTGGGCGGTCTCCACCCCCCACCGGCCGCCGCCGGCATCGCTGTCGGCGTACGGCCAGGACAGGTCGCGGTGGAAGATGTGGCCGCCGGGCAGGCGCAGTTCGCGCTCCAGGTCGAGCGGGGTCTTCGCCTCGATGCACGGGCGGCCGTCGCCGTCGAAGGCGAGGCAGTCGGTGAGGGGTTCGGCCAGGTGGGTGTCGAGCTGCGCGAGGGTGGCGGCGAGCAGCACCTCGCGCGCCTGCCGGTTGTCGTGTCCGAACAAGCGGGCCGGGGTGTGCAGTCCGAAGAGGGTGAGCGTCTGGTAGCCCTGCTCCACCAGTTCCGGCCCCAGGATCGTGGGGTCGGTCAGCGAGTGGCAGTAGATCTCCGAGGGCGGTACGGACGGCAGTTCGCCGGACGCCGCCTCCGCGTACGCCCGGGCCAGCTCTCCGTAGCCCTCCGCGATGTGGAAGGTGCCGCCGAAGGCCTCGCGCGGGTCCACGGTGGTGTCCCGCAGCCGGGGCAGCCTGCGCAGCAGCATGTTGACCTTGAGCTGGGCGCCTTCCGGGGCCGGGTCCCGCGGTGCCTCGCCGAGGAGTTCGGCCAGCGCCCGGGGCGAGGCGTTCACCAGCACCGTGCGGGCGACGATCCGCCCCTCGCCCGTGGCCGTACGGAACACCACCTCCGCCGGTGAGGTCCCGTCCGTGTCGATCCGCAGCACCTCGTGCCCGGTGGCGATCTCCGCGCCGGCGGCCCGCGCGGCGGCGGCGAGGGAGTCCGTCAGGGCGCCCATCCCACCCACGGGCACGTCCCAGTCCCCCGTCCCGCCGCCGATGACGTGGTAGAGGAAGCACCGGTTCTGGGCGAGCGAGGGGTCGTGCGCGTCGGCGAAGGTGCCGATGAGTCCGTCCGTGAGGACGACCCCGCGCACCAGGTCGTCGTCGAAGTTCGCCTCCACCGCCCGGCCCAGCGGCTCCTCGAAGAGCATGCGCCAGGCGGCCTCGTCGTCGATGCGGGAGCGCAGCTCCGCGCGGGTGGGCAGGGGTTCGGTGAGGGTCGGGAACACCGCGCGGGCCACGTGCCCGGTGGTCCCGTAGAACGCGCGCCAGCTCTCGTACTCCCGTTCCGAGCCGGTCAGCCGCGCGAAGGACTCCCGGGTGCGCTGCTCGTCGCCGCCGACGAGGAGTCCGCCGGGCCGGCCGCCGCGTTCGACGGGCGTGTACGAGGACACGGTGCGGCGGCGGACCTCGAACCGCAGGCCCAGATCGCGCACGATCTTCGGCGGGAGCAGGGAGACGAGGTAGGAGTAGCGCGAGAGGCGGGCGTCGACCTCGGCGAAGGGGCGGCTGGAGATGGCCGCCCCGCCGGTGTTCCCGAGCCGTTCCAGGACGAGGACCGCGCGGCCCGCCCTGGCCAGGTACGCGGCGGCCACCAGGCCGTTGTGTCCGCCGCCCACGATCACGTCGTCGTATACGTCCCGCCCGAAGGTCGTCATGGCTCTTGGTAGCACACCTGGCCGAGCCGCTCCAGACAGTACGCCTCGTCGGCGTGGGCGAGCGCCGTGTCGGGGTGCTCGTCGCCCAGGGACCTCTCGCGGATGCCCGAGAGCTCGCGGTAGATGGGCAGCGCTTCCTCCCAGCGGCCCAGCCGGCCGAGGCCGACGGCGAGTTCGCGGCGGCTGACCAGGGTGTCGGGGTGTTCGGCGCCGAGCACCTTCGCCCGTACGGTCCCCACCTGCCGGGCCTCGGCCACCGCTTCCTCCCAGCGCTCCAGCCGGCCCAGGTTGACGCCGAGGACGTGCCGGGCGCGCAGGGTCTCGGGGTCGGTGGCGCCGTAGGCGCGGGTGCGGTCGCGGACCAGGCCGCGGAACAGGTCGAGGGCCTGGGCGCTGTTCCCGGTGCGGCCGAGCGCGATGCCGACCTCGTAGCGCGCGGCCAGGGTGTCGGGGTGGTCGCGGCCGAGGACCTGTTCCCGGACGGCGGCGACCTCGCTGAAGCCCGCCAGGGCCTCCTTCCAGCGCTCCAGGCGGCCCAGCGCGTACGCCACCTCGTAGCGGGTCAGCAGGGTGTCGGGGTGCTCTGCGCCCAGGACGGCCGCGCGGTCGGCGGCGGCCAGGGCGGCGGTGGCGTGGGCGTCCGCGAACCGGCCCAGGGCTCCCAGCTCGCAGGCCAGGTTGTGACGGCAGCGCAGGGTGTCGGGGTGGCGCGGTCCCACGGTCCGCTCGCGGGCGACGATCACCGCGCGGTAGGTGTCGTGGGCCTCCTGGTGGCGGCCGAGCCGGCCCAGTTCGTACGCCGTCTCCTGGCGCGCGGCGAGCGTGTCGGGGTGGTCCGCGCCGAGCGCGCGGGCGCGACCCTCGGCCACGGCCGTGTACGCGGCGAGGGCCTCCTCGGGGTGGCCCGCGCGACTGAGCGCGAAGGCGCGGGTGTGCCCGGCCGTGAGCGCGTCGGGGTCGGTCTCGCGCTGGCCCGGGATGCGCGCGACGCCGTACGCCACGGTCAGGCGCGGGTCTTCGGCGGGCTCGGGGCGGCGGAGGGAGGGGTGCCGGCCGCCCGGCAGGGTGGTGCGCAGTACGGGCTGTCCGGCGCCGGAGCGTACCGCCGACTGTTCGCCGCTGGGGCGCGCGGCCGTCCAGGAGCCGGTGAGCACGGCCCATTCGCCGCTCGCGGGGCGGGCGTCGATCCCGGCCTTGCGCCCGGCGGTCATCCCGCGGGCCCACGCCGGCAGCGGTGCCAGTGCACCGGGCACCCCGCCGGGACCGAGGCGTGCCTCGACCAGCCGGCGGTGCAGGTGGATGGCGTCGCCCGGCCGGTCCTCGGGGCGCTTGGCCAGGAGCTCGAGGACGAGTTCCTCGAAGTAGACCGGCAGCTCGGGGCGGTGCTGCCGCAGCGGCACGGGCGCGTTGTCGCGGTGGCCGACCAGCACGGACCAGGAGTCGCCGAGGTCGAAGGGCGGGGCTCCGGTGGCGATCTCGTACAGGACGCAGCCCAGGGAGTAGAGGTCGCTGCGGTGGTCGACCTCGCCGCCCGCGATCTGCTCCGGCGACATGTAGTGGGGGGTGCCCATGGCCATGCCCCCGCCGGTGAGCTTGGCGGTGAAGCCGATGTCGTGGGCGAGGCGGGCGATGCCGAAGTCGCAGATCTTCACCGTGCCGTCGGTGAGCCGCATGATGTTGGCGGGCTTCAGGTCACGGTGGACGACGCCCTGGTCGTGGGTGTAGCCGAGGGCGGCGGCCATCTGCTCCGCGATGTCGACGACCACGTCCACGGGGAGCGGGCGGGTCTCGTTCTCGTCCAGGAGCTGGCTGAGGTTGCGGCCTTCCAGGAGCTCCATCACCAGGTAGAGGCAGCCGCCCGAGGCACTGTCGTCGCCGAAGTCGTGGACGACGGTGACCCCCCGGTGCTGGAGGGAGGCGGCCACGCGCGCCTCGCGCCGGAACCGTTCGCGCAGCACCTGGGTGAAGTGGGCGTCCTGGTCGGCCCCGATCGGCTTGAGGCACTTCACGGCGACCTGCCGGCCCAGGGATTCGTCCCGGGCGCGCCATACCTCGCCCATGCCGCCGCGCCCGATCAGGTCGAGCGACCGGTACCGACCCTGGATCAGTCTGGACTCCGCCATGTCTTAAAGCCGCCCCCGTCGTCGTGCGATGCCCTCCCCGGCCCGTCCAGTATGGAGGCTGCCGCGCGCAGCCCGTGCGTCGAGGGGCGGCTCCCGGGGCCCATGCGACGCATCGCTTTCAAGATGTGACCTGGCGGCAGCTTCCAGCGTAGACCTGCGGGAATGCCGCGCAGCACGCGACCCGTGAGGCGCAGGCGCCGGGTTACCGTGCGCGGGGCTGGTGCGGGTCGCCCGTACAGGTGGTGCGCCCAGTCGGGGAGGGAACCGTACGCGAGGGTGGCGATCGGGCGCCACAGCAGGTTTCGGCCAGGTCCGAGGAGGGGAGGGACCGGCGGGCCCTGGAGGAAGTCGTACACGGCCTGGGCGTCGGGGCCGGCGGCGAGCCCGGGGCGGACGTGCTCGAAGTACGCGGCGAGGGCGGCGGTGTCGGCCGGGACACCGGCCGGATCGAGGCCGACGAGCCGGGCGTTCACCCTGTTCTCGTCGACGTACCGATCGGCCTGGCCGGGGGTGAGGCGGACGCCGGAGCGGCGCAGCACGTGGAGGAAGCTGTCGATCTGCGCGCAGTGGATCCAGAGCAGCAGCTCGGGGTCGTCGACCGGGAACCGCTCGCCGGTGCCCGGGTCGGTGGCGGACAGCTTGCGGTGGATCGCGCGGACGCTGGCGCCCGCGCGCTCGGCGGCCTCGGTGGTGCCGTAGGTGAGGGTGCCGACGAAGTCCGCGGTGCGCAGGAGCCGGCCCCAGGCGTCTCGTCTGAAGTCGGAGTTCTCCATGACCCCGCGGACGGCGCGCGGGTGCAGCGCCTGGAGGTAGAGGGCGCGGACGCCGGCGATCCACATGACGGGGTCGCCGTGGCACTGCCAGGTGACGGACGACGGTCCGTACAACCCGGGGTCGGGGCGGATGGGGCTGGTGGGTCTCGTGGGACTCGTGGGTCCTGAGGGGCCGGTACGTCCGGTCGTGGTGTCGCCCATCCCCGTACCTCCCTGCCACAGGCGCCCGGCGGACCCAGCCTAGGGCCTGTCCGGCGGATCGGGGTCGGCCTCGGCCGTGATCCGTCGGACGGCCCCGGCCGAGGCGCCCCGTCAGCCGGCGTGGACGTGCGGGCGGCGGGAGCGGTCGGGTTCGGCCTCGCGGATGACCTCGCGGGTGACCGGGGCGACCTCGCCCTGCCCGAAGAGGAAGAAGCGGAAGAAGTTGGCCATCGGGTTGCCCTCGGTCCACTCGAAGTAGATGTGCGGACGCTGGCCGGTCTCGTCCCGGACGTGGAGGAGGAGCGCGGCGAGGGCGTTGGGGATGCTGGAGCTCTCCAGGGTCAGGACGCGGTAGCGGTCGTGCAGGACCTCGCCGCGCACCCGCATGCCGGATTCGAACTCGGACGCGTCCAGGACGGTGACCTCGACGAACATGACGTCGTCCTCGGACGGGATGTCGTTGTCCGCGCGGATCTGCGCCTTCTTCTGCCGGTACTCCTCCAGGTCCCGCTTGTCGGGCTCGTTGGCGATGAAGCGGATCGTGCGGTTGGAGGTGTCGCGGATGAACCGCTGCGCCATGTCGTCGAACTCGATGTGCGTGACACGCAGCTCGAAGACACGGGCGAGGCGGGATAGGAGCGAGAGGGCCATGATGCCCGCGATGAAACAGGCACCGATCTTCACACCGTCGGGGCGCTCCGCCACGTTGACGCCGGTCGTGTAGACGAGGACCGCGGAGATGAGGCCGAAGGCGACGGTCCAGCCGCGCTCGCCGGCCTTGCGGGCGGCGATGGTCACCGCGACGGCGGCCGAGGTGATCAGGACCAGGACGCCGGTGGCGTAGGCGCCGCCCTGCGCGTCGACGTCGGCGTTGAAGATCCAGGTCACCAGGAACGCGATCAGGGTGAACACGATGACCATCGGGCGCAGAGCGCGCGCCCAGTGCGGGGCCATGCCGTAACGGGGCAGGTAGCGCGGCATCAGGTTCAACAGCCCGGCCATCGCCGAGGCGCCCGCGAACCACAGGATCAGGATGGTCGAGATGTCGTAGACAGTGCCGAACCCGGACCCGATGTATTCGTGGGCGAGGTAGGCGAGGGCACGGCCGTTGGCCTCCCCGCCCGGCTTGAACTCCGCGGCCGGGATCAGCAGCGTCGTGATGAAGCTGGAGGTGATCAGGAAGACGCTCATGATCACGGCGGCCGTGGTGAGGAGCTTCTTGGTGCCCCGGATCCGGCCGGCGGGCTTCTCGGACGTGTCGTCCGCCTCGCCCTGGACGTGCGGCATGACCGCCACGCCCGTCTCGAACCCGGACATGCCGAGGGCCAGCTTCGGGAACACGACCAGCGCGATGGCGATCATCATGAACGGGTTGCCGTGCTCGGCGGTGAGCGCGGCGGTCCAGTCCGTGATGACGTGCGGCTCGGAGAGCACCTGCCAGATGCCCACCGTGATGACGACGACGTTCAGGGCGAGGTAGGAGGCCACCAGCGCCACGGCCACGCCGATCGCCTCGCTGAACCCCTTGAGGAACACCGCGCCGAGGAGCGCGACCATGATCAGGGTGAGCAGCACCTCGTGGCCCTGCAGCGTGCTGGTCAGGTGCGGGTTCTCCACCAGGTGCGCGGTCGCGTCGGCCGCCGACAGGGTGATGGTGATGAGGAAGTCGGTCGCCGCGAACCCGAGCAGGGTCAGGACGAACAGCTTGCCCTTCCAGAACGACAGCAGCCGCTCCAGCATCGCGATCGAGCCCTCGCCGTGCGGGCTCTCCTCCGCCACCCGCCGGTAGACGGGCAGCGCGCCGAAAAGGGTGAGCAGCACCAGCACGATCGTCGCCACCGGCGACAGCAGGCCGGCGGCGAGTGCCGCGATGCCGGGCTGGTAACCGAGGGTCGAGAAGTAGTCCAGACCCGTCAGGCACATCACGCGCCACCACGGGCGGCCTTCGTGCTCGGCGTGCGCCTGCTGTTTGGGGCGGTCGGTCAAGCCTTCCAGCAGCCACGCGCGCAGGCGTGACGTGCGGGCAGGGGTGGCCATCGTGGTGCTCCTGTCGTACGGCTTGAAATCAGCCATCGACGTGACGGCTCGGCCAGCGTACGCAGCCTGCGCATCAATGCTCGGATCCGGCGAAATACTTACGATTCCTTAACGCGGATCTCTCCCCACCACAGGTCCTGCGATTCGACCACGGACATTCACCGGGGCACGGACTGCGTGACGCGCCACAGCCGCCGTGGCAGTTCCCCCTCCTCGAAGGCGTGCACCTCGTCGAGGATCCAGCCTTCGGCCAGGGCGTCGACCAGGCGCCGGGAGAAGAAATGGACGGCGAAGCCGCCGTGCTCGTGGATGTCGTCGCCGTGCGCGATCCCGGTGCCGTAGTGCGCGTCGCCCGTGTGCCGCACGGTGTAGACGAAGGTGCCGCCCGGCCGCAGCACGCGGCGGACCTCGTCCACCAGGGCGCGGATCTCCCCGGTGGACAGGGCCATGCACAGCAGCATGTGGGCGAAGACGGCGTCCACCGAGCGGGAGGGGAGCGCCAGGGGTTCGCGTACGTCCTGGACGGCGGCCGTCACCCGCCCTTCCAGACCCTGCTCCCGGGCCGCCCGCCGCAGCTGCTCCAGTCCGGTGGCGCTGACGTCGGTGGCCCGGACGGCGCATCCGCCGCGCGCGAAGTACAGTGCGTCGCGGCCGTGCCCGGCGCCCAGCTCCAGAACGTCCCTCGCACCGGCCGCCCGGAACACCTCCATCGCGTGGACGGCGGGCCGGGAGGGCCGTTGTCCGTACATGCCCGGGTGGGCGGTATAGGTGGCGTCCCAGTGCGCGCGCTGCGCCGCGGCCAGGTCTTCCTCGTCCGTCACTGCCGCCCGCCTCACCTTCGCACCTGCCCACCGGCGCAGGCCGGGGGCGCCGTGCCCCCGTGCCGGCCGCTACGGGTCGCCCGGCCTCAGCCGGAACCCGGTGACGAGGCCGGGGCTGATCCGGATGGCTCCGGACGCGGCCCCCTGCACCCAGGGTCGCAGAAGGTGTGCGTAGCGCTCGATCTCGTGGGGGTCGGTCACGGCGATGGCGTAGCCGGTGGCGACCACGCTCCATCCCAGGCGGTCACCGGGGTCGATGGCGTCGGCTTCGTAGGCGACGACCACGCCCGTACCGGCCTGGACCGTGAGGAGGGCGGCCAGAGTCGAGTCGTCCTGAACGCGGACGACGATGTCCCCGGCGTCGAGGACGTGGTTCACCGGGCGTACCGCGGGCAACGCGTTGCGCGTGAAGACGATGCGGCCCACTTCGACGGTGCCGAGCAACTCCAGCGCCTCGTCCGCCCCGAGCTCCTCCGCCCGCCGCAGCGGCGGGGCCGCGGGCGGCGTACCAGGGGTCCTTCCGACCGGACGGCTCGTCATCGTGGGCACCTCGGGTCGAGCGGGGGCGGGCAGTGCGTTCCCCGCTGTCTTCGTCTCAAGGGGCCGTGGAGCCCCGGGCATGGCCACGCAGGACGGCGAGCCGCCGCTCGTACTCCTCGTCGTCGATCTCACCCCTGGCGTACCGCTCCGCGAGGAGCGGCTCGGCCTCCCCGGCGGAGTCGGCACGCGGAGCCGGTGCCGCCGGTCCGGCCGCACCGTCGTGTCGGAGGGTGCGGACCAGGACGACGCCGGCGGCGACGATCAGCGCCCAGACGACCAACGTCGTCAGGGACATCGCGAACCAGCCCCAGGCACCCATGTGATCGTTCCAGTACATCGCATACCTGCCGGATCTCGGGACGGGACGACCGTGGTTCTCCGGCCGTCTGCTGCCAGGATCCCCGGCCGGGCACCGCCGGACATGGGCCGGTCGGGCCCCGGCGGGGGACCACAGGGCCCATGCCCGGGTGTACCGGGCGGCGAAGACTGGAGCCGGACTCGAAGCCGGTGGCCGTCCTCTCGTCACCGCACGCCGAAGGAGCCGGTCATGCCCGCATCCCGCTACACCGTCAGTGACGTCATGACGCACACCGCCATCGCGATCGGCCGCGAGGCGTCCTACAAGGAGATCGTCGAGCTGATGCACCAGTGGAAGGTCAGCGCGGTGCCCGTGCTGGAGGGCGAGGGCCGTGTCGTCGGCGTCGTCTCGGAGGCCGACCTCCTGCCGAAGGAGGAGTTCCGGCGTACCGAGCCCGTGTTCCCCGACCAGTTGGAGGAGGCGTCCAAGGCCGGCGGGGTACTGGCCGAGGAACTCATGTCGGCCCCCGCCGTCACCGTCCATCCGGACGCGCCCCTCGCCGAGGCGGCCCGGATCATGGCGCGCAAGCACGTCAAGCGCCTGCCCGTGGTCAACGGGGTCGGCATGCTCGAGGGCGTGGTCAGCCGCAGTGATCTCCTGAAGGTTTTCCTGCGACCGGACGAGGAGCTCGAAGAGGAGATCCGCCGGGCGGTACTCACCGAGCTGACACCCGGCGTGACCTGGGATTTCGAGGTCCAGGAGGGTGTCGTGACCCTGCGCGGCCCGGTACGGGACCGCGCGCTCGTCCCCCTGCTCGCGCGGGCGATCCGCGCGGTCGAGGGCGTCGTGGACGTCCGGATGGAGGTGGCAGGCACGCTCGGCGCCGCCGCCTGACCCTTGAGACAATTCGGATGGGAGCGCACGGCGCGGACCGAACCGGGGTGACCATGTCCTACGATCCGAACGCCTCCGCCGAGGCTCAGATCAAGGTGTTCCTCCTCGACGACCACGAGGTGGTCCGGCGCGGACTGCGGGACCTCCTCGACGCCGAGCCGGACATCACGGTCGTGGGCGAGGCGGGCACGGCCGAGCAGGCTCTGGCCCGCGGGCCGGCGCTGCGCCCGGACGTCGCCGTACTCGACGTGCGACTGCCCGACGGCGACGGTATCGGCGTCTGCCGGGAGCTGCGCTCCCACATGCCGGACCTGGCCTGCCTGATGCTGACGTCGTTCGACGACGAGGACGCCCTGCTGGACGCGATCATGGCGGGCGCCGCCGGATACGTTCTGAAGCAGATCAAGGGCTCCGACCTCGTCTCCGCCGTGCGCACCGTCGCCACGGGACAGTCCATGCTGGACCCGGCCACGACCGCCCGCCTGATGCACTCCCTGCGCGACCCGGAAGCGGCGAAGGAACCGGAGGACGCCCGCCTGGCGGCTCTGACGGAGCGGGAACGGGCCGTTTTGGAACTCATCGGCGAGGGCCTCACCAACCGGCAGATCGCCAAGCGGCTCTACCTGTCGGAGAAGACCGTCAAGAACCACATCTCGCGGCTCCTGGGCAAGCTCGGCGTCGAACGACGGGTCCAGGCGGCAGTGATCGCCGCGCAGGTCCACGATCACGACCACGGCGGCCAGGCCGCCGTACGCGCCGACGGAACCGGCCCGCGCGCTCCTCACGGAACCTGATGGTGCGGTGCGCGGGGAGCCCGGTCCGTCGGGGGCGGCACGCGTCAGTTCCGCGCGGGAGTCAGCGGCACCCGCCATTCCAGGCGGGTGCCTCCCGTGTCGCCGCCCCGCGGGGCGGCCGTCATCCGGCCGCCGAGCCTCTCGGCGCGCTCGGCGAGGTTGCGCAGCCCGCTGCGCCGGCCGCCCTCGGGCATGCCGACGCCGTCGTCCGTCACCGCCACGGTCAGGACTCCGCCGCTCGCGGCGATCGACACCTCCGCGCGGGTGGCGCGGGCGTGGCGGGCGACGTTGCTCAGGGCTTCACCGATGACCGCCAGGGCCTCGTCGGCCACGGCGGGCGGTACATCGGTGTCGATGAGGCCTTCCATGCGCAGCGCGGGGGCGAAGCCGAGTGCGGCGGCGGCCTCGTCGAGGGTCCGGACGGCCCGGGAGCGGAGCTTCGAGCCCGTGGCCGGGGGCTCGTGCTCGCGGAGCCCGAAGATGGTCGACCGGATGATCTTGATGGTGGCGTCGAGGTCGTCGATCGCGCGGGCGAGCCGCTCGGATGCCTCGGGGTGCTCGACGAACCGCTGGGCGCTCTGGAGGGTCATGCCCGCCGCGAAGAGCCGCTGGATGGCCAGGTCGTGCAGGTCACGGGCGATGCGGTCGTGGTCCTCCAGCATGCTCGTCTGCTCGGCGTCGCGGCGCCGGTCCGCCAGCTCCAGGGCCAGGGTCGCCTGGCCGGCGAAACCGGGTAGTGCCGCGACCTCAGCGGTGGCGAACGCCGGTCGCCCCCGGCAGCGGGCGAGGATCAGCACGCCGCTGAGCTTGTCCTTCGTACCGACGGTGACGGCGACCGCGGGGCCGAAGCCCCTCCACCGTTCGGGCTGCACGGTGACGTGCCGGTCGTTCTCGATGTCCGTGACGGTGATCAGGCCGTCCCGGGCGAGGGCGGCTTCGGCCAGCGTGCCCCGGGTGCCGGGCAGGACCATCCCCCGGTGTGCCCCGGCGCCCTCCCCGAGGGCCAGTGAACCGCGCAGCTCGCCCGCGGGACCGAGGAGGTAGAAGACCCCGATGTCGGCACCGGTGATGTCCTTGGCGCGCTCCAGCATGCCTTCGAGTACCTCGTCGCGCCGGGTGCCGGAGAGCAGGGCGCTGGTGACGTCGGAGCCCGCCGTCAGCCAGCGCTGCCGCAGTCGGGCCTCCTCGTAGAGGCGGGCGTTCTCGATGGCGATGCCGGCCGCGACGGCGAGGGTGGACAGGACCGCCTCGTCCTCGGCGTCGAACTCCGCCCCGCCGCGCTTCTCGGTCAGGTAGAGGTTGCCGAAGACCTCCTCGCGGACCCGGACGGGGACGCCGAGGAAGGAGTGCATCGGCGGGTGGTGGGGCGGGAAGCCGTACGAGGCGGGGTGTTCGGACAGCTCGGACAGGCGCAGGGGTTGCGGATGGCGGATCAGCTCGCCCAGGATCCCGTGGCCCGAGGGCAGGTCGCCGATCCGTGCGCGGAGCTCGTCGCCGATGCCGACGGGGACGAACTCGGCGAGCCTCTTACCGTCGCCGATCACGCCCAGCGCGCCGTACTCGGCGTCCACGAGGACGACGGCGGCCTCGACGATGCCGCGCAGTACCTGGGGCAGGTCCAGTTCCCGGCCGACCGACATGACGGCTTCCAGGAGGCCGTTCAGCCGGTCCCGGGCGCCCCTCACCTCGTCGATCCGTACCTGGAGCTCGTCGAGCAGCTCGTCCAGCCGCAGCCGTGGCACGCCGCCTCCGGGGGGCCTGCCGTCCGCGCTCATGTCCCTCCTCGGCCGGTGGCGGCGGTGAGAGGACCACCTCGTCCAGGCTAGCCCCGGCCGGGGCGGGTTTCGCGTCGGCCAGCCCTCATCCGGTGGGAACGGTGATGACCGGGCAGTGGGCACGGTGCAGCAGCCCGTGCGCGACGGAGCCGAGCCGCATGCCCGTGTAGCCGCCGTGCCCGCGGCGCCCCACGACGACGGCGAGGGCGTGCTCGGCGGCCCGGGCCAGTTCCTCGACCGGGTGGCCGGAGAGGACCTCGTGGGTGACGCGCACGTCCGGGAACTCCTGCGCCGGCCCGGCGGTGGCCTCGACCAGCAGGGTCCGCTGCTCCTGGACCGCGGCTCTCTCGTCGTCCGGCATGAGCATCTGCTGCCGGCGGACGCAGACGACCCTGAGTGCCGCGCCCCGCCGGTCGGCCTCGTCGAACGCGAAGGTCAGGGCGTCCGTGGCAAAGGCGCTGCCGTCGAAGCCGGCGACGACGTAGGGCGGTTGCTGGGTGACGTGTTCCGCGTCGCCCACCACGACGACCGGGCAAGGGGCCTGGGCCGTCACGGGGATCACCGTCGAGCCCGCGCTGAAGAACTCGGCCACGCGGCCCAGGTGTCGGGAGCCCAGGACGACCAGGCGGGCGTGGCGCGCCTGCGCCACGAGGACGTGGGCGGGGGAACCGGCGAGCAGCTCGGTGGTGACCTTCACTTCCGGGTTCCGGTCGAGGACCCAGCCCCGGGCCTCGTCCAGCGTGTCGGCGCCCGCTCGCCGCAGGGCGGTCTGCCGCGGGGTGTCGTCGGCGTGGTGGGCGTCGTCGGCGTGGTGCGTGTCGTGGGCGTGGTGGGTGTCGTGGGGTGGCGGCACCGCCAGCACCAGGCGCAGCGGCAGTCGGCGGCGGTGGGCCTCGTCGGCGGCCCAGGCCGCCGCCAGGTGCCAGTCCCTGGCCGGGTCGATCCCCAGCACGAGGTCGTGTGCCCCCTCCCACTCGGCGGTCATGACCGACCGCCGGACCGGCCGCCGGACCCGTTGCCGGACCGGGGGATGAGGAGCACCGGACACCGGGCGTGGTGCAGGACGCCGTGGGTGACCCGGCCGAGGTTGCGGCCGAGTCCGAGCGGGGTGGGGGCCCGGCGGCCGCCCATGACCAGCAGGTCGGCCTGGTGGGACGCCGCGACCAGGGCTCCGGCCACCGAGGCGCTCTTCTCCGCGTCGCTCTGGACGGCCAGGTCGGGGAACTCGTCGTGGATGACGCCGGTGAGGGCCCACAGGGCTTCCTCGTGTCCCCCCGCGATCTCGTCCACGCCGTCCAGCATGGTCACCACGCTGCCCACGGACTCCAGCACGTTCCACACGTGCAGCAGGCGCAGGGACGCCTTGCGCAGCTCGGCCTCCCGGGCGGCGTAGCGGGCGCAGACGAGGTCGTGTTCGTCGCGGACGGCCGCGATCACGATGCCGCGCTCCTCGGCACCGTCGGTGCCGCGGACCACGATGACGGGGCTCCTGGCGACGGCCGCGATGCCCAGGCCGACGGAGCCGAGCACGAGCGAGCCGAAGCCGCCCAGGCCGCGGCTGCCCACGACGACGGTGCCGTGCGCGCCACCGGTCCGGTGCAGCGTGGTGACGGCGTCGGTGCGGCTGAACTCGGTGGTCACGCTCAGACCGGGGTACTCGGCGGTCACGGCCTTCGCCGTGTCGTCCAGGAGCTCCCGGCCCGCGACGCGGATCCGTTCGATGGTTTGCGCGGACACGTACAGGGCCCTGCCGTCCGTGTCGCCGCCGTAGACGATGTGCAGGGGGCGGTCACGGCGTACGGCCTCGGCCGCGGCCCACAGAGCGGCGGCGCGTGCCGGCTCGGAGCCGTCGACGCCGACGACGACCGAGCTGTTGTCCGGGGTACGGAGGGTGGTTTCCACGATGTCTCCCGACCGAGAAGCCGATGGGTGGCACCCCTCACGCTGTCACCGGCGCCGGCCGCGGAAGAGGGCCGCCCGGGACCTTTCGGGGGCCGAAGGTCCCCATCGCCGGGCCCGGCCCGGCGGCGCCCGGAAGGGACGGCCCAGGGGTCCTTCCGGCCCCCGGACGGGACCGTTCGGCCCTCGATCCCGTGGCCCGCTCCGTCGGATGGTGGGTGGCACAGACGCACGGCAGTGAGCAGGAGGGCCTCATGAAAAGCCTCAAGGTTGCGGACCTGATGAGCGACGAGGTCGTCTCCGTGGCCCCTGGGACCGCCTTCAAGGACGTCGCCAAACTGCTGGCCCAGTACGACATCAGCGGTGTCCCCGTCCTGGACGAGGAGGACCGTGTGGTGGGCGTGGTCTCGCAGACCGACGTGCTGGCGCATGCCGCACCCGGTCCGCACGAGCCTCCGTACGACGGGACGCGGGGGCGGGCCACCACCGCGGGCGGGATCATGTCGGCCCCCGCGGTGACCGTCCTCGCCGGCGAGACGGCCGTCGGCGCCGCCCGGCTGATGACGCGCCGGGGCATCGAACGGCTGCCCGTCGTGGACGAGGAGGACCGGCTCGTCGGCATCGTCACCCGCCGGGACCTGCTCCGCATGTTCCTGCGCCCGGATTCCGAGATACGCCGGCGCGTCCAGGACGTCCTCAGGGACGTGGCGGGCGCACCGGCCGACGACATCGAGGTGCACGTCGTGGACGGCGTCGTCACTCTCGGCGGCACCGTGCCGCGCGTGAGTCGGCTGCCCGTGGTCCTCGGTCTCGTCGAACGGCTCGACGGCGTCGTGGCCGTGGCCTCCCACATCACGGCCCGCACGGACGACACGTCGACCGCTGGTGCCGGCCACCTCCGCCACGCGATGCCGTGACCGCGCTCCCTCTGGAGGAAGGACCATGAAGCATCTGCGCACCGTCGACGACGTCATGACCCGCACCGTGGTCTCCGTCGATCGTGGAACCGCGTTCAAGGACATCGCCGAGACGCTGCGGATGTGGCACGTGAGCGTCGTGCCCGTGCTGTCCGGGGACGGACGGGTGGTCGGTGTCGTCTCCGAGGCCGACCTGCTGCTCAGGACACAGGACGAGGCCGGCGCGTCGCACGACACCGTCGCGGAGCGCTTGATGACCCGCCCGGCCGTGACCGTGCGGCGGGACACCACGATCGCGGGCGCGGCGCGCCTGATGGCCCGCGGCCACCTCAAGCGTCTCCCCGTGGTCGACGGCGAGGGCCGCCTCGTCGGTGTCGTCAGCCGCGGCGACCTGCTGCGGGTCTACCTCCGGCCGGACGCCGACATCGGGGCCGAGGTCCGTGAGCTGATCATGTACCAGCTCCTCCCGCACCGCTTGGCGGAAGTGCACGTCCACGTCGCCGACGGCATCGTCCACCTCCGCGGGACGCTGCCGGACGCCGATGTGCGGGATGTCGTCGTACGTGCCGCCCGCGGCGTGCCCGGGGTCGTGGACGTGGAGGCCGACTTCTCCGTCCCCGTACCCACGTAGGAGTTCACCGTCCCCGTACCCACGCAGGAGACGGCCGGGCAGCGGGTTTCATCCGCCGGGGACGTCCGGGCGCACGATGGTCACCGGGCACGGGGCGTGCAGGGCCGCCTGCTGGCTCACGGAACCGAGCAGGGCCCGGCTGAAGCCGCCACGGCCGCGGCTGCCCACCACCAGCATGTCCGCCCCCTCGGCCGCGTCCACCAGCACGTCGACCGGATGCCCGTGCACCAGGCGCTGGTGCACGGAAGAGGCGCCGTCCTCGCCGAGGACCGTACGCACCTCCTCGACCAGGCGCCGCTCGGCGTCCTCCTCGTCGAACGTGGCGTCCACCGCGGGTGCCGACCACGACGAGCTGCCCGGAACCTCCCAGGCCGTGACCGCCTCCACCTTCCCGCCGACGAGGCCGGCGTACCGCACCGCCCAGCGCAGCGCGGCCTGGGAGGACGGCGATCCGTCGACGCCCACCACGATGCGCGGAGCCTCTTGCTGCGTGCCCATATGTCCTTCACCCCTTCCGGCGCTCTCTCTCCAGCGTGGGCGAGGCGCGGACGCATCGCCACGCGGCGGGCGGTCGCTTCACCCCGTGGGCAGGTGGAACCACCGCTCCTGACCCGGGGCGATCCACTCGTGTCGGTTGCCGGGCAGGACCAGGGGCACCGGGCCGAGGAGCGAGGGCGGTACGCGGATGCCCAGTCGGCCCGGCCGGAACCGGATGCGGATGTCCCGGTGGCCGAGGTAGGAGACGGAGAAGCTCGAACCCGGTATCCCGGAGAACGGCACCGGGTCGACGCGCAGACCGTCGGCAGCGGGGTCGAGTCCGACGATTCCGCGTTCGACGAGGTCGAGGGTGCCCGCCATCGCGCCGAGGTGGATCCCCTCGCCCGTGGTGCCGCCCTGGACGTCGGTGATGTCGCCGAGCAGGGCTTCCCGGCAGTACCGCCAGGCGTCCGGACCCTGCTGCCGGGCGAGCACCCAGCCGTGGACGAGGCTGCTGAGCGTGGAGCCGTGACACGTCCGGCGCAGGTAGTACTCCACCGTCCTCGCCCACAGCTCGTCGTCGAAGTCGTATCCCAGCCGGCTGAACAGCCGGGCGAGTTCCGCGGGGCGGAAGACGAAGCCGAGCATGAGGGCGTCGGCCTGTTTGGAGGCCTGGTAGCGGTTGGGCGTGTCGCCTTCGGCTTCCAGGATGCGGTCCAGCCGGCGGATGTCGTGGTAGCGGGCACGGTACGTGTCCCAGTCGAGCTCGGCGAGGTCTCCGTAGCCGTGGAACTGGCTGATCACGCCCTGGTGGAAGGGGACGTACATGCGGTGCGAGATCTCCTCCCAGCCCGTGAGGTCGTCCGCTCCGAGGCCCAGCCGCACGAAGAGCTCCGCCTTCCGGGCCGCCGGGAGCTCCCGGTGGAGGTCGAGGGCGCGGGCGAGCACCCAGGCCGCCGTGACGTTGGTGTACGCGTTGTCGTCGATACCGGGGGTGGCGGCGTCCGGGTAGGCGTCGTGGTACTCGTCCGGGCCGACGACGCCGCGGATGCGGTAGCGGCCGAGCCCGGGGTCCCAGGTGGCGGCGCCCGACCAGAAGTGGGCGACGTCCAGGAGGAGTTCGGCGCCCGGGCCGTACATGAAGCCGGTGTCCCCGGTGGCGAGGCCGTACTGCCAGGCGTTCCAGGCGATGGCCGAGCCCACGTGGTGCTGGAGGCGGGAGTGGTCGGGCAGCCATCGACCGGAGCTCGGGTTGAGATGCAGGCTCTGCGTCTCCTCCGCGCCGGAACTGCCGCTCTGCCAGGGGAACATCGCGCCCCTGGCCCCGGCCCGGCGCGCCGCTTCCCGGGCCGCGGGCAGCCGCCGGTGCCGGTACATCAGCAGGGCGCGGGCGGTTTCCGGGAAGTGCAGGGCGAGGTAGGGCAGGACGAACAGCTCGTCCCAGAAGACGTGCCCCCGGTACGCCTCCCCGTGCAGGCCGCGGGCGGGAACGCCGGTGTCGAGTTCCGCGGTGTGCGGGGAGACGGTCTGCAGCACGTGGAATGCGTGCAGGCGCAGGATCCTGCCGGTCTCCCCCGGTGTCCGCAGCCCGCCTTCGCTCCGGATCCGCTGCCAGGCCGCCTCGTGCGTTGCCAGCAGGGCGGGGAAGTCCGGGGCGTGCTCCGCCCGTCCGATGCTGCTTCGCAGGGGATCGGCGTGGGGTCGGTCGAGCGAGGTGAACAGGGCGGCGGTCTTCACGACGACGACCGGCCGCCCCCGCCTGATCGGCAGCACGGAGGTCTGCGTCGCCGCGGTGGCCGTGCAGGCCCGGTCGACGGCCGCCAGGGGCCGCGTGGAGGTGCGTACGGCGAGCCCGATGCGCACGGCCGAGGTGGATGTACGGCAGGACAGCCAAGCGGTGCCGTCCGCCCCGGCCCCCGCCCGGTGCCCGACGAGGTGGCGCCCGGCCAGGGCGGCGTAGCGGTCCACGCCGGCGTTGACGACCTCGCCGTCGAGGACGGACCGGACCTCGATCCGGCCGCTCCAGCCGGACGCGCGGAAGACGGTGCGCTGTGCGGCCAGGTGCGGGTCTCCCATGTGGACGAGGCGGGTGTGGGTGACGCCCAGGCGGCGGCCTTCGGCGTCGACGAAGAACATGCGGCGGGTGAGCGTCCCGCCGTGCAGGTCGAGCGAGACCCGGTGGTGGCGCAGGGTCGGGTGGTCCGGGGTGAGCCACGCGCCGGGCGGGGCGCCGTCGGGCAGGCAGCGGTAGCGCAGGGCGGTCCAGTCCGGCAGCCGGACCAGGTCTTCGTTGGAGACGGTGCGTCCCGCGACGCGGGAGGTGAGGCGGTCGTAGCAGCCGGCCAGGTAGGTGGCCGGGTAGTGGACCGCGTCGGCGGTGGTCTCGGGGGCTGATCCGCGGGTGGCGAAGCGGCCGTTGCCCAGGGTGCACAGGGACTCGACCAGCCGCTCGGTCTTGGGGTCGTAGTGCCGGTACTCCCAGCTCCAGGACGTGTTCACCGCCCGTCTCCGTCGAGCGCGGCGGGGAGTCCGAGGAGATCCGGCAGCACCAGGTGGGCGCCGTGCGCCCGCAGCGCGTCGGCCGTGCGCGGGTCGCGGCCGCGATCGAGTCCGACGACCAGGTGGAAGCGGCCGATGCGGCCGGCCTCGACTCCGACGAGGGCGTCCTCCACCACGGCGGTGTGTTCGGGGCCGCCGCCGAGCCGGTCGGCCGCTTCGAGGAAGACGGCCGGGTCGGGTTTGCCCGGGAGGGCGAGCGCGTCCGCGTCCCGGCCGTCGATCAGGGCGCCGAAGAAGCCGGTGAGGCCTGCGGACCGCAGGAGGGCACGGGCGTGCCGCGAGGCGGAGACCGCCGCGCATCCCACGTTCATCTCGCGCAGTCGCGCGAGTACGGGCCTGACGTCGTCGTAGGCTTGGACCCCCTCGGTCCGCAGCATCCCGGAGAAGACCGCCTCCTTGCGGGCGGCCACCGCGTGCACGGTGTCGCATCCCGGTGGATCTCCAGGGGTTCCGGGCGGGAGGCCGATGCGGCGTGCGGTGAGGAAGGCGCGTACGCCGTCGAGCCGGGACCTGCCGTCGACGAGGTCCCGGTAGTCGTGGACGGTGTCGAACGGGCGCTGCCGGTCTCCGAACCGCTGCTCCCACTCGGCGAGGCAGCCGTCGAAGGTCTCCTTCCAGGCGGCCGCGTGCCGGTCGGCCGTGGCCAGGAGCACTCCGTCGGTGTCGAAGACGACCGCGCCCACGCGGCTCATGACCGGTGGGCCACGCGACGGCCGGTGAGCCGGACGGGGGTGATCTTCATCCAGTGGGTGCGCGGGCCCCCGGCCCAGGGCTGGGACCGGGCCGTGGCCGTCAGGTGACGGATCTCGTCGGGGGCGGTGACGGCTTCCAGTCCGCCCACGGCCAGGACACTCCAGCCGCCGGCGGTGACGTCGTCGATGTTGTCGATCTCGAAGGCCACCTCGGTACCCGCCGCTCTGGCCGCGACGGCTTCGACGGCGGTGCGGAACGCGATGTCCTCGCCCGCGATCAGGTAGTTGACCGGGAGGACGGCCGGGCCTTCGGGGGTGAAGACCGCGATGCGCCCCACCCCGTGCGTACCCAGCAGCGTCCGGCACTCGTCCTCGTCGAGCGCCGCCAGTGCGGCGTCGCGGCGGGCGGTGGACCGGCCGCGGACCCGGCCGGCGCTCGCGCCGGTCAGGTCGTCGACCGTCACACCGAGTACGTCGGCGAGCCGGACGAGGGTGCCGATGGACGGGGAGGCCGCGTGCTCCTCCAGGTACGAGATGTACTTGCCGTCCGCTCCGCACCGCCGGCCGAGCTCCTCGCGGGTCAGGCCGAGGGCCTCGCGGCGGGCCGCCAGACGGCGGCCCAGGTCGGTGTGGCCGGCCGCTCCGGCGGACGGCCGGTGCGCGGTTCCCGGGTTGCTCTTCACGGTGATCACTGCTCCTGGGGCGGTACGGCGACCGTGTCGTGCTGTGCTCCGCCGAGGACGACCTTGAGTGCGCCGGTGTCGGCGGCGCGGGAGAAGACGTCGTACGCCTCTTCCATCTCGTCCAGCTCGAAGCGGTGGGTGACCAGCGCCGACCCGGGCAGGCGACCGGCGGCCATCATGCGCATCAGCATGGGCGTCGAGTGGGTGTCGACGAGGCCGGTGGTGAGGGTGACGTCCTTGATCCACAGGTCTTCGAGGTGGAGGGTGGCGGGCTTGCCGTGGACGCCGATGTTGGCGACCCGGCCGCCGGGACGGACCATCCGGGTGCACAGCTCGAAGGCCTCGGGCACCCCGACGGCTTCGATGACCACGTCCGCGCCGAGGCCGTCGGTCAGGTCCTCCACCAGCCGCTCCGGCTCCTCCCGGGCGCTGACGATGGCATCGGCGCCCAGGTCACGGGCGGCGGCGAGCCGGGAGGCGGCCAGGTCGACGGCGACGGTCCGGTACGGGCTGTAGAGCGACGCCGTGGCGATGGCGGCCAGGCCGATGGGGCCGGCGCCGACCACGACGACGGTGTCGCCGGGACGGACGTTCCCGTTGAGGACGCCCACCTCGTACGAGGTCGGGAAGATGTCCGCGAGCAGGACCGCCTCGTGGGCGGCCAACGCCGTGGGCAGGGGATGGACGGAGAGGTCGGCGAAGGGGACGCGTACGTACTCGGCCTGGGTGCCGTCGATGGTGTGTCCGAGGACCCAGCCGCCGCCTCCCCGGCACTGTCCGTAGCGGGCCTCGCGGCAGAACCGGCAGCGGCCGCAGGCCGAGATGCAGGAGATCAGCACACGGTCGCCCGGCCGGACGGTGCGCACGTCGCCGCCGGTCTCCACGACGGTGCCGACGGCCTCGTGGCCGAGCACGCGGCCCGGCGTCACCTCCGGGACGTCGCCCTTGACGATGTGCAGGTCGGTGCCGCAGATGGTGACGGCGTCGACCCGGACGACCGCGTCCGCGGCGTCCTTGATCGCGGGGTCCGGGACGTCCTGCCAGGAGGTCTGTCCGGGCCCGTGGAAGACGAGTGCCTTCATGGCGCGGCCTTCTCTCTGTGTGCGGTGCGAAAGGGTCCACCGCCAGGCTGTGCCCGTACCGCGTCGGCTCGCTTGGGCCGGTCGGCCCCTTGCCTGGTACCGGTCGGGCCCCTCCCCGGGAGCCCGGACGGTGCGACGGTGGAGACCGGCGCCCGTTCCGGAGCGAGGGCCGGTGCGATGTCCCGGTCGGCCTCGGCACGGCTCGGGCAGCTGCCCGGATCCTCTGCGACTGCGGACCCTTCCAGGGTGTCGCGGACCGGCCGCGCCGCAACCGGTACCGGTCGCCCTGCGACGCCACCGCCGGCCGCCCACGGCGTCGTCGACACCCACGCCCACCGCCGGGCACGCCGGCCCCTCACCCCGAGGAGCTCACCATGACCTCCACCCCGTACACCGTCGCCGACGTCATGACCACCAAGGTCATCGCCGTCACCCCGTCGACCGGCTTCAAGGACATCGCCGCCGCCATGGAGCGGTGGAAGGTGACCGCCCTCCCCGTCATCGAAGGGGAGGGCCGTGTCGTCGGCGTGGTCTCCGAGGCCGACCTCCTGCCCAAGGAGGAGTTCCACGAGCACCGCCCCGGCCTGATCGAGCAGATGCGCCGCCTCGGCGACACCGCCAAGGCCGGCTCCACCGTCGCCGAGCAGCTCATGACCACCCCGGCGGTCACGATCCGTCCCGACGCCACCCTTCCCCGGGCCGCCCGCCTCATGGCCGACCGGCACGTCAAGCGGCTCCCGGTGGTCGACGCCGACGGCACCCTCACGGGCATCGTCAGCCGTGCCGACCTCCTGAAGGTCTTCCTCCGCACCGACGAGGACCTGACCGCGGAGATCCGCGAGAGCGTCGTCGAGCGCCTGTTCCCGCTCTCCCACGGCTCGGTCGAGGTCAGCGTGGACCAGGGCGTCGCCACCCTGACCGGCCCGGTCAGGGACCCGAACCTGATCTCGATGGCCGAGCGCCTCACGCACGCCGTGGAAGGCGTCGTCGACGTCCGCTGCCGGCTGCGCGCCGACAGCGGGGCCTCGCTGTGACGAGGCTTCATGGCCGGCATCAGGCCACGTCCGGGACCTGCGGGGACCGGCGGGATTCCTTGCGCTTCCCGTTCGAGAGCGGTCAGCCGGCGTGGACGTGCGGGCGGCGGGAGCGGTCGGGTTCGGCCTCGCGGATGACCTCGCGGGTGACCGGGGCGACCTCGCCCTGCCCGAAGAGGAAGAAGCGGAAGAAGTTGGCCATCGGGTTGCCCTCGGTCCACTCGAAGTAGATGTGCGGCCGCTGGCCGGTCTCGTCCCGGACGTGGAGGAGGAGCGCGGCGAGGGCGTTGGGGATGCTGGAGCTCTCCAGGGTCAGGACGCGGTAGCGGTCGTGCAGGACCTCGCCGCGCACCCGCATGCCGGATTCGAACTCGGACGCGTCCAGAACGGTGACCTCGACGAACATGACGTCGTCCTCGGACGGGATGTCGTTGTCCGCGCGGATCTGCGCCTTCTTCTGCCGGTACTCCTCCAGGTCCCGCTTATCGGGCTCGTTGGCGATGAAGCGGATCGTGCGGTTGGAGGTGTCACGGATGAACCGCTGCGCCATGTCGTCGAACTCGATGTGCGTGACGCGCAGCTCGAAGACGCGGGCGAGGCGCGACAGCAGGGACAGCGCCATGATGCCCGCGATGAAGCAGGCACCGATCTTCACACCGTCGGGGCGCTCCACGACGTTCACGGCCGTGGTGTAGATGAAGACGGCCGAGATGACGCCGAAGCCGATCGTCCAGCCGCGCTCCCCCGCCCGGCGGGCCGCGATGGTCACGGCCACGGCCGCCGAGGTGATCAGGACCAGGACGCCGGTGGCGTAGGCGCCGCCCTGCGCGTCGACGTCGGCGTCGAAGATCCAGGTCACCAGGAACGCGATCAGGGTGAACACGATGACCATCGGGCGCAGAGCGCGCGCCCAGCGCGGGGCCATGCCGTAACGGGGCAGGTAGCGCGGCATCAGGTTCAACAGCCCGGCCATCGCCGAGGCGCCCGCGAACCACAGGATGAGGATCGTGGAGATGTCGTAGACGGTGCCGAAGGCGGAGCCCAGGTACTCGTGCGCCAGGTAGGCCAGCGCACGGCCGTTGGCCTCGCCGCCCGGCTCGAACTCCGCGGCCGGGATCAGGAGGGTCGTGATGAGGCTGGAGCAGATCAGGAAGACGCTCATGATCACGGCCGCCGTGGTCAGCAGCTTCTTGGCGCCGCGGATCCGGCCGACGGGCTTCTCTTCGGTGTCCTCGGGGTCACCCTGGACGTGCGGCATGACCGCCACGCCGGTCTCGAAGCCGGACAGGCCGAGCGCGAGCTTCGGGAACACCACGAGCGCGATGGCGATCATCATGAAGACGTTGCCGTGCTCGGCGGTCAGCGCGGTCGTCCAGTCGGTGATGACCTGCGGCTCGCTGAACACGTTCCACAGTCCGACCGCCACGACGACGACGTTCAGCCCGAGATAGGTGGCCACCAGGACCACGGCGACGCCGATGGCCTCGCTGAACCCCTTCAGGAACACGCCGCCGAGCAGCGCGATCAGGATCAGGGTGATCAGCACCTCGTGGCCGTGCAGGGTGCTGGTCAGGTGCGGGTTCTCCACCATGTGCGCGGTCGCGTCGGCGGCGGAGAGGGTGATGGTGATGAGGAAGTCGGTGGCCGCGAACCCGAGCAGGGTCAGCACGAACAGCTTCCCCTTCCAGAACGACAGCAGCTTCTCGAGCATGGCGATGGATCCCTCGCCGTGCGGGCTCTCCTCGGCCACGCGCCGGTAGACGGGCAGCGCGCCGAAGAGGGTCAGCAGCACGAGCACGATGGTCGCCAGCGGCGAGAGCAGGCCGGCCGCGAGGAAGGCGATGCCGGGCTGGTAGCCGAGGGTGGAGAAGTAGTCGAGACCCGTCAGGCACATGACCCGCCACCACGGCCGGCCGTGCGGCTGGGCGGCCGTCTCCTTGGCCGCGGGCGAACTGTTCTCGGCGGTCAAGCCTTCCAGCAGCCACGCGCGCAGGCGGGACGTGCGGGCAGGGGTGGCCATCGTGGTGGGCTCCTGTCGTACGAAAAGAATCGGCCATCGACACCGACGGCTGAGCAAGCGTACGCACGCTGACCCGTTCTGCCCGTAGCTGATCGAATCCTGACGCGCTCTTAACGCGGACGACGCCACGGGTGGCCCAGCAGACGTGGTGTCCCGCCTTCAGTTCCGCCAGTTCCGCGCGGATGAGCGTGTCGAGGCGTTGCCACGCCGCAGAGGAGTCGTTGACCGCGCTCCAGACGAGGGTCGGGACCCCGGAGGCCGCGTCCAGCCCGGGCAGCGCCGCCCGCGACCTGCGCGAGCTGCAACGGATCGCCGACGCCGGGTACGACGGGGCCGGGAACGGGCTGGACCGGCTGCTGAGGGCACCGGCCGACGGACAACGACAGTGAGCTGCGGACGGGCGCCGCACCGGCGGCCCGTGTCGCCCGGTGGCCGGGGAGACGTCAGCCGAGTCCCGGGATGGTGGAGACCACCAGGTCGATGAGCTTGATGCCGACGAAGGGCAGGATCAGGCCGCCGAGGCCGTAGACGCCGAGGTTGCGGCGGAGCAGGTCGTGGGCGGAGGCCGGCTTGTAGCGGACGCCGCGCAGGGCGAGGGGGATCAGGGCCACGATGATGAGGGCGTTGAAGATGATCGCCGAGGTGATGGCGGAGGTGGGGCTGCTGAGCCCCATGATGTTGAGGGCGCCGAGGCCGGGGTAGGCGGACGCGAACATCGCGGGGATGATCGCGAAGTACTTGGCGACGTCGTTGGTGATCGAGAAGGTGGTCAGGGCTCCTCGGGTGATGAGGAGTTGCTTGCCGATCTCGACGATCTCGATGAGCTTGGTGGGGTTGGAGTCGAGGTCGACCATGTTCCCGGCCTCCTTGGCGGCCGAGGTGCCCGTGTTCATCGCCACGCCGACGTCGGCCTGCGCGAGCGCGGGGGCGTCGTTCGTTCCGTCGCCGGTCATCGCGACGAGCTTGCCGCCGGCCTGCTCCCGCTTGATGAGAGCCAGTTTGTCCTCGGGGGTGGCCTCGGCCAGGTACTCGTCCACGCCCGCCTCGGCGGCGATGGCACGGGCCGTCAGCTCGTTGTCGCCGGTCACCATGACCGTACGGATTCCCATGCTGCGCAGCTCCGCGAAGCGCTCCCGGATGCCGTCTTTGACGACGTCCTTGAGGTGGATGATCCCGAGAACGCGCGGTCCGTCCCAGTCATGGACCGCCACCAGCAGCGGGGTGCCGCCGGACGCGGACACGGAGGCCGACCACCCGACGGCCTCGGCCTGTACCGTCCCTCCGCGCGCGGCGACCCAGTCGCAGACCTGTGTCACGGCGCCCTTGCGGATGGCGCAGCCGGCTCCGTTGTCCCAGCTGAGGTTGATGCCGCTCATCCGGGTGCGGGCGCTGAACTCGGTGAAGCGGGGGTTGGCGAGTTCCTCCACGGCGACAGGCTGAAGTCCGTAGCCATGGGCGAGGGCCACGACGGAGCGGCCTTCGGGGGTCTCGTCGGCGAGGGAGGAGAGCTGGGCGGCGTCCGCGAGCTTGGTGTGGTCGGTGCCGGGGAGCGGGATGAAGGCGGCGGCTTCGCGGTTGCCGAGGGTGATGGTGCCGGTCTTGTCGAGGAGGAGGGTGTTCACGTCTCCGGCGGCCTCGACGGCGCGGCCGCTCATCGCGATGACGTTGCGCTGGACGAGCCGGTCCATGCCCGCGATGCCAATGGCGGAGAGCAGGGCTCCGATCGTGGTGGGGATGAGGGTGACGAGGAGCGCGACCAGGACGGTCGTGGACTGGGCGGCGCCCGCGTAGGCGGCCATCGGCTGGATGGCGACGACGATCAGGATGAAGATGACGGTCAGGGCGGCCAGCAGGATGTTCAGCGCGATCTCGTTCGGCGTCTTCTGCCGGGAGGCGCCTTCGACCAGGGCGATCATCCGGTCGATGAAGCTGTTGCCGGGGCGGGAGGTGACGCGTACGACGATCGAGTCGGACAGGACG
Source organism: Streptomyces sp. NPDC096339 (assembly GCF_044762985.1). Taxonomy (NCBI): domain Bacteria; kingdom Bacillati; phylum Actinomycetota; class Actinomycetes; order Kitasatosporales; family Streptomycetaceae; genus Streptomyces; species Streptomyces sp. NPDC096339. Next base: position 8,459 of record NZ_JBIWFI010000044.1, on the reverse strand, counting down.
GTCGTACCGCCGGTGACCGCCGTCCGGTCGCCGCCCGATTCCCGCAGCACCGGCGCCGATTCGCCGGTGACGGCCGACTCGTCGATCATCGCCGCCCCGTCGACCACGTCACCGTCGGCGGGGACCAGTTCGCCGGCTTCCACGAGGACGAAGTCGAAGGGCTGGAGCTCGGCCGGGGTGACGGCCTCGGTCCGGGCCTGCCGCAGGTTCGCCCCGTACGTCCAGTGCTCCAGCCGCAGCGCGACGGTGTCCGTACGGGCCTTGCGCAGGGATTCCGCCTGGGCGCGGCCACGGCCTTCGGCGACCGCCTCCGCCAGGTTGGCGAACAGGACCGTCAGCCACAGCCAGACGCTGATCACCCAGGTGAAGACGGACGGGTGGACGAGGGCGGAGAGGGTGGTGAGGACGGAGCCGACGGCCACGACGAACAGCACCGGCTTCTTGACCAGTTCACGCGGGTGGAGCTTGGCGACGGCGTCCTTGGCGGAAGTGGCGAGGAGCTCGGGCTCCAGCACGTTCACCTGGCCGGGGCGCTTCCGGGAGGGCCGGTTGACCGGGGTCCGCGGCGGGGTCCCGAGACCCGGGGGAACGTGCTGGGCTGCGGCGGGAGCCATGAAACGACCTTCTGGTGAGTGCGGCTGGGCACGCCCTCAACGGCCCTGGCGGGCGAGAGGCGGATGCGTGGGTGAGGAGTGTCGCCGCCGGGGGTCCTCTCCATCGACCCCCTCGGCCGTCATGTGAGTTCGAGAGACCCCCGGCGGCGCAACAGGCAGCAAGTTACTGCCCGTTGGTCGCATGATCCCCATTTCGGCAGGGGAATTGGCACCGTCTTGACGGCGGCGTACGGGGCACGTCAAACCCCCGTCAAGGGTGCGTCAGCGGGCGCCCGACGTGACGCGGAAGCGCAGTCGGCAGATCACCGCGTCGGTGTCCCGGCGGACGGCGTGGGCGACGACGGAGCCGCGCTGGTTCTGGAGCAGCCGCTGCCACAACCGGGCCGGTTCCGTCTCCGGGATGAGGACGGTGACCTGGGCGTCCGGGTGGGTCCGCGCAAGCTCGCGTACGTAGCCGGACACGGGACGTCCGAGGGACCGGGTCTCCGAGGGGAGCTCGATGAGTTCGACGCCGGGCTTCCACAACTCCCAGTCCCTGCGCAGCGCTTCGGTGGCCTGCCGGTCCTCGGGGGTGGGGTGGGTGACCGTCACGGCGAGGACCTCGTCACCGAGGGAACGCGCGGCGGTCAACGCCTGGCAGGTCAGTCGCGACAGTCCCGAAACGGGCACCACGACCAGGGAGCGGGAGCGGTGCGGGGCCACGGGGATCCGGCCGAGTTCGAGACGCTCGCCGATGTCGGCGTAGGTGCGGTGGATCTTCTCGAAGCCGAGCACGAGCAGGGGCAGGGCGACCACGATCAGCCAGGCGCCCTCGGTGAACTTGGTGGCGGTGACGACCACCGCCGAGACCCCGGTGAGCAATGCGCCGAAGCCATTGAGGGCCGCCTTCGCCTGCCGGCCGCGCGGGCGTTCGGCGTACCAGTGCCGGACCATGCCGACCTGGCAGATGGTGAAGCCGACGAACACGCCGATGGCGAAGAGCGGGACGAGGGTGTTGGTGTCCCCGCCGGAGAACACCAGAAGGGCGGCGGACACGAGCGCCAGCCAGACCACACCGTGCCGGTGGACCTGGCGGTCCGCCTTCAGTGCGAAGACGTGCGGCAGGTAGTTGTCCCGGGCGAGCAGGCTCATCAGGACCGGCAGACCGCCGAAGGAGGTGTTGGCGGCCAGCGCCAACAGCACCATGGTGGCGAACTGCACCACATAGAAGGCCGCGTTGTGGCCGAAGGACGCGTCCGCGAGCTGGGCGAGGACGGTCACGCCCTCGACGGGCTGGAGGTGGAAGCGGCCGATCAGCACCGACAGCCCGATCAGCATGACTCCGAGCAGGGCGCCGAGGGCGACCTCGGTGCGCTGGGCGCGGCGGACTGCCGGGGTCCGGAAGGACGGCACGGCATTGGCGACGGCCTCGACGCCGGTCAGGGCGGAGCAGCCGGCCGCGAAGGCCTTCAGCAGGAGCAGCGCCCCGACCGTCGTGGCGCCCTCGCCGAGCACGGAGGCGTGCCCGGCGGCGGAGGCGGTGCTGACGGGCCCGTCCCGGAAGAGACCGACGACGATCATCGCCAGGATCGAACCGACGAACAGGGCGGTCGGGACCAGGAACGCCTTGGCCGAATCGACCACACCCCGCAGATTGACGGCGGTGACCAGGACGAGGACCCCGAGGCAGATCCACACCCGCTCCCCGTACAGCCCGGGAAAGGCCGAGGTCAGCGCGGCCACACCGGCCGTGACGGAGACGGCGACGTTCAGGACGTAGTCGAGGATCAGCGAGGCCGCTGCCACCAGGCTGGTGCGCCGCCCGAGGTGGTTCCTGGCAACGGCATAGGAACCACCGCCGTCCGGGAACGCGGCGATCACCTGGCGGTACGAGGCCACCAGCACGGCCAGCAGGGCCGCGATGGCGAGCGTCACCGGGAGGGTGAAGCCCATTCCGTACGCGCCGGCCGCCGCCAGCACCAGCACGATCGACTCGGGCCCGTACGCCACGGACGCCATGGCGTCGAGTGACAGCGCGGCGAGCCCCTGCAGTGCGGTCAGCTTGTGCCGTTCCCCGGCCTCCGCCGCGGGCGTCGCCACCCCGGTATCAGGAGGCTCCTGCGTGCCGGGAGTCCGTTCCGCAGCCGCCGGCTTCCCCATGTGTATGGACATGTTCGCTGTTCCTCCATTGGACAAAGTGAGCCCAGCGTCGGGACGCCACGGCAGGACCACCAGTGCTCTTGGCGAGATCCATACGCCGGGCGGCGCGCTCTTCACGCGCTCCTGACGCCGGGGCCGGGAAGCCGTATGGGGCGCGTCAAGACCACACCGGGGTGCGTGCCTCCGCCGTCGCCCGGGGGCACGCTCGAAGTGTGGGCGGCACACGCCCGATGACTCCCGAGGAGACGTGGCGATGAACGCGGAGAACGTGGTCGGGCTCGTCATCGCCATCGCCCTGCTCGGCTATCTGGTGACCGCCCTGATCAAGCCCGAGAAGTTCTGACTCGGGATCGCCCTGTCCGGACCGGAGGCATCACATGTCCGGGTTCCGCTTCCACGACCGGGCCGGTGGGCCTGCTGCGACTGCGCGGCTGCCGCTTCCAGTACGGCTCGCTGACGGGCCGGCTGCCCCGGATGGAGCACGACGGCGGGCTGTGGCTCCGCCGTGGGGACCGGATCACGGAGTACACGGCCTGGCCGCCGGAGGGTGAGACCGAGCTGAGGGTCTTCGGCGGCGGGCACTACTACGGCCGATACCTCATCGAACCGGTCCCGGGCCGTCCCCTGCCCCCCGAGGAGGCCCGCCGGGTGGCGGTCGCGCCGGCCGCCCAGGCCGGTGCCGCCCTGGACACCGCAGGCCTCCCCCACCAGGCCTGACGCGCCCGTCGCCCGCCTCTCGCGTCAGGGTCCCGTTAAGAGTTCCGCTGCGTCCGTATGGACCCCGTCAAGGCGTCTTAACGCCGGGCTGAAGACACGGTTATGTCGACCTCGGCCGTCTTGGCCGATTCCCATCTTCCACTTCTTCCAGGAGCTCACGGTGGCCGATCTGGCCTTCGTCGTCACCACGATCGCGGTCTTCGCGCTGGTGGCTCTCATCGCCCGAGGGGTGACCAAGCTGTGAACGCCGAAAACATCGTCGGCCTCATCGTGGCCGTCGCCCTGCTCGGATACCTCGTCCTCGCCCTCGTCAAGCCGGAGAGGTTCTAGCACCGATGAGTCCCGTTCTCGCTGGTGTGCTCCAGCTCCTCGCACTGATCGCCGCACTCGCGCTGGCCTACCGCCCCCTGGGCGACTACATGGCCCGCGTCTACTCCTCCGAGAAGCACTACAAACCGGAGAAGTGGATCTACAAGGCCATCGGCGCCAACCCGACCGCGGAAATGCGCTGGCCCGCCTACCTGCGCGGCGTCCTCGCCTTCTCGGCCGTGAGCGTCCTCTTCCTCTACGGCCTCCAGCGCGCCCAGGGCATCCTGCCCGGCTCGCTCGGCTTCCAGGCCATCGACCCGGACCAGGCCTTCAACACCGCCGCCTCCTTCGTGGCGAACACGAACTGGCAGTCGTACTACGGCGAGCAGGCCATGGGCCACGTCGTACAGACCGGCGGCCTGGCGGTGCAGAACTTCGTCTCGGCCGCGGTCGGCATGGCCGTCGCCGTCGCGCTCGTGCGGGGCTTCGCCCGCTCGCGTACCGGTGAGCTCGGCAACTTCTGGGCAGACCTGGTCCGCGGCACCGTCCGCATCCTCCTGCCCATCGCCGTGATCGGCGCGATCGTGCTGGTCGCGTGCGGCGCGATCCAGAACTTCGCCGGGATCCACGAGGTCGGCCAGTTCATGGGCGGCAGCCAGCAGTGGAACGGCGGCGCGGTCGCATCGCAGGAGGTCATCAAGGAGCTCGGGACGAACGGCGGCGGTTACTTCAACGCCAACTCGTCCCACCCCTTCGAGAACCCGACCCCGTTCACGAACCTCTTCGAGATCTTCCTGATCCTCGTCATCCCCTTCGCGCTGACCCGCACCTTCGGCCGCATGGTCGGGAACCTGCGCCAGGGCTACGCGATCCTCGCGACGATGGCGATCATCTGGCTCGGTTTCACCGCGCTGATGATGTGGACGGAGTTCGCGGGCAAGGGCCCGGCTTTCGATGTCGCGGGCGGTGCGATGGAGGGCAAGGAGACCCGCTTCGGGATCGGCGCCTCCGCGATCTTCTCCGTCGCCACCACGCTGACCTCGACCGGTGCGGTCAACTCCTTCCACTCCTCCTTCACCGGCTTCGGCGGCGGCATCCAGCTGCTGGGCATGCAGCTCGGTGAGATCGCTCCCGGCGGTGTCGGTTCCGGCCTCTACGGCATGCTGATCATGGCGATCATCGCGGTGTTCATCGCCGGTCTGATGGTCGGCCGTACGCCCGAGTACCTGGGCAAGAAGATCGGCACCCGCGAGATCAAGCTCGCCGCCTGCTACATCCTGATCACCCCGGCCCTGGTGCTGTGCTTCACCGCCGCAGCGATGGCGCTGCCCACCCCGCCGCACTCGATGCTCAACTCCGGCGCGCACGGCTTCTCCGAGGTCCTGTACGCCTACACCTCGGGCGCCAACAACAACGGCTCCGCCTTCGCGGGCCTGAACGCCGACACGCAGTGGTTCAACAGCACCATCGGCATCGCGATGCTGCTGGGCCGGTTCATGCCCATGGTGTTCGTGCTCGCGCTGGCCGGCTCGCTCGCCGAGCAGAAGCCCGTCCCCGAGACGGCAGGGACCCTGCGTACCGACAAGCCGCTCTACGCGGGCCTGCTCGTCGGCACGATCCTCATCATCACCGGACTGACCTACTTCCCGGCCCTCGCGCTGGGACCGCTCGCCGAAGGGCTCGCATCATGAGCACCGCCACACCCACCAGGGCTCCGCACCAGCACGTGCCCACCGGCCATGAGCCGGGCGGCGCCGGACGGGTCGGCGGCGGCCTGTTCGACCCGAAGCAGCTGCTCAAGTCCTTCCCGGACGCGGTCCGCAAGCTCGACCCCCGCGTCATGATCAAGTCCCCGGTCATGTTCGTGGTCCTGATCGGCTCGGTCGTCACGACCGTGCTGGCGCTGAAGGACCCGACGGACTGGTTCGGCTGGGCCATCACCGCCTGGCTGTGGCTGACCACGATCTTCGCCAACCTCGCCGAGGCCGTGGCCGAGGGCCGCGGCAAAGCGCAGGCCGACACCCTGCGCAAGGCCAAGACCGACTCCGTCGCCCGCCGCCTGACCAAGGACGGCCTCGGCGAGGAGTCCGTACCCGGCACCGAGCTGCGTATCGGCGACCTGGTGGTCTGCGAGGCCGGCGACGTCATCCCCGGCGACGGCGACGTCGTCGAGGGCGTCGCGTCCGTGGACGAGTCCGCCATCACGGGCGAGTCCGCGCCGGTCATCCGCGAGTCCGGCGGCGACCGCAGCGCGGTCACCGGCGGCACCAAGGTCCTCTCCGACCGGATCGTCATCAAGATCACCACCAAGCCCGGCGAGACCTTCATCGACCGCATGATCGCCCTGGTGGAGGGCGCGGCGCGGCAGAAGACGCCCAACGAGATCGCGCTGAACATCCTCCTCGCGTCCCTCACGATCGTCTTCCTGCTGGCCGTGGTCACGCTCCAGCCGTTCGCGATCTACGCGGGCGCCAAGCAGTCCATGATCGTGCTCACGGCGCTGCTGGTCTGCCTGATCCCGACCACCATCGGAGCCCTGCTCTCCGCGATCGGCATCGCGGGCATGGACCGCCTGGTCCAGCGCAACGTCCTGGCCATGTCCGGGCGCGCCGTCGAGGCCGCCGGTGACGTGTCGACGCTCCTGCTCGACAAGACGGGCACCATCACCCTCGGCAACCGCCAGGCCTCCGAGTTCGTGCCCGTCAAGGGCACCACCGAGGCCGAGCTCGCCGACGCCGCCCAGCTGTCCTCGCTGGCCGACGAGACCCCTGAGGGCCGCTCCATCGTCGTCCTGGCGAAGGAGAAGTACGGGCTGCGCGAACGCCACCAGGGCGAACTCGCCCACGCCGACTGGATCGAGTTCACCGCCCAGACCCGCATGTCGGGCGTGGACGTGGACGGAAGGCAGACCCGCAAGGGCGCCGCCGGATCCGTCATCACCTGGGTCAAGGAACAGGGCGGAGAGGTCACCGACGAGGCGGGCTCGCTCGCCGACTCGATCTCGCAGGCCGGCGGCACCCCGCTGCTGGTCGCCGTCCACGACGAGAAGGGCGCCCGCGTCCTCGGTGTCATCCACCTCAAGGACGTCGTCAAGGAGGGCATGCGCGAGCGGTTCGACGAACTGCGCCGCATGGGCATCAAGACCGTCATGATCACCGGTGACAACCCGCTCACCGCCAAGGCCATCGCCGAAGAGGCGGGCGTCGACGACTTCCTCGCGGAAGCCACGCCCGAGGACAAGATGGCCCTCATCAAGCGGGAGCAGGCCGGCGGCAAGCTCGTCGCGATGACCGGCGACGGAACGAACGACGCCCCCGCGCTCGCGCAGGCGGATGTCGGCGTGGCGATGAACACGGGCACCTCGGCCGCCAAGGAGGCCGGGAACATGGTCGACCTCGACTCCAACCCCACCAAGCTCATCGAGATCGTCGAGATCGGCAAGCAACTCCTCATCACCCGAGGAGCCCTCACGACCTTCTCCATCGCCAACGACGTCGCCAAGTACTTCGCGATCATCCCGGCCATGTTCGCCGTGGTCTACCCGGGCCTGGACAAGCTCAACATCATGGGGCTGGCCTCGCCCGAGTCCGCGATCCTGTCCGCCGTCATCTTCAACGCGCTGATCATCATCGCGCTCGTACCGCTCGCCCTCAAGGGCGTGCAGTACCGGCCGACCAGCGCCGACAAGATGCTCCGCCGCAACCTCGGCCTGTATGGCGTGGGCGGTCTCATCGCCCCGTTCATCGGCATCAAGATCATCGACCTGCTCATCTCCCTCATCCCCGGAATCGGCTGATCTGCGATGAACAACTCTGTAGGCAACACGGCGCGCCTGATCGGCGCAGGCCTGCGGGCCCTGCTCGTCCTGACGGTCATCTGCGGGGTCATCTACCCCCTCGCCGTCACCGGCATCGCCCAGGCCCTGTTCAACGACAAGGCCAACGGCTCCGAGATCAAGGACAAGAGCGGCCAGGTCGCCGGATCCTCCCTCATCGGGCAGAGCTACAACCTCCCGAAGCAGAACCCCGACGACGCCGAAGAGGCCGCCAAGCCGGACCTCAAGTGGTTCCAGCCGCGCCCCTCCAACGGCCTGGGCAGCAACAGCGTCAACACCCAGTACTCCCTCATCCTGTCCGGTGCCACGAACCGCTCGGCCGACAACGGCGCCGTCAACGGCCAGTGCACCAAGGACGCCGAGGAGGGCACCCTCTGCGCCCAGGTCGTCGCCGCCAAGGAAGCCGTCATCGCGGACAACTCCACGGCCTGCTACACGGTCAAGCCGGAGGACGTGCCGGCCGACGCCGTCACCTCCTCCGGCTCCGGCCTCGACCCGAACATCTCGCCCGAGTACGCCAAGCTCCAGGTGCACCGGGTCGCCGAGCAGAACAAGCTCGACGTGAAGCAGGTCGAGAGGCTCGTCGAGCAGAACACCGCGGGCCGCACGCTGGGCTTCATGGGCGAGCCCCGTGTCAACGTCCTCGAACTCAACATCGCTCTCAAGGCCCTGACCAGCAAGAGCTGATGCTCCACATCGCACGGCCCGGGAGCCGGGGGGGGGGGGGCCCCGCCCGCCCCCCCCCCCCCCCCCCCGGGCCCGGCCCCCCCCCAACCCCCCCCCCCCACAACCCCGGGGGGGGGGTGGGGGGACAATCCCCCCCCCGACCCCCCCCCCACAAAAAA
>NZ_JBIWFI010000043.1:0-76952 GCF_044762985.1 Streptomyces sp. NPDC096339 | reverse complement strand
GCCCCCGCCCGCCGCGGCGCGGTGGCGCGGGCCCCGGGGGGGGGGGCCCCCCCCCCGGCCCCCGGGGGGGGGGGGGGGGGGCGGGGGCGCCCCCCCCCCCCCCCCCCACCCCCCAGGACACTTTTCCGCCACGGCCGGTTCCCAACCGGGCGGGTCGTCTCAAGCAGCGGCCGACACTGCGCCGATCATGTCGTGCAGACGGTCCGCCGCGGCGCGCCCGAAGGCCGGGTCGTTGATGTGAGTGTCGTAGTCGTGGAGCCGGGCGGCGCTGCCCCGCAAGCCGTCGCGCAGCGCCGAGAACAGGGCCCGGTCCGCGGCCGGGTCGTGGTAGGGCCCGCCCGGTGCGCCGAGCGTGGACAGTCCGCGGAGGGGGACGCACACCTCCGTGGGGCCGGTGGCCGTACGGAGCTTCGCGGCGACCCGGCGGCCGAGCTCCGCGCATTCGGCCTCGGTCGTACGGATGACGGTGATGGACGGGTTGTGCACACGGACCCTGCGGTACCGGACGCGTTCGGGCAGGGTCTCCACCGGCCCGAACTTGACCATGTCCAGTGCCCCCAGGCTCACCACCTGCGGAATCCCGGCCCGCCCGGCCGCGCTCAGCCGGTCGGGACCCGCCGTGAGGATGCCCCCGCACAGGTCGTCGGCGAGCTCGCTGAGGGTCAGGTCGAGGACGCCCGCGAAGACGCCCTGGCCGGCCAGGGTCTCCAGGGTGCGGCCGCCCGTGCCGCTGACGTGGAAGACCAGTACCTCGTAGCCGAGTTCCGTCAGCCGCTCCCGGGCCGCGTCCACGCCGGGCGTCGTCACGCCCGCCATGCTCGCCGCGACCAGCGGCCGCGAGCCCGTTCCCAGCCGCTCCGGGCGGCGCAGGTCGAGGGAGGCCCTGGCGAAGCCCTTGGCCATCCCGGCGGCGGCCTCCGCCGCGTTGGCGAGGACCGGGGCGGAGATGCTGTTGATCCCCGCGATGTCCACCACGCTGTACATCATCGTGATGTCCGAGGAGCCGACGTACGGGGACACGTCCCCGGACGCCATGGACGAGACCATCAGTTTCGGTACGCCGAGCGGCAGCGCGCGCATCGCCCGGGTGGCGATGGAAGTGCCGCCGCTGCCGCCGATCGCGAGCACCGCGTGCAGCCGGCCCTCGGCGTGCAGGCGTAACAGGGTCGCCTCCGCGCCCCGGGCCATCGTGGTGACGGCGTCGCCCCGGTCGGCGGCCGTGCGCAGCTCGGACAGTTCGGCCCCCGCTGCCCGGGCCACCGCTTCTCTGGGCACGTCCGCGGGCACGCGGGGTTCGCCCATGATTCCCGTATCGACCAGTACCACCTCGACGCCGGCGCGCAGCAGCCTCTCGCGCAGCCAGCCGTACTCCACACCCTTGGTGTCCAGGGTTCCCACCAGCACGACGTTCGTCATATGTGCAATGTCCATGCAGGTGGGGTTTGATGGCAAGTAAAGGTCGGGTCAATGTCCGATCAATCCTCCAACAGGGTCAACAGTCGATCCAGAAACGGAACCTGACCGGGGATCAATTTCGACTGCGCCGCCGCTGGATCGAACCAGGCCACCCGGTCCAGCTCGGGGAACCGGCGTACGGTTCCGGAGTGCGGCGGCCACTCCAGGGAGAACGTGCCCGGCACCATCAGCGCGGGGTCGAGGTCCGCCTCCACCGCCCAGATGGTCACCAGCTTGCCGCTGCTGAGGCGTACGTCGCCGAGCGGCAGGTACTCGCCCTCCGGAGGGGGCATCCCGAGCTCCTCGGTGAACTCCCGGCGGGCCGCGTCGCGCGGTGTCTCGTCCGGTTCGTACTCGCCCTTGGGGATGGCCCAGCCGCCCACGTCCCGCCCGGACCACAGGGGGCCGCCCATGTGGCCGAGCAGGACCTCGATCCCGTGATCGGACGGGGGTCCCGCCGCCCCGCCCGTGCGCCGGAAGAGAAGCAGACCGGCACTGCGTTTCCCGTGGCTCATGCGGACATGTATGCCCCGCCGGACACGGACTCAGTGGTCGTGCGGGCCCTGACGGTGGACCGGGCCGTGCGCGTCCGCGCAGTGGGAGTCGGCCGGCCCGTCGGGGGTCGCTTCGCCCGGGCGTCTGACCGTGAGCAGCGAGTCCTGCACGTGGTCCACCTGGAGGGTGGTGTGCGTGATCCCGTACTCCTTGGCCAGCAGCCCCTCCAGGTCACGCCGCACCGCGTGGCAGTCACCCCCCGGTTCCACGAGCACGTGCGCGGAGAGCGCCGCCTGGCCGGAGGTGATGGTCCAGATGTGCAGGTCGTGCACCTCGGTGACCGGCGGCCGGCCGACGAGCCGGTCGCCGACCGCGTCCGGGTCCACGTGGGCCGGTGCGGCCTCCAGCAGGATCCGGCCGGACTCGCGGATCAGCCCGTAGCCCGCCTTGACCATCAGCACCACCACCACGAGGGTGGCGATGGCGTCGGCCTGCCGGAAGCCGGTGGTCAGCACGATCAGACCGGCCACGGCGGTCCCGATGAAGGCGAACAGGTCGTTCAGGATGTGCTGGAACGCGCCCTCGACGGCGAGGGACGAACGGTTCGCCCGGGAGATGCACCAGGCCGCCACCACATTGACGACGATGCCCGCGAGCGCGGTCACCAGGACCAGGCCGCCCTCCACGGGAGGCGGATCCATCAGCCGCCGCACCGCCTCGTACGCCAGCCAGGCCCCCAGCAGGAGCAGGGTCAGGCCGTTGGCCTGCGCGGAGAGTATCTCCGCGCGCTTGAGCCCGTACGTGAAGCCGCCGCGGGCCGGCCGGGCCGCCAGCCGCATCGCGATGAGCGCGAGCACGATCGAGACGGCGTCCGTCAGCATGTGGGCCGCGTCGGAGATCAGGGCCAGCGACTGGGCCACGATGCCGATGACCACCTCGGCGGCCATGAACGCGGTGATCAGGCCGAGTGCGATCGCCAGCCAGCGGCGGTCGGCGTCGGCGGACACGCCGTGGCTGTGACCGCCGGGGCCGTGCCCGTGATCGTGCCCGTGGCCGCCGCCGTGCCGCGCCGTGCCGTCGTGCGCGTGCCCGGCCTCGTCGTGAGCGTGATCGCTCCCGTGCCGGTGGTCGTGAGCCTGGTCGAGCCCAGACATGGGGTCCCCCGTCTCCATCGCACACCCGTGTGTTCGGGTCCGTCGCTCGAAGTGAACCGCACCCGGACGAGATGGGCAAAGGCTGCAACGGGGACCGTTGTCATTACTCATAAGAGGCCTTTGACCTGCGGTGATGCCGCGCCGCTGCCGCGTCGATCAGATCGTGGGAAAATCTGCTCATGGTCCAGCGCCCCGGTGTGCCGACCGCACCCGAGCTCGTCCTGGAAACCGACCTGGGCTCCACACGGATGAGCCCGGGCCGGAGCTATCACGTAGGCCGAGACCCCCTCTGCGAGATCTGCCTCGACGACGCCCGCGTCTCCTGGCACCACGCGATCCTCCGCCCCGAGGGGGACCACTGGACGATCGAGGACGAGGGCAGCACCAACGGCACGTGGGTCGACGGCCACCGCGTCCAGGAGTGGAGCGTCGGCGTCGGCACCGAACTCCGCTTCGGCAGCGTCGAGGACGGCCCCCGCGCCGTCGTCGTCGGCCGGACCCCCACGGCCGCGGGCGCCGCCCGGCCGTCCCGCGTCTCCAACCCCGGCATGACCAGCACCTTCCGGCAGCCGACCACGGTGCGCCCGCTGGCCCCCAGCACCGCCGTGCGCATCGGCCGCGCCCCCGACAGCGACCTCGTCATCGACGACCTCGTCGTCTCCCGCCGGCACGCCGAACTGCGCTCCCTCCCCGACGGCACGTACGAGATCGCCGACCTCGGCAGCCACAACGGCACCTACCTCAACGGAGCCCGCATCGACGGGGCCGCCCGGCTCTCCGAGGGCGACATCGTCGGCATCGGCCACTCCGCCTTCTGCCTCGTCGGCGACCAGCTCCAGGAGTACGTCGACACGGGCGAGGTCTCCCTCGACGTCGAGGACCTCAAGGTCACCGTCGACCAGGGCCGCAAGACCCTCATGGACGGCGTCTCCTTCCCCGTGGGCGCCAAGTGCCTGCTGGCCGTCGTCGGCCCCAGCGGCGCCGGCAAATCCACCCTGCTCGGCGCGCTGACGGGCCTGCGCCCCGCCGACAGCGGCAGCGTCCTGTACGACGGCCGCGACCTCTACCGCGACTACGCGGAACTGCGCAGCCGCATCGGCCTCGTGCCCCAGGACGACATCCTGCACGCCCAGCTCACCGTGCGCCGCGCCCTCGTGTACGCCGCCGAACTGCGCTTCCCGCAGGACACCGCCAAGGCCGAACGCGAGGCCCGGGTCGACGAGGTCATCCGCGAACTCGGCCTCGTCCAGCGGGCCGACCAGCCGATCCACAGCCTCTCCGGCGGCCAGCGCAAACGCGTCTCCGTCGCCCTGGAACTGCTGACGAAGCCCTCCCTGCTGTTCCTCGACGAACCCACCTCCGGCCTCGACCCCGGCATGGACCGCTCGGTGATGCACATGCTGCGCGGCCTCGCCGACGACGGCCGCACCGTCATCGTGGTCACCCACAGCGTGCTCAGCCTCGACGTCTGCGACCGGCTGCTGTTCCTCGCCCCGGGCGGCCGCGTCGCCTACTTCGGCCCGCCCCAGGAGGCGCTGTCCTTCTTCGGCTTCGACGAGTGGCCGGAGGCCTTCGAGGCGTTCGAGACCCAGCAGGACCGCGACTGGGCGGGCGCCTACCGAGCCTCACCGGAACACGGCCGCTACGTCGACGTCACGGGCGGCCGGCCCCGGCTCGCCGCCCAGGCCTCGGAGCCCGCCCGGGCCGCGCCCATGCCACCGCCGAAGGCGCAGAGCTGGGGCTCGCAGCTGTCCACCCTGATCCGCAGGTACGCCGCCGTGCTCAGCGCCGACCGGACCTTCCTCGTGATCATGGTCGCCCTGCCGTTCATGATGGGGGCCATGGCCCGCGCGCTCGCCGGCAGCACCCTCACCGCGGAGACGGCCCTCAACGCCCTGCTCATCCTGACCATCGGCGGCGTGCTCACCGGCGCCGCCAACGCCGTCCGCGAACTCGTCAAGGAACGCGTGATCTACCAGCGCGAACGTGCCGTCGGCCTCTCCCGCTCCGCATACCTGATGTCCAAGGTGGTGGTGCTGGGCACGATCACCGTCGCCCAGGCCGTCGTGCTGACCGTCGTGGCCCTCGGCGGCGTGAACCTCAACGCCCCGAAGGGCAGGGGCGTCGTCATGCCACCCCTGATCGAGATCACCCTGGCCGTGGCCCTGCTGTCCTTCACCGCGATGATGCTCGGCCTGCTGATCTCCGCCCTGGTGCGCAAGGAGGAGGTCACCATGCCGCTGCTGGTCCTCCTCGCCATCGTCCAGGTCGTCTTCTGCGGCACCCTGCTGAAGCTCTACGACGTCGCCGTCCTCGAACAGGTGGCCTGGTTCGCGCCGGCACGGTGGGCGATGGGCGCGATGGGCGGAACCATCGATGTCGGCGCGATCGTCCCCGGCAAGCTCACTCAGGACCCGATCTTCGACCACAGGACCAACGTCTGGCTGGTGAGCATCGCCATGCTGCCGGTCCTGTCCGTGCTCTTCGGACTGCTGGTGTCCCGGCTGCTGCGTCGGCACGAGCCGGCCGTCATGCGGAAGCAGCCGAAGCGATGACCTTTCCCGACGCCGTCGCGGACTTCAATCCGACCCACGTCGTCCCCCAGGACGGGATGCCGGCCTGGGAGTACCCCGACGCGACCCGGCCCACCGTCCCCCTCGACCCCTTCCTGCCCGTGCAGCTGCTGTCCCGCAGCGGGGACTGGGGCGAGGTGCTCTGCGCCAACGGCTGGTCCGCCTGGGTGGACGGCCGACTCCTGATCGCCGTACCGCAACCGCCGCCCACGGCCGACGGGCGGCAGCCGGCCCGGGGCGAGGACCCCAGGCCCCAGCTCGCCCGCAGTACCCAGACCGTGGAGCGCTACCGCCGGGCCGTCGAGGAGCTCGCGTCGGGACGCATCGACGCCGAGGCCTTCCGCCGCTCGGTACGGGGCCTGCGCGCCGGGATCGTGCTCGACGGGGAGGCGGTCTGGCTCTACGACGAGGCGACCGGACGGTGGTTGTACGGGGACGGCACCCACCTGAGCACCTACGCCGTGGCCGCGGGACCGGGCGCCTCACCCGACGCGGAGACCGACCCGCTGGGCGTCCAACTCGACGTACTGGACGACGGCGCCGACGTACCGCCCGCCGGACCGGTGGGGCACGCCCCGACCCAGATCGTGAAAGACCCCGGGACCAAGTGATGGGCGAGTCGCCCGGTGCGGGGCCGGCTCCCGGCCACCCCTCCGACCTGCGGGGGAAGCAGATCGCCGGATACCTCGTGGAGAGCGAGATCGGGCGCGGCGGCATGGCGGTCGTCTACCGGGCCCGGGACCTGCGGCTCGACCGGACGGTGGCGCTCAAGCTGCTGGCCCCGCAGCTGGCGCACGACGACACCTTCCGGCAGAGGTTCGTCCACGAGTCGAAGGTGGCCGCGGCCATCGACCACCCGCACATCGTGCCCGTGTTCGAGGCGGGGGAGACGGAAGGGCTGCTGTACATCGCCATGCGCTTCGTGGTCGGGCAGGACCTGCGGGCCATGCTCGACCGGACCGGTCCGCTGCCGGTGGGGACCGCCGCCCGGATCGCCGGGCAGGTCGCCTCGGCGCTGGACGCGGCCCACGACCACGGCCTGGTCCACCGGGACGTGAAGCCCGCCAACATCCTCGTCGCGGCGGGCACGGACAGCGAGCACCCCGAGCACGTGTACCTCACGGACTTCGGCCTGACGAAGAAGTCGCTGTCGCTGACCGGGTTCACGACGGCCGGGCAGTTCGTCGGGACCCTGGACTACGTGGCGCCGGAACAGATCTGGGGGAAGCCCGTGGACGGCCGCTGCGACGTCTACAGCCTCGGCTGCGTCGTCTACGAGACCCTCGTCGGTTCGCCGCCCTTCCGGCGCGACGACGACATGGCCCTGCTCTGGGCCCACCAGTACGATCCGCCGCCCCCGCTGAGCTCCAGCCGGCCGGGCCTGCCCGCCGCGGTGGACGAGGTACTGGCGAAGGCCCTCGCGAAGTCGCCGGAGGACCGCTGGGACACCTGCCTGGAATTCACCGGAGCCCTGCGCCGCACGGACACCGGCCCCGGGGAACGGGCGGAGGACGGACCGAAGGCCCCTTCACCCCCTCCGCCCGTGCCGACGCCGCCGCGCTGGGCCCTGCCGGTGTTCCGCAGGCCCACCTGATCCGACCTGATCCGACCTGATCCGGCCTGCCGAGGGATCCGGCCTGCCGAGGGACTTGCCGCCGAGGGACCTGTCAGCGCCGCACCGTCTCGGCCGGTTCGTCCACCCGGCCGCCGCGGTGCAGGGGGCGGGCCAGCAGGGCGCCGAGGAACCCGGCCACCGCGCCCCAGAGGAGCGCCAGGCCGACGGTGCGCCCCAGGACCGCGCCGAACTCGACCGTGCCGCCCAGGCCGTCCACGTCGCCGATGCCCAGGAGGGACAGCCCGAACCGGGCCTGTACCCCGGCCAGCAGGCAGACGGTGAGCGTGCCCAGGGCCAGGGCCACGCCCAGGTGGAGCGCGTGCTGCCAGGGGCGCACGTGCGCGGGGGAGCGTACGGCCGTCAGCACGCCCGTGCCGAGCAGCAGCACGGCGGCGACCACCACCAGCCACCACGCCCGCGCGTCCCGTTCGGCGAGGGAGGCGACGTCGATGGTGGAGAGGTCCGGACCGCGCAGGGCCTGGTCCAGCAGCTGCGGCATCGGCAGTCCGAAGGGCCCCTCGACCTTGCCCTCCCAGGCGCCGCCGAAGCCCAGGGTCAGCGCGGGCCAGACGAGGTTGGGCAGCCCGAGCAGCAGCACGGCCAGGGTTCGCGCGGCATGGCCCTGGGTGGCGGCCACGACCAGGCCGACCACGATGCCGAGGACCACGTACGAGAGGAGCAGTACGACGGTGGCGAAGGCGGCGGGGCGCAACGCCGTGTGGAAGCGCACCAGCCGGGCCGGCAGCGGAGCGCGGCGGGAGACGAGCAGCGCGACGAGCAACAGCCCCAGGATCCACAGCAGTCCGAAGAGGAGCGTGGGGCCCAGGTCGCCTTCGAAGCCCACCTTCGGCGCCGAGTCGAGGAGTTCACCGATCTGCCCGAGAGGGTTGTCCCCGGTGGAGATGGCGAAGGTCTGGCGGGCGAGCAGCGTCACGCCCGCCAGTACGAGGAGCCAGATCACCACCAACGGGACGGCCCTGCCCAGGAGTTCGCGCGGACGCGCCACCGCCCGGTTGTGCAGGGGACGCAGGAAGAGCCAACCGGCCGTGAGGGCGCCGGCGAGGCTCACCGACAGCGGCAACAGGGACAGGCTCGCCTCGGCGCCCCCGAGTACGCCCGCGCCGCCCGTCACCTCCACGGACCCGCCGGCCGCCATCACCACCACGGCGGCCACGACCCGGGGGAACGCGCCGCCCGGCAGATCGCCCGCATCGGCACAGGCCAGCCCGGCCGCGGCGACGGCGGCCATCACGACGAAGGCCGCCAGGACCGCCACCAGGGCGTCGCGCAGTGCCCCCACGGAGCCCCCCGGCGATGGTGATCGCGTCGTATGGCTCACCCTGCCACCGTAGGCAGGCTCGGCTTGCGGGCACCACCTGAACGGCGCACACAATGGTCCGGCAGGGAACTCCTCCTCCTGGGAAGAAGAGCCCGTGACCACGCAACCTTCCGGCAGCCAGCCGCCGTCACCAGACCGCCCCTCGGTGCCGCCCTCCGGCCGCCCCACGGGGCCGCCGTCCGGCCCGCTCTCGGGCGGGCAGCAACCGCCGCCACCTCCACCGTCCGCGCCGCCCGGCGGCCCGGGCGAGCCGGGAGGCCCCGGTGGCCCGGGCGGTCCCGGCGATCAGGCGAAGGGCCCCTGGTGGCGATCCGTACCCCGGCTCGCCACCGTGCTCGTCGCCGTGGCCGCGGCCGTGGCCCTGGCCGTGGTGCTGACCCGCCCCAGCGGTACCCCCCAGGCCGACCGCGAGGTGTTCCTCCAGCCGGTCGCGGCCTCGGGTCCGGACCCCTTCACGGAGTCGACGGTCACGAAGGAGGGCGCACAGCCGCCACCGGAGAGCACCCCGCCCTCCGCGCAGGGCACCGCGACGGCCACACCGGCGGGCACCCGGAGCATCAGCGGGTCCTCGCCGGGCGTGTACGGGGGCACGAAGAACTCCGCCACCTGTGACGTGGAGAAGCTGATCAAGGACCTCTCGGCGGACCCCGCCAAGAACGCCGCCTTCGCCTCGGCCCTGGGCATCCAGCCCGCGGCCGTCCCGGCCTACCTCCGCTCGCTCACCTCGGTGCAGCTGCGGATGGACACCCGGGTCACGAACCACGGCTACCAGAACGGCAAGCTCACCGCCTACCAGGCGGTGCTCCAGGCCGGGACGGCCGTCCTGGTGGACGACCGAGGGGTGCCGCGGGTGCGCTGCGCCTGCGGGAACCCGCTCGGTCCGCCGGTGGCGCTGCAGGCCAACCCGAAGCGCTACGGACAGGTGTGGAACTCCTACCAGCCGTCGCAGGTCGTGGTCATAGCACCGGCGCCGACGGTCGTGCACAAGTTCGTGATCTACGACCACCAGGACCGGCGCTGGTACGAGCGCAACCGCGGCGACCACCACGGCAAGCACGACAGGCCGGTCCCGCCGCCGGTGATCGTGACGCCGACCGTGATCCCGCCGACGCACACCCCGACCCGGACGCCCACGCCCACGCCCACGTCGACGTCGACCCCGACCTCGACGTCCACCTCCACCAAGACGCCGACCCCGACCTCGACCCCCACGTCCACTCCGACGTCGACCTCGACCTCGACTTCCACCCCGACCTCGACTCCGACGTCCCCGACCCCGTCCGGGACCTCGACGTCGCCGAGCCCGTCGGTCTCGCCGTCGGGATCCGAGTCGCCCTCGAAGTCGCCTTCGCAATCGGCGTCCGAGTCCCCGTCCGCCTCCGTGTCCCCGTCGGGATCGCCCTCGGTGTCCCCGTCCGGATCCGCCTCGCGGTCCGCTTCGGAATTCCGGTCGGCGTCACCGTCGGCATCCCCGTCGGAAACCCGGGCACGGTCCGTCTCCCCGTTCCCTTCGCCTTCGGTCAAGCGGAGCCAGGCGGAACCAGTAACTCCGGCTCCGCGGACATCGGCGGTGCCGGAGCCTGAACCGTCGGCCACGGCCCGGCCCCAGCTGCCGAGCGCGCCGCCCCAGGTGTCACCCCTGCCCCCGAAGCCGTCACCGCAGCCGCCGTCACCGCGTCCCCGCCCCACGCAGGGCGGCGACGGAGGCACCGGCAATGACAACGGTGGCAACCAGAACGGCGGTAACCAGAACGGTGGCAATCAGAACGGCGGTAACCAGAACGGCGGTAACCAGAACGGTGGCAACCAGAACGGTGGCAACCAGAACGGTGGCAACCAGAACGGTGGCAACGGCAATTAGAACGGAACGCGGCAGTAGATGACCGGACGCGCCCCGGTCGCGGCAGGTGGCCCTCACCCTCCGCGACCGGGGTCGTCACTGTAGGTTCCGATTTGACTTGTCGCCCGGCGCTGCACCGACCTGCGATTTTGGGTGGCCCCGTTCGAGAGTGCTGTGGACGGTCACGTAATTCGGCTCTGTCTGGGATCTTGTGACGGCGGCCCCACGGCGGGAGCGGCGGAACCTGTCCAAGGCCTGACCCCCAGGTATGTGGGTTGCGTACGCGGCCGGTCGCCCCGTCAACGGCTTTCGTGACAAAGTGTTCTTGATCAAGAACAGAGGGGCAACGGGGGTACGAAGTGAAGCACTGGGGACGGCTGTCGCTATGCGCGATGACGGTAAGCGTCTTGGCAGCCTGCGGCAGCGGCGACCCGAGTGCCGGGCCGGGCAGCTGGGGTGGCGGGAAGCCTGAGGCCGTTGCACAGCCCGGTCCTTACCGGGTGGTCCCGCCGCCCACCCTGCTCAAGGGAAAGTACAAGGAGACGGAGCACGCCGAGCCCGATCAAGCCCTCGCCCGCCGCCTCTCCGACTGGATCGACAACCCGGTCCCCGTCTTCGCGGCCTACGAGGGGCCCTCCAGTCCCGATAAGAACAAGGCCGCGGACATCCTGACCGTCACTGGTGTGCACGGGTTCGTGCTCAGCCCGGTACAGGCGCGCACTCACATGCTGGACACGCTGGACCGCCGATGGGAGTTCCCGCAGGAAACGGTCGTCGGCCCGCGCGCTATCACCCCCTCCGGCGGCGAACCCCTGTCGTGCCGTGTGACAAAGAGGCGTCACGAGGCCGGCCAGTCGTTCGTCAGCCTCGAACGCGAATGCACCTGGGCAGACGAGTCAGCGGTCATCGCCGTCGCCGGAAGCGTCGACTTCGATACTCCGCCAGCCTCCATCAACCTTGACACGTTCGCCGCAACCGTGGCCACCATCCGCAACGAAGTAAGCAAGCGGATCGCCGCCAAACCCTGACCGGCCGTCCCCGAGGGGCCCCCGTCGTTCGCTCGTGGGGGCCCCTCGGGCACGCAGCGACGACCGGTTCAGGTGTCCTCGTAGATCTCCCCACTTGATGAGCCTTGCCTCCTCGTGGCTGTTTCGGAGGTCGGTGGGGTAGTCCGCCGGGTCGAGGCTGAGGTTCGGCGAGATCTCCTGGCGTGTCTCTCGGTCTTCGCATGCCAGGAACGCGGAGAGGCAGGCCGATCGGTACTCGTTGCGGAGATCGGCAAGCGCCTCCAGTGCCGCTTTGCTCTCCTCTGTGGGCATTCCCCGCCGCAAGTCCTCCATGGAGGCGTACTGGAGCGCTGGGCGAGCGAAGTACCAAGCCATGCCGGCACCGACCTTTTCGGGGTCGGAACCGGTCCGCATGTAGTCGATGATCGCGGCCTGGATCGGGCGGTAGCCGCAAGCTGTGGCCAGGGGCTGGATGAGTTGTCGTATGCCGCTTCGGCACTGATCGTGCATGGCGGCATGAATGAGGAGACCGGCGTGCTGCCGTGTCGCCGCGGGATCTTGGGCTGTGGCCTCGCCGAGCTGGTGGCGCTTCACCTCGTTGCGGTGGTACTGGTGCTCCGGCTCGGTCGGGGAGTATCTCCAGTGACATTCCGTGGCCCTCCCTGGTCCGGATCGTCTCAGCCCAATGAGAGCCTCGGCTCAGGCTAGGCGTCAGACCTGCCTGAGAGTCAGCGAATCGGCCGGCGCCTGAACTCCAGAATTCTTGTGCTGAGACGTGGTGTTCACGCGGCCAGTGGTTCTGGTTGGGTGGTTGAACCGTGTAGTGGCATTGGTCGCGGATGAGGGCTCACAAGACGTCGAGGCGGCGCCGGGCGAGGGCGAGGATCGCCGGCTTGTTGAAGCGGCGCATCCGTAGGATGACGTCATGACTGCCGATGTC
This sequence comes from Streptomyces sp. NPDC096339, assembly GCF_044762985.1. Taxonomy (NCBI): domain Bacteria; kingdom Bacillati; phylum Actinomycetota; class Actinomycetes; order Kitasatosporales; family Streptomycetaceae; genus Streptomyces; species Streptomyces sp. NPDC096339. The sequence goes on along the minus strand of NZ_JBIWFI010000043.1, from coordinate 64,534 downwards.
CCGCTCACCCGAGAGTCGTTCCGGCAGCTCCAGCCGATCAACGTGCCCAGCCCGGTCTCTCAGTTGCCGGATCGTGTCTGGACTGACGAGGTGCGGCGAATACGGTCGCCATCCGTACCGACCAACTGGAACGGCCGGGCCGCGATCCCCACGACATCGTGGGTGAAGTCAGCGATCAGAATGCGGGCGAGCTCCAGTCGACTCTCGTAGGCCACGAGTCGGCCCGTCGTCGAGACGTGGTACCTCCCCGAATAGTGCTTTCGGCCCCGGTACCAACGGAACTCGCGTACCGGCATCCCGCCGGCCACGTCGTCCACCGGGATCCGGCCGAGGTCGGCTTCGACCAGCCGTCCGTCGGCCCGTCGATACGTTCCCCGAACCGTCCGACTATCTGTCGCATCTTCTTCGGTTGCGCCGGTCCCCATGGCCACCCCTTCGTGTCCGATGTCTTCGACACCAGGACACTGGCCCCCACCAGCGCTGGCCTGACCGGAAAGGCGGGCAAACCAACCGAAGGACTGGACCACAGTGCCCCAGCATGACGCTGGGGCACCGAACCGGGTGGAGACTCAGCCGAGCGGGTCGGACGACAAGTCAATGACAAGTCACTCGGACAACGACATCCCTATTCGGAACTACAGTCACGGTGACGCGACTAGCGGACCCGGCCGTACATGTTCGGGTTGTAGGCGCTGAAGCTGGAGACCCGGACGTTCTTGCCGGGGCGGGGGGCCTCCAGGTACTGGCCGTTGCCGAGGTAGATCGCCACGTGGTGGATCCCCGACGCCGATCCGTTCGAGGACCAGAAGACCAGGTCGCCGCGGCGCAGTTCGGAGCGGGAGATCGGGCTGGTGGCACGGTACTGGTCGGAGGCGACGCGGGGGAGGGAGATGCCGGCGCTGCGGTAGGCGGCCTGGACCAGGCCCGAGCAGTCCCAGCCGTGGGGGCCGTTGCCGCCCCAGACGTAAGGGTCGCCGAGGTGGCTGTTGGCGAAGGCGATGGCTCCCTCCGTGCCCTGCCGCACCGGGGTGCCGGAGCCGGCGGAGGAACCCGAGGAGCCGGAGGAGCCGGAGGAGCCCGAGGAGCCGCCCGGGCCTGCCGAACGGCCGGTGTTGCGCTCGTACTTGTCACGGTGGCTCGTCCAGCGCCACCAGCCCGTGGCGTCCTTGTACCAGTAGACGCGGTCCGTCGCGTCCCAGCCCGCGCGGCCGCGGAAGGTCGGCTCGGAGGTTCGTACCGGCGTCGCCGCCGTAGTCGTCGGACCGGAAGCGGCCGAGCGGCCGCTCGTCTTCGACAGGTACTTCTCGTAGTGCGAGGTCCAGCGCCACCAGCCGGTCTCGTCCTCGTACCAGTACTTCGAGCCGTCCCAGCCCGCGTGGGCCGGGGCAGGCTCGGCCGAGGCGGTGCCCGCGCCCGCACCCATCAGCAGGGTCGCGCCGATCGCGGCGACCACGGCTCCGCGCACGGTGCAGCGACGGCCGGAAGCCGAAGCGGTCAGGGCCGTCGTACCGACCGCGCAGCCGGCGCAATCGCAGCTGTCGGGTATTTCCTCGGTGAATTCGGGCGTGCGCATGCGTGATTCCCTTTCCCTCGGGGGTGTCGTTGCTTCAGCGGGCGTCGGCGGCAGGGCCGCGCGCCGTGTAGAAGGCCACGGTCAAGTCCTTGACCAGGGCCTTGCGTTCGTAGTCGTCCAGGCTCACGAGCCCGCGGTCGGACATCCGGTGGACGGTGTCGTCGACCGCGTCGATGACGGAGGTCAGGACGGAGTCGCGGTGGCGGGCGTCGATCGCGGCGATCCGGCGGCGCTGCATCGCGGCGGCGACCTCGGGGGCGTACTCGACGCGCAGCGGCCGCGCGGAGAACACCTCGACGCCGACGGACCGGCACTCCGCGGCGAGCAGCCGGGTCAGCTCCTCGCCGACGGCCTCCGTGTCGCGCAGGGTCTGCGGCCCGGCGCCTCCGTCGCCGTCCGGCGGCCGGAAGGAGTCGGCCGGCATCCGCGAGAGCACCCGGGCGGTCGCGGCCTCCACCTGTCCGCGCAGGTAGGAGGCGTGGTCGTCGACGGCGAGCAGTGCACGGGCGGTGTCCTTGACCCGCCAGACGACGAGGACCACGGAGCGCAGCGCGGTGCCCTCGGCGTCGACGACGGAGAGCGGCTCGCTGCGCCAGTGCCGCAGCCGTACGTCGACCCGCGCGTGCCGCGGCAGCGGATTGGACCAGATGAGTCCGGTACGGCGGATCGTGCCGCGGTAGCGCCCGAAGAGGGTCAGCGCCCACGCGTGGCCGCTGCGGCCGCGCCGCAGCCCGCCGAGGGCGGCGACCGCGACGGCGGCGCAGCAGGCCAGGGCGGCGAGCGGCCAGACCTCGGCGGGGGTGGTGCCGAGGCGGAACTCCGCGTACCGCGCCAGGGCGGCCCCGCCTCCGGCGGCGAGCAGCGCGGCCGCCAGGGCCCACCAGCCGGAGCAGACCCGGGCGGGACGCTCGACGATCTCGGGATCGAGAACGGCGGGCAAGACCCGCCCCCGCGCCGCCGTCGCCCCGGGCGTCGGGGTGGGGCTCGTTCTCGGAGCGTCGGAAGGGGTCCGGTCGAGGGGGGCGGGAGCGTGGCCGTCGGCCCGGGCCGGCTGCTCGTCGCGGAAGAGCGGGGCGAGGACGACCGGGTCCCGGTAGAGGCGGACGACCACGCCGCGCGAGGTGGTGAGTGCGGTGGGTATTCGCCCGCAGTCGACGCCCTCCACTGCCGCGCCCTCCGCCGCCGCACCCTCCCCGGCCGGGGCGGGTGCGTCGTTCCTTCTCCCGCCCTCCACTGCTCCGCCCGGCACTCCGGTCGTCTTCGGCTCTCGCGACAAGCCACACCCCACACAGCCGTGGGCCCCAACCGTCCCGTGTCGGAGGACCGTTGACGCCACAAAAGATGATCAAGAACCTGTTGATCTTCGCGGAATAGTACAAGTGCGACATCCGGGAAAGGTCCCGACAGGCCGGGTCTTTAGTCCTTTTTCCTGCCGATACGACCGGAGGGTGAGACCCTGGCTGCATGGCCCAGAGGGGAAGGAACCCCGAGGTCGACTGGCCCGCGCGGCCGGACAAGAGCCTCGCGCTCAACCGCATGGGCACGTTCGACTGGGACCTCGGCAGCGGTCGGATGTATCTGGATCCCACCGCGCTGGAGGTCCTCGACCTGCGCCCGGACGAGTTCACCGGGACTCCCGCCGGACTGCGCTCGCGCATCGCCCCGGCCGAGGAGGCCCGGCTCGACGCCCGCGTCGCGCAGGCGCTCAAGGACGGCCGCAGCCACTACGGGGCGTACGTGCGCAGCCGCCGCCGGGACGGATCACCGGCCTGGACCCACATCCAGGGCCACATCCTGCGGGAGCCGGACGGCCGCCCGTACCGCATCATCGGGATCCTCCGCGACGCCGCCCACGACCCAGGCGAACCCGGCGCCGCCGGGGACCAGGCCGAGGGGCGGCGCCGGATGACCGGGGTCGTGGAGCGGACCACCGCGATCCTCGCCCACGCCCGCACCGTCAACGACGTCACCGACGTCCTCAAGGACCCCGCGGCCCTCGGACACCTCGGCGCGGTCAGCGTGATGCTGGGCGTCGTGGACGGCGGCCGCATCCACCTGGTCGCCGAGGGGCAGCTCGGTACGTACGTGCCCGAGATCGAGTACACGCGGATCGACGCGCAGTTCCCGATGAGCGAGGCCGTACGCACGATGCAGCCGGTCTACCTGTCCTCGCGGGAGGAGTTCCCGCGCCGCTACCCGCTGCTGTGGCCGTACATCGAGCCGCTCTCCGTGCGCAGCGGGGTCTATCTGCCGCTGATCGCCCAGGGCAGGGTCATCGGCGCGCTCGGGCTCCTCTACGCACGCGAGGGCGATTTCACCGCGGAGGAGAGGAACGTCCTCATGGCCCTCGGCAGCGGCATCGCGCAGAGCCTCCAGCGGGCCATCCTCTTCGAGCAGGAACACGACCTGGCCGAGGGCCTCCAGCGAGCCATGCTGCCCCGCAGGATCCCCGAGGTGGCGGGCGCGCAGATCGCCGTACGGTACCGGTCCGCACGGATGGGGCGCGACATCGGCGGCGACTGGTACGACGTGATCCCGCTCGGCGAGGGCCGGGTCGGGGTGATGATCGGCGACGTGGAGGGGCACGACACGGACGCCGCCGCCGTCATGGGCCAGCTGCGCATCGTGTTGCGCGCGTACGTCGTCGAGGGGCACACCCCGGGCACCGCGATGGCCCGCGCCTCCGCCTTCCTGCGCGAACTGGCCACGGAACGCTTCGCCACCTGTACGTACGTCGAGGTCGACCTCACCACGGGCATGTTCCGCACGGTCCGCGCCGGCCACCTCGACCCGATCGTCCGGCGCGGCGACGGCAGCTGCCACCGCATCCAGGTGGCGGGCGGACTGCCGCTCGGACTGCCCCCGCGCGAGCACGGGGAGAGCGGCTCCGGCTACCCCGTCACCAGCCTCGAACTGCATCCGGGCGACACCCTGCTGCTGTGCACGGACGGCCTCATAGAACGGCCCGGCGCGGACTCCGACGCCGGGATGCGGGAGCTGATGGAGGCGGTCCACACCGGCCCCGCGGACGTCGAGGAGCTCGCCGACGTCCTGTGCGACCTGGTCGGGGACTCCGGCGGCGGGGACGACATGGCCCTGCTCCTGTTGCGCCGCCGTGGCACGCCCCCGGCGCGCGGCGGCGGGCCGCTCAGCCAGAAGCTGGAACCGGGCGACGCACAGGCCCCGGCGATGGCCCGCCACCTGATCCGGGCGGCGGCGGCCGCCTGGGGCGCCCGGGACCGGGCCGACGAGATCGAACTGGCGGCGGACGAGCTGATGACCAACGCCCTCGTCCACACGGAGGGCGGCGGCCAGGTCAGCATGCGGCTCACCGCGGCCGGCCGGATCCGGATCGAGGTCGAGGACTCCAGCAGCGCCCTGCCGAGGCGCCGCGAGGCGGGCGACTGGGCGGTGTCCGGGCGCGGCCTGATGCTCGTGGACCAGCTCTCGGACCGGTGGGGCGTGGAGCCCCGGGGCGCCGGGAAATGCGTCTGGTGCGAGTTCGCCGCGACCGCCGGCTGAAGGATCGGGGCTCCGCCCCGGACCCCGCGCCCCAAACGCCGGCGAGGCTGGATTTCCAGCCCGTCCGGCGTTTGAGGACCGGGGTCCGGGGCGGAGCCCCGGGGAACGGAGGAAGGGCGGGTAGGGGACGGCTCCGCGCAGCGGCGGCCGCCCCCGGACCACGGCCGGGCCCCGGCCCGCCCGTTACAGCCGTACGAGCGTGACCTCCGTGGCCTTCACGCTGGTCCACACCTCGGAGCCGTCGACGATGCCCAGTTCCGCGGCCGCCTCCGGAGTGATCTCCGCGACCACGTCGGGAGCCCCGTACGAGGAGACCAGCACCCGCAGCCGGCTGCCGACCGCGGTGATCTCCCGTACGGTGCCCTGCCAGACGTTGCGCGGGCTGCCGGTCGGCTGCTTCCGGTGCACCGACACCGCCTCCGGGGCGATGATCGCGAGCGCCTGAGCCCCCTCCGGAAGCCGCTCGGCGACGACGAGCCGGCCGCCGGCCTCCAGGGCGAGCCCGTCGGCCGACGCCGTGCCCGGCCAGGCGTTGCGGCCCAGCATCCGGGCCACCCACGGGGAGCGCGGGTGCCGCGTCACCTCGGCGGGGGGCGCGTCCTGCAGGGTGCGCCCGTCGGCGAGTACGAGCACACGGTCGGCCAGCGACACCGCCTCCACGGGATCGTGCGTGACGATGAGGCAGACCCCGCCGAAGCCGGCCAGGTGCCTGCGCAGGGTGTGCCGCACGTGGGCCCGCGTCGTCTGGTCGAGGGCGGCCAGGGGTTCGTCCAGCAGCAGCAGCCGGGGCCGGGCGGCCAGCGCGCGGGCCAGGGCCACCCGCTGGGCCTGGCCGCCGGACAGCTGGGCGGGCTTGCGCTGCGCGAGGTGGCCGACGCCGAGCCGGTCCAGCCAGGCCTGCGCCTCCCGCCGGGCCTCGGCCCGCGGCACCCGGCGGGCCCGCAGCCCGTACGCGGTGTTGGCCAGGGCGCTCAGGTGCGGGAACAGGGCGCCGTCCTGCGGGACCCAGGCCACCTGCCGCTGGTGCGGGGGAAGCGCGGTGACGTCGGTGTCGCCGAGCCGCAGGTCGGCGCGGGCGCGGGGGGTGAGGCCGAGCAGGGCGCGCAGCAGGGTGGTCTTGCCGGCGCCGTTCTCGCCGACCACGGCGATGGTGGTCCCGGGTTCGGCCTCGAGGGTCAGTTCGTTGAAGCCGGTGACGGTGGCGTGCAGGCGCCAGTGGCCGTCGGCGGGTACGGGCTCTCCGGCAGGCTCCCCGACCGGGGTCGGGGCCGCGGTCGGGGCCAGGGGCATCGGCTCGTCGGCCGTCACACGGGACACCGCCCCGCCGGCCGGGTCGGAGGCGGCGGTCGGAGTGCTCGTCCAGCGCCCGCGCAGGGCGATGAGCACGGCCATGGCGATGGCGAGGAGCAGCAGCGAGACGGAGGTGGCGGCCTCGGGCTGGTCCTGGAGCAGCAGGTACACCTGGAGCGGCAGGGTCTGGGTGGTGCCGGGCAGGTTCCCCGCGAAGGTGATGGTCGCGCCGAACTCGCCGAGCGCCCGGGCCCACGTGAGCGCGGCGCCCGCGATCAGTCCCGGGGCCACCATGGGCAGGGTCACGGTGAAGAACACGCGGACCGGCGGGGCGCCGAGGGAGGCGGCGGTCTCCTCGTAGCTCTGCTTGAGACCGCCGAGCGCGCCCTCCAGGCTGATCACGAGGAACGGCATCGCGACGAAGGTGGCCGCCAGTACCGCGCCCGACGTGTGGAAGGGCAGGGTGATCCCGAAGTTGCCCTCCAGCCACGGGCCGATCAGCCCGCGGCGCCCGAAGCCGAGCAGCAGGGCCACACCGCCGACGGTCGGCGGCAGCACCATCGGCAGCAGGACCAGCGAGCGGACCAGGGCCTTGCCCTTGAACTCGACGCGGGCCAGCAGCCACGCCAGCGGCACACCGAGCAGCAGTGAGAGTCCGAGCGCCCAGAGGGACACCACCAGCGACAGCCGCAGGGCCTGGAGCACACCGGGGCTGGTGAGGTGGGCGCCGAGCTCGCCCCACTGGGTGCGGGTGAGGATGCCGATCAGCGGCAGCAGCAGGAACGCGACGGCTACCAGCGCGGGCAGCGCCAGGGTCACGGGAGGCCGGGTGCGGGTGCGGAAGGTGCTCATCAGGTTCCTGGCTGGGGCGGACGGCGGACGGCGGACGGCGGATGGCGGGCGGCGGGCGGCGGCGGGCGGACGCCGTGGGAAGCGTACGGGGCGGCCCGTGCAGGCGGACCGCTTACGACGGGAAGGGGCGGCGACGCCAAGAAGGACTGCCCGTCCCCCCTCGGACCGGGCAGTCCCTCTTGGCGTCCGCGACGTGCGGAGGCGTTACGGCTTCTGGAAGCCCGCGTCCTGCAGGATCCGCTGACCCTCGGGGCTGCTCAGCCAGGCCAGGAACGCGGCCGTGGCCTCGGCGTTCTTGGACGCCTTCAGCGCGGCGGCCGGGTAGGAGGCGACCACGTTCTGCTCGTCCGGGATGTCCACGGAGGCGACCTTGTCACCGGACTTGATGGAGTCGGTCTTGTAGACGAGACCCGCGTCGGCCTCGCCCAGCTCGACCTTGCTCAGCACGGCGCGGACGTTCGGCTCCTGCGAGACCGGCTTCACCTCGATCTTCTGGGCGTCGAGGATCTGCTTGCTGTACTTGCCGACCGGGACCTCGGGCGCGGCGAGCACGACCTTGATCTTGGTGTCGGCCAGGTCCTTCAGGGCGCCGATCTTGTACGGGTTGTCCTTGCCGGCCACGATGACCAGGCGGTTCTTGGCGATGATGGTGGCATCGCCGGTCTCGGCCTTCAGGCCGTCCATGGTCTTGGTGTCGGCGGTCACCAGAGCGTCGGCCGGGGCACCCTGCTTGACCTGGGCGGCGAGCTCCTGCGAACCGGCGAAGGAGAGGGTGATCTTCGTGCCCGGGTGGGTCTTCTCGTACACGGTCTTGGCCGTGTTGAAGACGTCGGTGAGGGACGAGGCGGCCAGGACGGTCAGGTTCGCGGCGGGCGCGGCGGGGGCCGAAGCGGAGGAGCCGGAGCCGGCGGCGTCCTTCTTCTCGCCGTCGTCGCTCTTGCTGCAGGCGGCCAGCGGTACGAGCAGGGCCGCGGCGAGAACGGCGGTGGTGGCGCGACGGCGGGCCGGGGTGGAAATCAGGGACATGAGCGGTTACTCCTCGGTTCAGATGCGATCTATATGCACGCTGGTGGACTTCACGCGGGCGGTGGCCCGCATTCCGACCTCCAGCCCCAACTCCTCCACGGCCTCACGGGTGAGGAGGGAGACCAGGCGGTGGGGACCCGCCTGGATCTCGACCTGGGCGGCCACGTCGCCGAGCCGGACGGCCGTGACGATGCCGGGAAAGGCGTTCCGTGCCGAGGTGTACGGCTCCCCGTCCTCGATGTGGGCACCCTGTCCCACTTCGATGGAGAAGGCGGCCAGGTCGCGGCCGTTGATCAGCCGACGGCCGGTCTCGTCGCGATGGGTCGTGACCCGGCCGGCGTCGGCCCAGCGGCGCGCTGTGTCCGGGCTGACGCCCAGCAGCCGTGCCGCCTGTCCGATTGTGTAGGACTGCATGTGCGACAAGGTAGGGGCAGGCGTCGCGCATTTGCAATCTCATCAGGATGAAGTACCTGGTAGTTGCGATTCCGCTTGTCGTAATCGCCAAAAGTCGTTCCGCTTTGACCTGTTCGCCTCGATAGAGTCGGGTCATGGCTGAAGAGGTATCGGGAACGGGCACGGGCGTGGACACGGGCACGGTGCGGGTCGACGCGTGGATCTGGTCCGTGCGCCTGACGAAGACCCGCTCGATCGCTGCGACCGCCTGCCGGGCGGGTCACGTGAAGGTCAACGGGGAACGCGCCAAGCCCGCCCAGTCGGTGCGCGCGGGCGACGAGGTGCGGCTCTTCCACGCCGGGCGGGAGCGGATCGTGGTGGTCCGGCGGCCCGTTTCCAAGCGGGTGGGCCCCCCGGTCGCCGCGGAGTGCTTCATCGACAACAGCCCGCCGCCGCCGACCCCGGTCGAAGCCGCGGTGGTCGGCATCCGCGACCGTGGCGCGGGCCGCCCGACGAAGCGTGAGCGCCGCGAGATCGAATCCCTCCGCGGCCGGCCGTAGCCTCCGCCGGCACGGAGGACACGGCCCGCGCGAGAGGGTCAGGACTTGCGGTACGCGTACGCCTCCGCCGCGGCCGAGGCCACGGCGGAGGCGGGGGCTCCGGTCGAGGCGGTGATCAGGGCCGCCACCGCGCCCTCCACGAACGGGGCGTCCGCCAGCAGCGAGCCCTCGGGGAGTTCGGCCTCCGCCAGCAGGGCCTTCACCGTCAGTACCGAGCTGCCCAGGTCGACCAGCAGCACGACCCCGGCGCCGCGGTCCACCTCGGCCGCGGCCGCGAGGATCCGCTCCGCGCTCGTGCCGAGCCCGCCGTCCGCCGTCCCGCCCGCCGCGGCCAGCGGGGCCACCGGGCCGCCCGCCGCCAGGCCGCGCGCCAGTTCCGCCACCGACTCCGCCACCGACGCGCTGTGCGATACCAGCACGATGCCGACCTGGCCGCCGCCACCCGTCACAGGACGCCGTCCGCCACGTCGGCCAGCGCCCCCAGCAGCAGTGCCGACGAGGTCGCGCCCGGGTCCTGGTGGCCGATGCTCCGCTCGCCGAGGTAGCTGGCCCGGCCCTTGCGGGCCTGCATCGGCACCGTCGCCAGCGCCCCGTTCTCCGCCGCGTCGGCGGCCGCCCGGTAGGAGGTGCTGAGCCCGGCCACCCCCGGTACGAGCGCGTCCAACATCGTCGCGTCGCCCGGCGCCGCCCCGCCGAGCTGCGCCACCGCGGCCACCCCCGCGTACAGGGCCTTCCGCAGTTGGGTGTCGGAGACCTCCGCGGCCTCCCCGAGCTCCTTGCCGGTGCGGCGCAGCAGCGTCCCGTACAGCGGCCCCGACGCGCCGCCCACCGTCGAGATCAGCGTCCGCCCGGCGAGCTGCAGCACCGCGCCCGGTGTCGCCGGGGCCTCCGCGTCCAGCGCCGCGAGCACCGCCGTGAAGCCGCGCAGCAGATTGCTCCCGTGGTCGGCGTCCCCGATGGGGGAGTCGAGCTCGGTCAGCCGGTCCGCCTCGCGCTCCACCGCGGCCGCCGCGGCCGTCATCCAGCGCCGGAAGAAGTCTGCGTCACGCACCGGTTCTCCTCGCCTCGACCCGACTCGTACTGCGCGGTCCACCGACACCATACGAGTCAGCGGCCCCAGCGCAGCGCCGCCGTCTGGACGGGCGCGTCCCAGAGCCTGAGCAGTTCCTCGTCGACCCGGCACAGCGTGACCGAACACCCCGCCATGTCAAGCGAAGTGACGTAGTTGCCCACGAGGGTCCGCGCCACCGGCACGCCCCTCGCCGCCAGCAGCCGCGCCACCTCCGCGTGGAACCCGTACAGCTCCAGCAGCGGAGTCGCGCCCATCCCGTTGACCAGCACCAGCACCGGCCCGTCGGCCGGCCCCACCTCCCCCAGCTCCTCCAGTACGGCCCCGACCGCGATCTCCGCGATCTCCCGGGCCGGCATCATCGCGCGCCGCTCCCGTCCCGGCTCGCCATGGATCCCGACCCCCAACTCCAATTCCCCGTCGGGTAGTTCGAACGTGGGGCTGCCCTTCGCCGGGGTGGAACAGGCGGTCAGCGCCACCCCGAAGCTCCGCGACGCCCCATTGACCTTCCGGGCGATCGCGGCGACCCGCTCCAGCGGCGCCCCTTCCTCGGCGGCGGCCCCGGCGATCTTCTCCACGAAGAGCGTGGCCCCGGTGCCGCGCCGCCCGGCCGTGTACAGGCTGTCGGTCACGGCGACGTCGTCGTCGACCAGTACGCGCTCCACCCGAAGGCCGTCCTCCTCGGCGAGTTCGGCGGCCATGTCGAAGTTCAGCACGTCCCCGGTGTAGTTCTTGACGACGAACAGCACCCCCTGCCCGGAGTCCACGGCCCCGGCGGCCCGCACCATCTGGTCGGGCACCGGAGAGGTGAACACCTCCCCGGGACAGGCGGCGGACAGCATCCCGTACCCCACGAACCCGGCGTGCAGCGGCTCGTGCCCGGACCCGCCCCCGGACACCAGCCCGACCCGGCCACCGGCGCGCGCGTCGCGCCGTACGACGATCCGCCGCTCCACGTCGACGTCCAATTCGGGGTGGGCGGCGGCCATCCCCCGCAGCGCGTCGGCGACCACGGTCTCCGCGGAGTTGATCAGCATCTTCACGGGTGTCTCCTCATCCATGAGCGGGGCTGCGTACGCCTGACCGTGACGGTATGTCAGTCGGGCCCGCACCGACAGGAAGGCGGACCCCGCGGCCGGGTCAGCGGCTGCCGGGCCGGCCGAACCAGGTGGTCAGAGCGAGGCGGAGCCCGTCACCGGAACGGGTCGGCGACTCGCCGGGCGCCGCCGCCCAGGCGACGTACCCGTCGGGGCGGATGAGGATCGCGTCGGCGGGCGGGTTCGGGCAGCGGGCGGTGATCACGTCCACCCGGTCCTTCCAGCCGTCGGCGACGTCGGCCGGGGGCTGATCGCCGGAGAGGCGGAGCAGGAGCGGGCGGCCGCTCCGCATGAGTTCCGCGAGCCGCGTCGTGCCGGTCTCGGTGCCGGAGGTGGCGGTGTCCAGACGCAGATCCGGGGCGAAGCGTCCCGAGAGGGGATGCGCGTCGGTCGTCGGGTAACGGGTGTCCGTGCCCGCCATCAGCTCCGCGATGTGCCGGATGTTGGCCTTGGAGCGGAGCAGTTCGCCGAAGAGCTCCCTCAACTGCGTGATCTCGGGGCCGGGGGCCATGAGGGCCGTCTGCGCCTGGGTGTGCATGAACACCCGCCGCCCCACGGGATGGCGCTCGTCGTGGTAGGTGTCGAGGAGCCCGGGCGGCGCCCAGCCGTGGACCTCGGCGGCGAGCTTCCAGCCGAGGTTGGCCACGTCCTGGAGACCCAGATTGAGGCCGGGACCGCCGACGGCGGAGTGCACGTGTGCGGAGTCACCCGCCAGCAGGACCCGGCCGCTGCGGTACCGCTCGGCCAGCCGCGTGCCGCGGCCGACGAGGCGGCGCAGCATCCGCGGGCCGGACGAGGGCGGCGGGGCGAGCGGCAGGTCGGCGCCGAGGACCCGGCCCGCGCTGGCGCTCATCTCCTCCACCGTCATCGGCTCGTCCTCGCCTTGGGGTGAGGGGCCCCACTCGATGGTGCTCACCAGCGGGACGCCGCTCGGCGGCAGTGCGGCGAAGACGAACACGCCGTGCTCGGTACGGGTGTGCGTGAACGGCCGTATCCGGCCGTGGCCCGGCACGTCGAGTTCGCCGGTCTCCGGTACCACCATCGACGCCGGCAGCGTGGCGTGCGCGGACCGGGACACCAGGTCCGGCCCGGTCACGCCGGGGAAGGCGATGCCGGCCTGTTTGCGGACGGCGCTGCGCCCGCCGTCGCAGCCGACGAGGTAGCGGGTGCGCAGCCGGTAGTCCCCGTCGGGCCCGCGGACGTCGACGGTCACCCCGTCCTCGTCCTGGCGCAGCGAGGTCAGCTCGTGCCCGCGACGGATCGTCACACCGAGCTCGGCGGCCCGGTCTTCGAGGACTTCCTCCATGCGCAGCTGCGGGACTTGGAGGATGGACAGCGGGTTGTCGTCCAACTCGCCCAGGGGCAGCGGGAACGCGCCGAAGACGAAGTGCGGTACGGGCCGCGGAGCCCCGGGTCCTCCGCCCAGCCGCTCGTGGAGCCCGCGGTGGTCCAGAAACCTCAGCACCTGTCCGACCAGGCCGTTGGCCTTGGGCTCGACACTCCGCTCGGGCAGCCGTTCGAGGACGACCGGATGGACGCCGGCCAGGATCAACTCGCAGGCCAGCAGCAGCCCGTTGGGGCCGCCGCCGACGATGACGACGTCCGTCGTGAGGTCTGTGATCACGGGAATCTCCTTCTTCAGGGCATGCCGAGGGACGGCGCGGCGAACGCAGGCCGTCGGGCAAGGGCGTGGTGCGAAGGAAGGCGGTGGGTTCCGCCGGGAGTTCGGGGCGGTGTCAGGCCTGACCGGCCGAGGGGTCGGGCAGTCCGGTGGCGACGAGCCGCAGCGCGTCGCGCAGGAGCGGCGCCATCGGCACGGGTGGATCGCAGCGCAACCACTGCTCGGTGGCGGCGTTCAGGGCGGCCTGTACGGCGCCGCCCACCAGGCTCGGATAGAGGTCGCGGTCGGCATCGGTGCCGGTGCGCTCGGCCACCGCGACCGCGAACTCACGGGCCGCCGCCATGCCGCCCTTCAAGTACTCGCCCTGCAAGGCGAGTTCGTTCATCATCAGGCGAACGCCAGCGGTCCACTCCGGCGTTGGAGTGCGCTCCGGTCCCTCGAAAGGGGCCATCATCGCGCAGGTGATGGCGTCCCACAGCGGCTCGTCCGCGGGGCGCGTCCGCAGGGCGGCCGCGGCCTCTCCGGCACGGTCGACGCTGCGCGAGACGATGGCCTCGTACTTGCCGGAGAAGTAGTTGTTGAACGTCCTGGCGGACACGCCGGCTTCGGCGGCGATGTCCTCCACCCGTACGTTCTCCAACCCGCGCTCCACCGCGAGGCGCAGGGCCGCCCAGCTCAGCGCCTCGCGGGTCTGCCGTTTCTTGCGCTCCCGCAAACCGGTTGGGGAGTCGGGTGCGTGGGACCGGTCCGCCGTCATGGGGACTACTCTACAAAATCTTGCGGGCCGCGCAATATTGCGAGGCCGGCAATATTGCGCGGCCCGCAAAATTTGGGGTCAGGGGGCGTAGCGCTCGGGCATGACGTGTTCGACCCCGTCCAGCTCCCAGGTGCACCGGGGCCCGGTCGGGACCAGGTGCGGCTGGCGCACCATGATCCGGAAGGGGTGGGCCGGCTCCTCGGGCAGCACGCCCTCCAACACCGTGGTCCCCGGCTCGTGCTCCTCGCGGTGGGCGATGAGCTTGCCGTTCACGAGGAGCTCGATCTCACCCGTCCGGCCGGGCCCGACGTTGACGGTGATCGAGTGGTCGCCGTGGTCCACGTGGAAGTGGTGAGTGCGCGACATGGGACACCTCCACGGAGTCACGACAGGGCAGCACCCGCTCCCACCATTGTGGGCCCGCGCACCGGCCGCGCGCGCGGGCAGCCGTGCTTCACCGCGAGGGCGTGACCAGCCCGAACTCGTACGCGAGGATCACGAGGTGCACCCGGTCGCGGGCGTCGAGCTTCGTGAAGAGGCGGGCCACGTGGGCCTTGGCGGTGGCCACGCTGATGCAGAGCTCCCCGGCGATCTCCGTGTTGGACAGCCCGCGGCCCACGAGGGTCAGGACCTCGCGCTCCCGGTCGGTGATCCCGGAGGCCGTGACCGGACGCCGGCCGGGGGAGGGGGCGGGCCGGGCGGCGAACTCCGCGATGAGCCTGCGGGTGACGCTCGGGGCGATGAGGGCGTCGCCGGCTGCCAGGACCCTGATCCCGTCGAGGATGGTCTCCAGCGGCATGTCCTTGACCAGGAACCCGCTCGCACCGGCGCGCAGCGCCCCGTACACGTACTCGTCGTCGTCGAACGTGGTCAGGACGAGGACGAGGGTCCGCCGTTGCGGATCCGCGTTGATCCGGCGGGTGGCCTCGATGCCGTCCGTCCCGGGCATGCGGATGTCCATGATGACGACGTCCGGCCGCAGCCGCCGGACCAGCTCCACCGCCTCGGCGCCGTCCCCGGCCTCCCCGACCACCTCCAGATCCGGGGTGTCGGCGATCAGGACCCGCAGACCGGTACGGATCAGCGGCTGGTCGTCGACCAGGACGACCCGGATCATCGGGCCCCCTCCGCTTCCGCCGGGAGCGGCAGCCGCGCCGCCACGTGGAACCCGCCTTCGGGGCGCGGACCGGCGCTGAACTCCCCGTGCAGCAGACCCACCCGCTCCCGCATGCCGATGATGCCGAAACCGGCGCCGGCGTCCGGGTGCGCCGAGGTGGCGCCGCGACCGACGTCGACGATGTCGAGGGCCAGCACGTCCGGGCGGTGGTCGACCGTCACGGTGCATCCGCGGGTGCCGGAATGGCGCACCACGTTGGTGACCGCCTCCTGGATGACGCGGAACGCCGCCAGGTCGGTGTCGGAGGGCAGTTCCCGACGCTCCCCCCGCCAACGGACCTCGACGTCCACCCCGGCCGCCGCGGCGTTCGACACCAGTTTCCCTAGCGCGGCGAGCCCCGGGACCGGGCCCAGCGGTGCGGACTCCTGTTCTCCGCGCCGCAGGGCACCGAGCATCCGCCGCAGTCCGGCCAGGGTCTCCCGGCTGGTGGCCTCGATGGCCTCCAGTGCGCTCCGCGTCTCGGCGGGCTGCGTTTCCATGACCCGGCTGCCCATGCCCGCCTGGATGGCGATGATGCCGATGTTGTGCGCGACCATGTCGTGCAGTTCCCGGGCGATCCGCAGCCGTTCGGCCGTGATCGCCTGCTGCGAGGCCTGTTCGCGCACCGTGTCGGCGTGCGCCCGGCTCTGATGGACCGTGTTGCCGATCAGCCAGGCGATGGCGGTGGTCGCGGTCAGCAGGACCGGGGCCGCGAGGCTGAGGTGGCCGAGCGCCAACCGCCAGGCCGTGTACCCGGCCACGAAGGCGACCGGCAGCACGGCGGCCAGGACCGAGAGGCGCCGCGAGCGGGTCGCCGCGATGTAGCCCACGACCACGTCGGCCAGCAGGAAGAGCACGATGGGTGTCTCCCGTACCTGCATCCCGAGGGAGAACAGAACGCCCGCGAGCGCCACGCCCAGGGCCGCCAGTGGCGCGCGCAGCAGCAGGAACGCGCCCAGGGTCGTGACGACGGCGGTGACCAGGAGCGGGCCGTCCTCCATGTTGCCGTGGTACCGCAGCAGTCGGCTCAGCTCGTCCGGGCGCTGGAAGGTGCGCATCAGGATCAGGGCCGACCAGAAGGCCCCCACCCACGCACCCGCCGGCAGGCGTTTGAGCAGCGGCGGACGCGGAGTGGTGATCATCCGTCGATCGTAACCAGGCTCCGAGTCCCTGGCATTGGCCCACGGGACTAAGCCCCCGGGCCACCCGGATGTGGACCGTCGGCCGATGCCCGCCCGCCGTCCTCACCGGCACGGTGGACCCGTGATCGAATCGACCCGACTGACCAAGCGGTACGGCGACACGGCCGCCGTCGACGACCTGACCTTCACCGTGGAACCCGGCAAGGTCACCGGCTTCCTCGGCCCCAACGGAGCCGGCAAATCCACCACGCTCCGGATGATCCTGGGCCTGAACGCCCCCACCGGCGGGTCCGTGACCGTCGACGGAGTCCCCTTCTCCTGCCGTCCGCGCGGACTGCGCCACGTCGGGGCGCTGCTCGACGCCCACGACGTCCACGGCGGGCGCAGCGCACGGGCGCACCTGTCCGCCCTGGCCCGCGGCAACCGCATCCCGCTGACCCGCGTCGACGAGGTACTTCAGGAGGTGGGGCTGGCGAAGGCGGCGCGGCGCCGGATCGGCGGGTTCTCCCTCGGGATGAAACAGCGTCTGGGCATCGCGGGAGCGCTGCTGGGGGACCCGCCGGTGCTCCTCTTCGACGAACCGCTGAACGGCCTGGACCCCGAGGGCGTCCTGTGGGTGCGCGGTCTGTTCCGCAGGCTGGCCGCCGAGGGCCGCACCGTGTTCGTCTCCAGCCACATGATGGCGGAGATGCAGGCCACCGCCGACCACCTCGTCGTCATCGGCCGGGGCCGGCTGATCGCCGACCAGAGCCTGCGGGAGTTCTCCGACCGCCACGCCACGCCGGGCGTGATCGTGCGGACCCCCGACCCGGCTGCGCTCGACGCCGTGCTGCGCGAGCAGGGTGCCTCGGTGACCCGGCAGGGCGAGGCCGAGGTCCGGATCACCGGGCTGAGCGCGGCCCGGATCGGCGAGCTCGCGCACCGGCACGGCATCGTGCTGCACGAACTCGCCACCCGCGCCCCGTCCCTGGAGTCGGCGTTCATGTCCCTCACCGCCGACAGCGTCGAATACCTCGCGGGAGAAGCCCGATGAGCCACACCGTGCCCGCGACCGCACCGAACGCCCGGTTCACCGATCTGCTCGCCGCCGAGTGGATCAAGATGCGCTCGCTCAGGTCGACGTACTGGGTGCTCGTCCTCAGCGCCGTCGTCGCGGTCGCCGTGAATGTGAACGCCGTCCACTCGTCCCTGCCGTACATAGACCAGCCGCCGCCACCGGCGCACGACATGCCGCCCTTCAAGTACGACCCGCTCTTCCACGGCCTGAACAGCATCGCGGGCCACGTCGTGGCACTCGCCGCGGCCGCCTTCGGAGCCATCACGATCTTCGGCGAGTACGCCACCGGCATGATCCGCACCACGCTCGCAGCCGTTCCCGACCGGCGTGCGGTGATCGCGGCCAAGCTGGTGCTGGTCACGTCGGTCACGCTCCTGCTCGGCGCGGTGGTGTCCGTCACCTCCTTCTTCACCACCAACGCGATGCTGGCCTCCCGGCACGTCGGACTCTCCATCCACGACCCCGGCTGCCTGCGGGCCGTCGCGGCGTACGCGGTGGTCGTCCCCGTCTGCGCGCTCATCGGGATGGCGTTCGGTGCCGTCCTGCGCCATGCCACGGCCTCGATCGTCGGCGTCGTGGGGCTGCTCTTCGTCGTGCCGCTGCTCTTCGGTGGCGACAGGTACCGGTTCCTGAGGGAGATCGGCAACCATCTGCCGATGGCCGCGCAGTCCAGGCTCGCGCTGAACCCGGAGTCACACACCAGCCTGGGCGCGTATCCCGGGACGATCACGGGCTCCTGGCTCGCTCTGGCGGCTTGGGCGCTGGTGTCCGCCGCCGTCGCGGTGACCGTCGTACGGCGCAGGGACGTGTAGGGCCTGTCCGGGAAGAGGGGCGCGCGGAAGGGCCGCCGCCGGTGTGCCGGCGGCGGCCCCGTGCGCGGGGGCGTCGTGCGGTCAGCCGGTGAAGCCCGCCGTGATGGAGGTGAACTGCCAGTCGCTCTGCGCGATGCCCGAGCAGCTCTCCTGAAGGCCGCCACCGGGGCAGCCCCGGTCGCGGTTCACGGACCAGAACGCGAGGCGGGCGATGTGGTGGGAGTTGGCCCAGTTGCGGATGTCGGTCCAGTTCTGGACGGTCGTGGTCTCCTGGGTGTCGCTGATCCCGTTCATTCCGGAGATGCCGATGTGCGCGTAGGCGGTCGCGTCGTCCCAGCCGAAGGTGGACTTGAGCTTGGTCTTGAGGCCCTCGGTCGCGCTGACCGTGCTCGCGTACATGTCGGTCGAGGCGTTGCCGAAGTCGAACGGCATGATGGTGAAGACGTCGATGCCGGCGTTCAGCGCCTTGGCCTGGTCGATCAGGCGGTTGCCCCACGAGGTCGGGCCGGTGGTGCTGGTCCCGAAGGTCAGGATGGTCCTCAGGCCGGGGTTGTTCTGCTTGACGATCTTGAGTGCGCCGAGGATGCGGTCCTGGACCGCGGCGTTCTCGAACTCGTCGGTGTTCTCGATGTCCACGTCGATCGCCTTCAGGCCGTAGGCGTCGATGACCTTCTGGTACGCGCCGGCCAGCGCCTCGGGGGTGGCGCAGTTGGGGCCGAGTTTGTTGCCCTGCCAGCCGCCGATGGACGGGACGACGTCCCCGCCCGCCGCGCGGATCGAGGCGATGGTGCTCTGGTCCGCGCCGCCGGCCAACGGCCGTTGGCCGTCCCAGGCCGGGTTGCAGCCGCCGGAGGAGAGGATGAACGCCATGGTGAACCACTTCGCGCCGGTCGCGCTCATCACCGTGGTCGCGCTCGGAGGGTTGCCCCAGCCGAGGTAGAGGTAGGGCGCGGCCTGCTTGAAGCCCGTCGGGGTCGTCCCGTTGTCGGTGGTGACGGACACGCCGGCGGAGGCGGCCGAGGTGTTGCCCGCGAGGTCGTGGGCCCGGACGGTGAACGTGTAGCTCGTGGCGGGGGTCAGACCGGTGACGGTCGTGCTGGTGCCGGTGGCCGTGGCGACCAACGCTCCGCCCTGGTAGACGTCGTAGCCGGTGACGCCGACGTTGTCGGTGGAGGCGGTCCAGGCGAGCGAGGCGCTGGTGGCGGTCTTGCCGGTGGAGGTGAGACCGGTGGGGACGGTGGGCGCCTGGGTGTCGGTGCCGCCGCCCGGGCCGTCGAGGGTGACGTCGTCGGCGTGGTAGGTGCCCTGCCCGTACCAGCCGTTGAGGTAGACCTCCGCGGTGGTCTGGGAGGCGCCCGTGGTGAAGGTGACGGTCAGCCGGGAGTAGGCGCCGGTGGAGGTCGTCCAGGTCGAGGGCCCGCCGGTGACCCCGAGGTACACGTAGCTGCCGCGGACCCAGGCCGAGAGCGTGTACGTGGTGTTGGGTCGGACGGAGACGGACTGGGTGCACTTGGCGTTGTCGGAGGCCGTGGCCGCACCGGCCAGTGCCCTCGTGCCGCCGTGTACGGGTGACGTGACGACGGAGCCGAGGCCCCCCGAGCAGGACCAGCCGGTCGGGGTGGCGGCCGCCTCGAAGCCGCCGTTCACGAGCAGGTCGGCGCCGAACGCCGACCCGGGAGCCGTCAGCACCGCGGCCGCGCCGAGCAGCGCGGCGCCCAGGCCGCAGGCGAGACGGGTGCGGGTGCGTGTGCGTGTGGGGGTGCGCAAGGAAACGCCTCCGGCGTGGGGTGGGGGGATGGTGGCAACACCGTTGCGAGTGGCGGCAGTTGGGGGCTGCGCCGCCTCGTCGCCGGGAACGTATTCCTCCGGATGCCCCGCCGTCAATAGGTCTGGACCAATTG
The DNA here is from genome assembly GCF_044762985.1 of Streptomyces sp. NPDC096339. Classification (NCBI taxonomy): domain Bacteria; kingdom Bacillati; phylum Actinomycetota; class Actinomycetes; order Kitasatosporales; family Streptomycetaceae; genus Streptomyces; species Streptomyces sp. NPDC096339. The sequence continues at coordinate 44,706 of NZ_JBIWFI010000043.1, read as the reverse complement.
GCCGAGAGGTGGCGGAGACGGCGGCCTGTCAGACTTATTCGCGCACATGTTCGGTTGTCGGGGTTAGGCTGGGGACATGTACGCAGTCCAAGGCCTTCAGGGTTCCCTCTTCGACCAGGGCGACGAGATCCGGCTCGGCCCGCTGGACGCCATGCGCCGGACGGACCTCGGGGCGGGGGCGTGGGTCGACCACCTGCCCGGCTGGCTGAGCGGCGCCGACGCGCTCTTCGAGCGGCTCGCCGCCGACGTGCCCTGGCAAGCCGAGCGGCGCCGGATGTGCGAGCGGGAGGTGGCGGTGCCCCGACTGCTCGCCTTCTACGCGGAAGGGGAGCCGCTTCCGCACCCCTCGCTCACCGAGGCCCGCGAGACGCTCTCCCGGCACTACGCGGCCGAGCTCGGCGAACCCTTCGCCACGGCCGGGCTGTGCCTGTACCGCGACGGCCGCGACAGCGTCGCCTGGCACGGGGACCGCACGGGCCGCTCCTCCACCGAGGACACCATGATCGCCATCGTCTCCGTCGGCGACCCGCGCGATCTCGCGCTGCGCCCCCGCGACGGAGGCGCCACGCTGTTGCGGCTGCCGCTCGGCCACGGCGACCTCGTCGTCATGGGCGGCTCCTGCCAGCGCACCATGGAGCACGCCGTACCCAAGTCGGCGCGGGCCGTGGGGCCGCGGATCAGCGTGCAGTACCGCACTCGCGGCGTGCGCTGACCCCGGAGTCGACCCGGGACCCGCCGCCGGCTACGCGGCGCCCGGCTCCTTGCCCGCGCGGGCCGCGGTGGCCGCCGCCTGGAGGGCGCGCAGGGCCAGCAGCAGGATCCCGATGTCGTCCAGGTACACCGGATCCGGGATCAGGTCCACGGGGGAGATCGTGTACGCCACGGCGACCCAGAAGAGCGCCTTGTCGTGCAGCGGGATCCCCGCGTCCAGCAGGAGCCGCCGCGCCTTGAAGACGCGTACGAGCAGCACGGCCGCCGCGATCGCGAGGCCGACCGCGAGGACCGTCGCCAGCGTGAGCCACACCGTGGTGTCCATGACGCCCATATACCCCGATTCGGACAGGTGCTACCGAACGCACCACCGAAGACGCTACCGCTACGCGCCCTGTCCGCGCAGCCTGCGGCCGACCTCGCCCAGCCCGTCGGCGAGCGCGTCCAGCTGCGCCGGTGTCAGGACGTCGACGAGGACCTCCCGGACCGTCGCCACGTGGCCGGGCGCGGCCTCGCTCAGCTTGGCCGCGCCCGCGTCGGTGAGGACGGCGAACACCCCGCGGACGTCGGAGGGGCAGCTGCGGCGCCGGACCAGCCCGGCCTTCTCCATCTGGGTGACCTGGTACGTGAGCCCGCTCTTGGAGTTGATCAGGCCGTTGGCGAGCTCGGTCATCCGCAGTTCGCGGCCGGGCGCCGCGGCGAGGCGCACGAGGATCTCGTACTGCGGGTGCGAGAGTCCGGAGTCGTCCTTGAGCTGCTGGTCCAGGCGCCGGTGGACCAGCGCCGACGCGGCCAGGAACCCGCTCCAGGCCCGCATCTCGCGGTCGTCCAGCCATCTCGTCCCAGCGGTTTCAGCCGAATCAGCCATGTCTCCACCCTACACGGGTTGTTCGAATTTGAATCACTGGCTAGGGTCGGTGGCCGAGTTCGAATTTGAACCACCTGAACCACCGCAGCGAACGGCCCGCCCCTCCGGAAGGAACCGAACCCCCCATGACCAGCCCCTCCACCACCACGGCGAAGTCGCCGGCCGCCGCCACGGCCTCCGCCTCCACCCTCCCCGCGGCCCTCTCGACCCCCGGCCACGACGTCGGCCTGCTGATACTGCGCCTCGTCCTCGGGCTGACCATGGCCGCGCACGGCTCCCAGAAGCTGTTCGGCTGGTTCGGGGGCGGCGGCATCAGCGGCACCGGGCAGTTCTTCACCGCCAGCGGCTACCCCGCCGGGGACGCCATGGCCGTCCTCGCGGGCCTGACCGAGACCCTCGGCGGCCTCGGCCTGGCCGTCGGACTCCTCACCCCGCTCGCCGGAGCGGCCGTCGTCGGCACCCTCGTCAACGCCATCGCCGTCCACGGCACCGGGTCCTTCTTCGCCCCGCAGGGCATCGAGTACGAACTGCTCCTGACGGCGGGCGCCGCGACCCTCGCCCTCACCGGCCCCGGGCGGTACGCCGTCGACCGCTTCCTGCCCGTCCTGCGCGCCCACCGCCTGGCGCACGGAGCCCTCGCCGTCGCGCTCGGGGTCGTCCTCGCGGGCGTCCTCCTCCTCGTGCGCGGCTAGCGCGCGGCCGATGCCCGGGGTCCGTTCTGATTGACCCCGGGCATTTGGTGGAACAAGGCACAAATGACACAACCCATCGAAGACTACGCACTCATCGGCGACCTGATGACCAGCGGGCTGGTCGGCCGTGACGGGTCCCTCGACTGGCTGTGCCTGCCGCGCTTCGACTCCGGTGCCTGCTTCGCCAAACTCCTCGGCGACGAGGAGAACGGCCACTGGCGGATCGCCCCCCTCGGCGCCGCCGACGACGAGCGGTGCACCCGCTGGGCCTACGTGGACGGCTCGCTGGTCCTGGAGTCCTACTGGGAGACGGACACCGGAGCGGTCAAGGTCATCGACTTCATGCCGCAGCGCGACGTGGCCCCCGACGTGATCCGCATCGTCGAGGGGATCTCCGGCCGGGTCAGGATGGGCAGCACCCTGCGCCTGCGCTTCGACTACGGCCACATCGTCCCCTGGGTCCGCCGCAGCAACGGCGACCGCGTCGCCATCGCCGGACCCGACTCCGTATGGTTCCGCAGCGAACCCCCGGTCCGCACCTGGGGCGAGGAGAACAGCACCCGCTCCCAGTTCCCCGTCACCGAAGGCCAGCGAGTCGCCTTCGTGCTCACCTGGCACCCCTCCCACGAACCGCGCCCCGAGCCCGTCGACCCGTACGACGCCCTGGAGCAGAGCATCGCCGACTGGCGCGAGTGGACCGCCCAGTGCCGCTACGAGGGCCCCTACCGGGAAGCCGTCACCCGCTCCCTGATCACCCTCAAGGCCCTCACCTACGCCCCGACCGGCGGCATCGCCGCCGCGGCCACCACCTCCCTGCCCGAGGAGATCGGCGGAGTCCGCAATTGGGACTACCGCTACTGCTGGCTGCGCGACTCCACCCTCACCCTGGACTCGCTCCTCGCCACCGGCTTCCTGGAAGAGGCCCGCGCCTGGCGCAGCTGGCTGCTGCGCGCGGTCGCCGGTGACCCCGCCGACCTCCAGATCATGTACGGGCTCGGGGGCGAGCGCCGGATCCCCGAGAGCGAGCTGCCGTGGCTGAGCGGGTACGCCGGTTCCGCCCCCGCCCGGGTCGGCAACGCGGCCGCCGACCAGCTCCAGCTCGACGTGTACGGGGAGGTCATCGACTCCCTCTACCTGGCCAGGTCCGCGGGGCTGCCCTCCGAGCACCACGCCTGGCGCATCCAGATCGCGCTCCTCGACTTCCTGGAGCGCAACTGGCAGCGCCCCGACGAAGGGCTCTGGGAGGTGCGCGGCCCGCGCCGCCACTTCGTGCACTCCAAGGTGATGGCCTGGGTCGCCGCGGACCGGGCCGTGCGGACTCTGGAGGGGGACCCCTCGCTCGACGGCGACGTGGAGCGCTTCCGGGCCATGCGCCAAGCGGTGCACCGCGACGTGTGCGAGAACGGATTCGACGCCGAGCGCGGCACCTTCACCCAGTACTACGGCTCGCGCGAACTCGACGCGGCCACCCTGCTCATCCCCAGGGTCGGCTTCCTGCCCCCCGACGACCCGCGCGTCATCGGAACGGTCGACGCGGTGCGCGCCGAACTCGGCAGCAGCGGACTGGTCCGCCGCTACAGCACCGAAGGTGCGCCCGTCGACGGGCTGCCCGGCGACGAAGGAGCCTTCCTGGCCTGCTCGTTCTGGCTGGTCGACGCCCTGCACATGACGGGTCGGGAGAAGGACGCCCGGGACCTCTTCGAACGGCTGCTGGCGGTGCGCAACGACGTGGGCCTGCTTGCCGAGGAGTACGACCCCGTCGCCGGACGCCAACTCGGCAACTACCCGCAGGCGTTCAGCCACATCGGGCTGGTCAACAGCGCGCTTACTCTCGGCGGCTCCGGCTGACCTCCGGCCCGACGCCCGTACGGGCCTCCTCGCGGCGGCGCAGCAGCTCGCCGGACTCCGCGTCGGCCGGCAGGAACGCCTCCAGGTGCAGCTCGGCCAGCGTGACGTCCACGGCCGTCGCGAAGGAGGTCAGGGTGGTCAGCAGCCGCAGCTCGCCGTCCCCCGTGCGCAGCCGCAGCGGCACGGCGAAGCCGAGGTGGTCCGGACCCGGGACCACCCCCGGCGGCAGGTAGCCGCTCAACTCGGCCAGGAGCGCGTCGAGTTCCGGATCCGGGTGGGCGGCGGCACGCGCTCGCACGCTCTGCGTGATGTGCCGCCCCCACGCCGCCAGGTTCACCACGCGCGGCGCCATGCCCTCAGGGTGCAGGGCGAGGCGCAGCACGTTCACCGGCGGCTCCAGCAGATGCGCGGCGGCGCCCTCCGTCAGCACCCCGAACGCCTCGTTGGCCAGGACGAGTTCGCCGCGCGCCCCCGCCACCACCGCCGGGTACGGAAGATGCCCGGTCAGGATGGACCCCAGGGCCGTCATGGCCGGTTCGATCGCGGCCCCGTCCCTCGGCGACTCCGCGTACGCGGGCGCGTAACCGGCCTTCAGCAGCAGCGCGTTGCGCTCGCGCAAGGTCAACCCCAGCGCCTCGGCGAGCCGGACCACCATCGCCCGCCCGGGCAGGGAACGGCCGCTCTCCACGAAGCTGAGATGGCGCTGGGTGGTCCCGGCGAGCACGGCCAGTTCGAGCTGGCTGACGCGGCGCAGCGTCCGCCGGCGGCGCAGCTCGTGCCCGAAGGGAGAGGGTGACGTGGACGCGACAGCGGTGGTGGCCATGGCCCCTTTCTAGCCGCTGCCCGGCGGACCCGGCGATTCCCCGGAGGGAATTGCCGCGCGTGTCCCACGGGCCGCAGCATCGGCGGGTCGAAGAGACGACCCACCCCGACCGCTGGAGGCGCAGATGCGTGCGTACCACCTGGAATCGTTCGGTGACATCGACGGGATCGTGCTGCGCGAGCACGGCGCGGCGGTCCCGGAACCGGCCGGCCCGACCGACATCGTGGTCGCCGTACGGGCCGCCTCCCTCAACCGGCGCGACCTGATGATCCTCCACGGCCGGTACCCGCTGCCGGCCGTCCCCGGGGTGGTCGCGCTGAGCGACGGCGCGGGCGAGGTCGTCGCCGTGGGGGAGGCCGTGACCCGCTTCGCGGTCGGCGACCGGGTCTCCTCCTCCTACTTCCCGCGCTGGCGCACCGGCCGGATCACCCCGGACGCCATCGACCAGCCCGGCTGCACCCTCGACGGGATGCTCGCGGAGTACGCCGTACTGGACGAGCAGTGGGCGGTGCGCGTGCCGGCGCACCTGACCTGGGAGGAGGCCGCGACCCTGCCGTGCGCGGCGCTCACCGCCTGGTCCGCGCTGACCGGCGGCGAAGCACTGCTCCCGGGGCAGACGGTGCTCACCCTCGGCACCGGCCCCGTCGCCCTCTTCGCGGTGCAGTTCGCGAAGCTGATGGGTCTGCGGGTGGTGTCGACCACCTCGGACGAGGAGAAGGCCGACCGCCTCAAGGCGCTGGGCGCCGACGCGGTCTTCGACTACCGGCGCCACCCGGAATGGAGCGCGAAGGTCAGGGAAGCCACCGACGGGCTCGGCGCCGACCTGGTCGTCGAGACGGGAGGCCCGGACACCATCGAGCAGTCGCTGCGCGCCGGTTCCCTCCACGGCCAGATCGCCCTGCTCATCACCGGCAGCGCCCGCAAGCCCGGGATCGAGGTCTCGAACGAGGCGTACGCGTCGAGCCTGGTGACGATCCGCCGGGAGTTCGTCGGCAGCCGGGAGCGGTTCGAGGCGATGAACCGTGCCGTCACGGCCCACGGCCTGCGACCGCAGATAGGCCGTGTGCACTCCTTCGAGGAAGTGCACACGGCCTATCGGAACTACGAGGTGGACCCGCCCTTCGGCAAGGTCGTGATCACCGTGGGAAGTTGAGCCCGGGCTGCTGCGCGGACTACGCCTCCGTGCCCAGGTCGTCCTCCGGGATGCTGACGAGCCAGCGGGTGTCCTGGCGCGGACGCAGGTACAGCGCCCAGTACAGCGTGGCCACGGCGGTGATCCCGCCCGTCCACAGCAGGTACTTGGTGTCCTGCTGGGTCAGGATGTACGCGAAGACGGCGATCAGGACGATCGGCACGGCCGGCCACAGCGGCATCCGCCAGGCGACCGCCTGGCCGTGCGCCCCGCGCCGGCTGAACAGCGCGGCGATCGCGACGAGGAGGTACATGCCGGTCACGGAGACGCCGGTGACGCCGTACAGGGTGTCGAGGTTGACGAAGCACAGGGCCGCACCCGGGACGCCGACGATCAGGGTGGCCACCCACGGGGAGCCGAAGCGGCCCAGCTTGGACAGGGCGTTGTTCACCGGCATGGGCCAGGCGCGGTCGCGGGCGGAGGCGAACAGCACGCGGGAGTTCTGGATGACCATGACGATGCCGGCGTTGATGATGGCGAGGGCCACGCAGAGGCTGACGAAGGTGCCGACGGCCGAGTTGGACCAGGCGGTGACCATCCCGCTGAGGTCACCGGCGGTCAGTGCGTCCAGGTCGGGGGCGCCCATGGTGATGGCGATGACCGGGACCAGGATGACGGCGCTGGAGATGGCGAGGGTGAGGAGCACCGTGCGCGCCACGTTCCGCTTCGGGTTCTCCAGCTCCTCCGAGAGGTAGACGGCCGTGGAGAAGCCCTGGGTGACGAACAGGGCGATGGCGAGTCCGGAGACGACCATCATCGCGGTGACGGCGGAGGTGCCGCCGCCCTCGGCGGCGACCGTGCCGTGCACCAGCGCGTCGGCGCCCCGCTCGCTGTGGGCGAAGCCCAGTACGGCGACGAGCGCCGCGGCGATCACTTCGAGCACCAGGAACACACCGGTGATCCAGGCGTTGGCCCGCAGGTCGAGGAGACCGGCGAGGGTGGCCAGCAGCATCACGGCGCCACCGGCGACCGGCGCCGGTATGTGGACCACGGGGGCCAGGTAGTCGGCCGTACCCATGGCGATCACGGGCGGCACGATCATGACGACCAGCAGGGACATCACGAACACCAGCCATCCGGCGAGCCGGCCGGCCATGGTGGAGACCATCGCGTACTCGCCGCCGGCGCTGGGGATGAGCGTCCCGAGCTCCGAGTAGCAGAACGCGACGCCGATACAGAGGAGCGAGCCGATCGCGATGGTCAGTGCCGTCCACGTGCCGAGGCTCGAGAACAGGTCGGGCACCACGACGAACAGGGTCGAGGCGGGCGTCACGCACGAGAGCGTCAGCAGAGTGCCGCCGACGACGCCGATGGAACGCTTGAGCTTTTGCGGGGCGGGCCCGGCGGAGGGGGAGAGGGCCTGAGGAGCGCTGATCGTGTCAGTCATCGGTGCGGTGTTCCGATCGGCAGAGCGGGGAAGTGAGCGCGGGAGCTGTATCGCCTCCGAGGCGGTGGTGAGCAAGTGGTTCCGTGGCTCCCGGGCCGACATGCAATCTCCGCGAGAACCGCAGGTCAAGAGCTGTTCACCTGCGGATTCCGTTGTCCCGGGCGCTGCCGGGCACCCGGGACGACGTAAAGACCGTGTTAAAGCGGCGTAAGTGGCGGGTGCGAGAACCGCAGCTCGTCCGCCGAAGAATTTCCCTCTGCTTTGCCGGACGCCGTCCTGTATGTGGGCGGCGTCCGGTGTGCGTGCTTGTGCGGTGTCGCGTGCGCTCAGCGCTTGCGGTACCGGCGGGCGTCCTCGGCGGCGGCGAGGACGGAGTCGAGGTCGCCCCCGATCGCCGAGGTGAGGGTGATCGCCACGGCCCCCTCCAGGAACGGCGCGTCCACGATCCGAGTGTCGGCCGGCAGCGGGGAGGGGCTCTCGGCGAGCAGCGACTTCAGGGTCAGCACCGCGCTGCCCATGTCGCACAGGACCGCCACGCCCTGCCCCTCGTCGACCTCGCGGGCGGCCGCCAGGATCCGGTCCGCGCTGGTGCCGATCCCGCCGTCCGGGGTGCCGCCCGCGACGGCGACCGGGGCGGGCTCGAGCGAGCCGAGCAGGGCCCCCGACAGCCCGGCCACGGCCGAGGCGACCTCGGCGCTGTGCGAGACGAGCACCACCCCGACCCGGCCCGTACGGGTCTCCCGCGCGGCCCCGGCCCCCGGCACGGCCTCCCAGGCCGCGTCCGACGCCACGGCACCCGCGGCGGCCGATCCCGCCCCCGACGGCACGACGCCCGGCACCACGCCCGACACCTCGCCCACGCCCGGCACCTCGCCCACGCCCGACACCTCGCCCACGCCCGACACCTCGCCCACACCCGACACCTCGCCCACACCCGGGCCGGGGTCCGCGCCCGCGCCCGGAGCCACGGCACCGTCCGGTGCCGGGTCCACCGTGTCGACCGCCGTGCGCAGGGCCTCCATCAGCAGGGCCACCGAGTTCGCCCCGGCGTCCTGGTGGCCGACGCTGCGTTCGCCCAGGTAGCTCGCCCGGCCCTTGCGGGCCCGCAGGGCCGCCGTGCCGTCGGCGCCCTCGCGCGCCGCCCGGCACGCCTCGTCCAGGGCCTCCCGCAGCGGGCGTCCCGCCCCGGCCGCCTGCGACAGTGCCGCGACCCCGGGGGCCAGCGCGTCCACCAGCGTCGCGTCGCCGACCTCCGCGCCACCCAGCTTCTGTACCGACCGCAGGCCCGCCCCGAGCGCGTCCGCCAGCTCCGCGCCCGTCGGAACGGCCGTGGCGCCGAGCACCTTGCCGGTGCGGCGCAGCGCCGTCCCGAACAGCGGTCCGGACGCGCCGCCCACGGTGTTGGTCAGCGTGGTCCCGGCCAGCGCGAGCAGCTCCCCGGGGGTTTTTGGCCGGGCCTCGGCCACGGCCGCCCCGACGGCGCCGAAGCCCCGTACGAGATTGGCCCCGTGGTCCCCGTCGCCGATGACGGCGTCGAGCTCGGTGAGGCGCGCGCTGTCGCGGCGTACGAGACGGTCGGTCTCGGCGAGCCAGCGCCGGAAGCAGGCCGTGTCCAGGACGGGCGGGGGAAGGGTGGTCGACGTGGTGGTCATCGCGAAGGGCTCCTCGGAACGGAAAACAGGTGGGGCGGACGGGGCGGAGGAGGCTCAGCAGCCCCAGCGCAGGGACGGGGTGTCGACCGGCGCGTCCCACAGGCGCAGCAGCTCCTCGTCCGCGCGGCACAGCGTGAAGGTGCACCCGGCCATGTCCAGGCTCGTGACGTACGACCCCACGAGCGACCGGGCCACGGTGATCCCGCGCTCGGCGAGCACCCGCCCGGCCTCGGCGCGCATCACGTACAGCTCGATCGGCGGAGTCCCACCGAGCCCGTTGACCAGCAGGATGACCGGCGCGCCGGCCGCCTCCGGGAGGTCGGCGAGGATCGCGTCGAGTATGGCCTGCGCGGTCCCGGCGGCGGTGGTCGACGCCCGGCGTTCGCGGCCCGGTTCGCTGTGGATGCCGATGCCGAGCTCGATCTCGTCCTCGCCCAGCTCGAAGTTGGGGCTGCCCTTCGCGGGCGTGGTGCACGAGGACAGTGCCACCCCGTAGCTGCGGGAGAGGCTGTTGACCCTGCGGGCGACCGCGGCGACCTCGGAGAGCGGGGCACCTTCCTCGGCCAGGGCGCCCGCGATCTTCTCCACGAACAGGGTGGCGCCCGTGCCCCGGCGGCCGGGCCCGCCCTCCACCTCGGTCACGGCCACGTCGTCGTCCACGACGACCTGCTCGACCTCGACGCCCTCGTCCTCGCAGTCCTCCGCCGCCATCGTGAAGTTGAGGACGTCCCCGGTGTAGTTCTTCACGATGTGCAGGACGCCCGCGCCCGAGTCGACCGCGGCCGTCGCCGCCGCGATGTTGTCCGGCACGGGAGAGGTGAACACCGGTCCGGCCACGGCGCCCGCCAACATGCCGCGCCCGACGAACCCGGCGTGCAGCGGCTCGTGCCCACTGCCACCGCCGGAGAGCAGCGCGACCTTCCCGGCCGCCGGCCCGCCGGCCCGCGTGACGATGCCCGTCGCGGCCTCGACCGCCAGCCCCGGATGGGCGGCTGCCATTCCTTTCAACGCGTCGGCGACGACGCTCTCCGGGGAATTGATGAGCTTCTTCACGGGGGCCTCTCTCCTGAATTGGAAAAACGCGGAACGGAAAGCGTGGAATGGAAATCCGGTGACGCTTGTCTGCCGCTCGCCAGGCACGTTACCCCCAGTCTCGCCTGCCGGAGGGCGGGCCATTGGTCCCGGATCCGGGCGCGGAAGGCCCCTGTCGCGAGTCCGCCCGGCGCATTGTCTCCGGTCCGGCGATCCGTGATAGGGATGAAATGCAGGAGCAGAAATGAATTCCCATTCAGGAGGTTTCGCCGTGAAGACCGTCGGTACCCGCATGCTCATCAGCCCGCCGAAATACGTCCAGGGAGCGGGAGCCATGCACGACCTGGGCGAGCACACCGCACTCCTCGGCACCAACGCCGTCGTACTCGCCGACAGGGGGGTGTGGGGCTTCGTGGACACCGCGGTGACCGACTCCCTCGCCGCGGCCGGGGTCAAGCTGACCAGAGAGGTCTTCGGCGGGCTCTGTACGCAGAAGGAGATCGACCGGGTCGCCGCGGCCGCCAGGGCGGCCGGCGCCGACGTGATCGTCGGCATCGGCGGCGGTACCGCCATCGACACGGCCAAGGCGGTCGGCCACGCCCTCGACGACATCGCCGTCGTCAGTGCCCCCACGGTCGCGTCCACCGACGCCCCGACCAGCGCACTGGCCGTCATCTACACCGAGGACGGCGCATTCGAGCGCTACTCCTTCTTCCAGCGCAACCCGAACCTCGTCCTCGTCGACACGGCGCTCGTCGCGGGCGCTCCCAGCCGGTTCATCGTCTCCGGCATGGGCGACGCCCTGGCCACCTGGTACGAAGCACGCGTCTGCGTCGCCGCCAACCGCACCGCGATGGCGGGCGGCCTCGCCACCGGGGCCTCCCTCGCCCTGGCCCGGCTGTGCTGGGAGACGCTGATGGAGTACGGCCACCAGGCGCGGATCTCCGCCGAACAGCACGTCGTCACACCCGCGCTGGAGAAGGTCACCGAGGCCAACACCCTTCTCTCCGGTCTCGGTTTCGAATCCTGCGGCCTGGCCGCCGCGCACGGGATCCACAACGGCCTGACCGTCTCCCACAAGGTGCACGGCATGATGCACGGCGAGAAGGTCAACATCGGCACCCTCGCCCAACTGGTCCTGGAGGGCGCTCCGACCGAAGAGCTCGACACCTACCTGGAGTTCAGCCGGTCCGTGGGCCTGCCCACCACGCTCGCCGAGATCGGGCTCGTCGACCCGGGCCGCGAGGAGCTCCTCGCCATCGGGCGCGCGGCCACCGCCGAGGGCGAGACCACGCACAACATGCCGTTCCCGGTGACCCCGGAGATGGTCGCGGACGCCCTGCTCGCCGGTGACGCGTACGCCCGTGCCACCGCGGGCAAGGCCGCCTGAACCCGTACGTCCTACAGGCCCCGAGGGTCGCCGCCCGTGCGGGCGGCCAGCAACAGGGCGATGTCGTCCGGCCGGTCGGTGGAGCTGCCCGCCTCGCCGATCAGCCGGTCGGCCATCTCGGTCAGCGGAGTCGGCCCGGCCGCGGCCAGCGCCGCCCGCAGCCGCTCCACACCGACGTCGATGTCGGTGCCCGGTTTCTCCACCAGCCCGTCCGTGTACAGGGCGAGCACCGAGCCCGTCGCCAGCCGCAGTTCCGTCACCGGGTACGAAGCCTTCGGGTCGATGCCGAGCACCACCCCGCCCGCCAGGTCGAGCACCTCGGCCCGGCCGTCGGGGTGCCGCATCAGCGGCTGGGGGTGACCGGCGCGCACGGCCCGCGCCGCCCCCGACACGGGGTCGAGCAACACGTAGCAGCAGCTGGCGAACTGACCCGGGTCCAGGTCGATGAGCAGCCGGTTGGTGCCGCTCGCCACCTCCTGCGGGGAACTGCCGCTCAGTGCGAAGGCCCGTACGGCGCTGCGGAGTTGCCCCATCGTGGCCGCGGCCGCCACGCCGTGGCCCTGGACGTCCCCGATGACCAGCGCCAGCAGTCCGTCGTCCGTCTCGATCACGTCGTACCAGTCGCCGCCGACATCCATGCCGACCGTGCCCGGCAGGTAGCGGGCCACCGTGTCCACGTGCTCGCGCACCGGCAGCCGGTGCGGCAGCAGGGCGGACTGGAGCCCCCGGGCGCGCGCCGCCTCGTTGTCGTACCGCTTCGCCCGCTCCAGGGCCTGCGCGATCAGCCCGGCCAGCGCCGTCAGCACCGTACGCTCCTCCGGGCTGAAGTCGCGCGGCGCGTCGAAGCCGAGGATGCAGGAGCCCACCGGCCGGCCCGAGGCGATCAGCGGCAGGAAGGCGCGGGCACCGACGTGCGCGTCCAGCGGGATCCCCGGATAGGCGGCGGCCAGGTTCTCCATCGACTCGAAGAACATCGGCCGCCCCGAGGTCAGCGTCTCCACGCCCGGCAGCTCCGCCTCGAGCGAGACGCCGTCGAACCGGTCGAGGAAACCCTTGGGGAACCCCGTCTCCCAGGCGAGGTACAGGTGCCTCTCGTCGAGCATGTAGATCGCCAGCTGGCGGCCTCCGAAGGCCGGCAGCAGCTCGTCGGTGACGACCGCCGACACCTGGCGGGCCGTGACCGCCTCCGTCAGCGCGATCGCGAGGGCCACCGGCCGGTACAGCGCCGAGGCCCGGTCTGCCACCGTGCCGATGTTCCCGTTCGGCCCGCCGGCAGACTCGGGAGGGTAATCGGGCTGCTCGGCCGTGCCGATCAGCACCGTCACCCCGTCGAAACCGGGGTACAGGTCCACCGACAGCCATTCCCTGGGCCGGTGCCGGCCGCCCCGGACCGGGAAGTGCACCGCCTCGCCGGAGAGGAAGACGGCCCGCAAGTGGTCCTCGTAGGCGCGCTGCCCGAGCCAGGGCGCGGCCTCCCACAGCACCTGCCCCAGCAGCCGCTCCTCGCCGAGGCCGAACATCGTGACGGCGGCCGCGTTGGCGAAGCGGATCCTGCCCTCCCGGTCCACGGAGAGCAGCGCCTGCGCGAGCCGGTCCACCGCCGCGCGGGCGCCCTCTGCGGGGCCGGGCGGCGGCAGGCACTCCGGGTCCCCCTCCCAGACCACGGGCTCACCGGCCGCGGTCAGCGCCGCGAGGTCCCGGGCCAGACCGGCCGCGGCCTCGCGGATCCGTTCCCGGTCGGCGGCCTCGACCGGCACACCGGGGGTGGCCGGGCGCAGCACCATCAGCACCCCGAACCGCTCCGAACCGGCGGTGACGGGCTCGAACAGCGAACCGAAGGGGAACGGCAGCCCCGCCATCAGCTGGGGGAAGCGCCGCACGGCCGACTCCGGGTCGGGCAGGTGCACGGCCTGCCCGGAACGGTACGCCTCCGCCACCGGGTAGGGCCGGTTCACCTGCATGCGCCACCAGGCCTTGAACAGCTGCCCCGGCAGCCCCTGCAGTACCGCCAGCAGCAGCTCATCGGTGCGCGAGCGCAGATAGACCCCGCCCGCGTACCCGCCGACGGCCTCCACGGCACGAGCCGTGCCACGCGCGAGCGCCTGGGCCGTGGCATCGGGGGCCGGTCCTGGGCTGTCCCCTCTCGCGGTCACACGGTCAGGATGCGCCCTCGGCGGCTGCCGCCGCACCCCGACGACCGCCTCGCCGGCCCCGTCCGGATCCTCGGTACCGGGCCACCGCCGGCGCGGACACGGGCGGCGGCCCCGCGCCGATCAGCCCGCCGACCCGGGGCAGGCCCGGCCGCGCGACCGCGGGCGCGAACGGCTGCCGGTGCCAGAGCACTAGGCCGACCGCTTACCTCGTCCGGGGGACGCACGGCCGTACGGACCTCCGCGGGCCACGCGCCGGGGCACCATACGCACGCGTCCCACACCCCGCCCCACACCCCGGCAGGCCACCGGAAGGCAGAGCATGCGCTACCAGTACGACGCCATCGGCGAGCGTTACGCGGAGTCGAAGAGCACGGCCGCCTTCTCGGCGGCCGACACCCACACCCTCCTCGGCGCCCTCGACGAACTCGGCGGGGTCCGCGGGCTCGACACCCTCGACCTGGCCTGCGGACACGGCCACAACACCCGGCTACTGGCCCGCGGCGGGGCCCGCAGGACCGTCGGCGTGGACATCTCGGAGGAGATGATCAGGCTCGCCCGCGAGCACGAGACGACCGGGCGCGTGACGGACGGGCACGGCGCGGACGGGGACCGGCCGGCGATCGAGTACCACGTCGCCGACGCCGCGGGCCTCCCGAACCTCGGTCCCTTCGACCTCGCCACGGCCGTCTACCTCTTCAACCACGCACCCGACCGCGGCTCCCTGCACGCGATGTTCCGGTCCGTCCGCGCCAATCTGCGCGCCGGGGGCAAACTCCTCGCCATTGTGCCCAACGCAGGGGCGTTCCCCCGAGTGGACTGGTCCCCGTACGGGCTCCGCATCCTCGACCGGCTCCCGGAGGGCGACGCGCCCCTGCTCAAGGCGCACTTCCTCACCGAGCCGCCGGTGCCCTTCGAGTTCCGCGAATGGGCCCACGCCGACCTCGCCGAAGCGGCCGTCGAGGCGGGCTTCGCCACCGTCGGCTGGCAGCCGACCCGGACCCCGCCCGCCGACCCGGTGCGCGACGAGGAGTACTGGACGGGGTACCGGGCCTGGCCGGTCAGCTCGCTGATGACCTGCACGGCGTAGGGCGTGGGACGCGGGAGGCTGGCCGTCAGGCGTCCGCCGTGGAGCGGATCAGTTCCACGATGCGCTCCCGCGCCGCCCGTCCCTCCGGCACCGGCAGCAGCGGGTACGTGTGCGGCAGCCCCGCCGCCTCGTGGAACTCCACGTCCGTGCCGGCCGCGAGTGCCCGGCTCAGCAGCTCCCTGCTGTCCGTGGTCAGCACGTCCCGGGTCCCGGTGAACACCGTCAGCGGCGCCAGCCCCGCGAAGGACCCGTGCAGCGGGCTCACCCGCGGATCGTCGGCGGCGAGCGTCCCGGCGTACAGCCGCCCGGCCTCCCGCAGCCCGGGCCGGGCCAGCATCGGATCGGCGGCCTCGATCCGCGCCTGGTCGGGATGGCTCATGGTCACGTCCAGCCAGGGCGAGATCAGTACGATCCGGGAGGGCTGCGCCCCCGTCCGGTCGCGCAGCCGCTGCGCGGCGGCCAGTGCCAGCCCGGCGCCCGCGGAGTCCCCGATGAGCACCGTGCCGCCCGCGCCGCCGCTCTCGATCAGGCCGCTGAGCAGGTCCGCCGCGACGGGGACCGTACGGTCGGCGGTCCCGCGCGGGGCCAGGATGTACGCCGGGACGACCACCCGCGCCCGCGCCTGCGTGACCAGCTGCCGGATGAACGCCCAGTGCGGGCGGACCAGCTCGTTGATGTACCCGCCGCCGTGCACGTACAACACCCGTGCCTCCGGCTCGCTCCCGCGGGGCGAGACGTCGTACACCGGCCAGGCTCCGACGAACGTCCGCGAGATCTCGGCGACCCGGCCCAGCGAGCGGGGCGGCAGATGCGACGCGGGCCGCCGCGCGGACTCCGCGACCCGGGTCCGTACCGCCTCGGCGCTCGCGAACCGTCTTCGCCTGCCCGCCGCGATCAGCGCCGCCGACAGCGCCCTGCTGCGCAGACTCGGCACGCCCCTCACCTCCCCTTTTCCCCGGACCCTCGTACCGGCCCGGGACCCTGCCCCGTCACCTGAGGAGCATAGGCGTGAAGCTGCGCTGTCGACCCGCTTAAGAAAGTCTCGATGGACTGATCACCGTGCCGGTCGGCAGATTGGTGCCGTCACCGACGCCGTACGGGCCCGCACGCCCGCGGCGACCCCTTCCGCATGCCTGGAGCCACCCCCATGAAGGCACTCGTCAAGCACAAGGCCGAGCCCGGGCTGTGGCTCATGGACGTACCCGAGCCCGACTACGGTCCGGGCGATGTGCTGATCAAGGTGCTGCGCACCGGCATCTGCGGCACGGACCTGCACATCCGTTCCTGGGACGGCTGGGCGCAGGGCGCCGTCAAGACCCCGCTCGTCCTGGGCCACGAGTTCGTCGGCGAGGTCGCGGCGCTGGGCGCGGACGTCCGGGACATCGAGATCGGCGCGCTCGTCAGCGGCGAGGGCCACCTGGTGTGCGGCAAGTGCCGCAACTGCCTGGCCGGCCGCCGCCACCTGTGCCGCAGCACCATCGGTCTCGGGGTCGGCCGTGACGGCGCGTTCGCCGAGTACGTGGTCCTGCCCGCGCAGAACGTGTGGGTGCACCGCACCCCGGTGGACCTGGACGTCGCGGCGATCTTCGACCCCTTCGGCAACGCGGTGCACACGGCGCTGTCGTTCCCGCTGGTCGGCGAGGACGTGCTGATCACCGGCGCCGGCCCGATCGGGATCATGGCGGCGGCCGTGGCCCGGCACGCCGGCGCGCGCAACGTGGTGATCACGGACGTCAGCCCCGAGCGGCTGGAGATCGCCCGCAAGGCGGGCGCCACGCTCGCGGTGAACGTGGCCGAGCGCTCCATCGCCGACGCGCAGGCGCAGCTGGGCCTGCGCGAGGGCTTCGACATCGGCCTGGAGATGTCCGGCCGCGCCGAGGCCATGCGCGACATGATCGACAACATGACGCACGGCGGCCGGATCGCCATGCTGGGCCTGCCCGCGCAGGAGTTCCCGGTGGACTGGGCGAAGGTCGTCACCTCGATGATCACCATCAAGGGCATCTACGGCCGCGAGATGTTCGAGACCTGGTACGCGATGACGGTGCTGCTGGAGGGTGGCCTCGACCTCACCCCGGTCATCACCGGCCGCTACTCGCACCGCGACTTCGAGGCCGCCTTCGACGAGGCGTCCACCGCCCGCAGCGGCAAGATCATCCTGGACTGGACGGCCTGACCCCCGGGTCGCGGCGGCCGTCGCCCGGGCCGTAGGCCCGCGCGGCCGCCGAGTCCCGGTCCGCGTCCGTACGCGGCCGAGCCGCCCGGTCCGCGTCCGTACGCGGCCGGCCCGCCCGGTCCGCGTTCCACAGACCATCTCCCTCCGGCCGGACCCCGCAAACCCTCCCCCCTCCGCGGGGTCCGGCCCCCTCCCGTCCGTCTCCGCTCCGCCGGACGGCCCACCGCACAAGGAGAACGCAGTATGTTCGAGACCGTCCGCGAAGACCTCCGCGCCACCCTCGACGAGATCCGCGCCGCCGGCCTGCACAAGCCCGAGCGCGTCATCGGCACCCCGCAGAGCGCCGCCGTCGCCGTGACCGCCGGCGGTGCCCCCGGTGAGGTCCTGAACTTCTGCGCCAACAACTACCTCGGCCTGGCCGACCACCCCGAGGTAGTCGCCGCGGCGAAGGACGCCCTGGACCGCTGGGGCTACGGAATGGCCTCCGTCCGCTTCATCTGCGGCACGCAGGAGGTCCACAAGGAGCTGGAGGCGCGCCTCTCCTCCTTCCTCGGCCAGGAGGACACGATCCTCTACTCCTCCTGCTTCGACGCCAACGGCGGCGTCTTCGAGACCCTGCTCGGCGCCGAGGACGCGGTCATCTCCGACGCCCTCAACCACGCCTCGATCATCGACGGCATCCGCCTCTCCAAGGCCCGCCGCTTCCGCTACGCCAACCGCGACATGGCCGAGCTGGAGGCGCGCCTGAAGGAGGCCACCGAGGGCGGCGCCCGCCGCAAGCTGATCGTCACCGACGGCGTCTTCTCCATGGACGGTTACGTCGCCCCGCTCGGGGAGATCTGCGACCTGGCGGAGCGCTACGACGCCATGGTCATGGTCGACGACTCGCACGCCGTCGGCTTCGTCGGCCCCGGCGGCCGCGGCACCCCCGAGCTGCACGGGGTCATGGACCGCGTCGACATCATCACCGGCACCCTCGGCAAGGCCCTCGGCGGCGCGTCCGGCGGCTACGTGGCGGCCCGCACCGAGATCGTCGAGCTGCTGCGCCAGCGCTCGCGCCCGTACCTCTTCTCCAACTCCCTCGCCCCGGTCATCGCGGCGGCCTCGCTGAAGGTCCTCGACCTGCTGGAGTCCGCCGGTGACCTGCGTGAACACCTCGCCGCCAACACCGCGCTCTTCCGTACGAAGATGACCGAGGCGGGCTTCGAGATCCTGCCCGGCGACCACGCCATCGCCCCCGTGATGATCGGCGACGCGGCGAAGGCGGGCCGGATGGCGGAGCTGCTGCTGGAGCGCGGCGTGTACGTGATCGGCTTCTCGTACCCGGTGGTGCCGATGGGCGCGGCCCGTATCCGCGTCCAGCTCTCGGCCGCCCACTCGACGGCGGACGTGGAGCGCGCGGTGGCGGCGTTCGTGGACGCCCGGGCCGCGCTGGAGGGCGAGGCGGCCTGAGGCGGGCCGAGTGGCCCGCGGGGGCCGGGTGACCTGCGCTGCCTGAGATAATGGCGGGGTGATCGACCCCCGCCGGCTGCGCATCCTGCGGGCCGTGGCGGACCACCGTACGGTGACCGCCGCGGCCGCAGCCCTCTACCTCACTCCTTCCGCGGTCTCCCAGCAGCTCGCGGCACTGGAGCAGGAGACGGGCCACACGCTGCTCACCCGCAGCGGCCGGGGCGTACGGCTCACGGCGGCCGGCGAGATCCTGCTCGGGCACGCGCACGAGGTGCTGGCGCAGCTGGAGCGGGCCGAAGCCGAACTCGCCGCCTACGCGGGCGGCTCCGCGGGCGAGGTCACGGTGGCCGCCTTCGCCACGGGCATCGCCGAGGTACTGGCCCCGGCCATCGCGCGCCTCGCCCTGGAACACCCCGGCATCCGGCTGCGGGTCCGGGACGCGGAGGGCGACCAGAGCCTGCCGCTGCTGCTGGACGGCGAGGCCGACGTGGCCCTCGCCGTCGAGTACCGGGGCGCGCCGGGAGCGGACGACGGCCGGCTGTCGGTGCTGCCGCTGTACGCGGAACCCTTCGACGCGGTGCTCCCCTCGGGGCACCCGCTGGCCGACCTCCCGGCGGTGTCCCTGGCGGACCTGTCCGACTCGGACTGGGTGGGCCAGTACCCGGGCAACCCGTGCCACGACGTGACCCTGCTGGCCTGCGAACTGGCGGGCTTCCAGCCCCGGTTCGTGCACTCCTCCGACGACTTCCGCGCCGTCACGGCGCTGGTCGGCGCCGGGGCGGGCGTCGCGCTGGTGCCGCGGTCGGCCCTGCGCGGCATGGACCTCAAGGAGGTCCAGGTCCGCCCGGTGGCCCCGGCGGGAGGCCCCGCATCGGGTCCGGCCGCCACCCGGCGGGTCTTCGCGGCGACCCGCCGAGGCGCGGAGTCGCACCCGCTGATCGCCCCGGTGCTGGCGGCCCTGGTACGGGAGTCGGAGCGGCTGCCGGAGCACTGAGGGCGTACGGTTCAGGACTCGTGCCACTCCGGGTAGGAGAACTCGTCCGCCGGGCTCGCCGGGGACGAGTAGCCGTTCGCGACGACGGTGACGTCGACGGTCGAGGGCTTGGAGACGCCCAGGGTCGGGGCGGGCGCCCGGACGAGCAGTTGCTCGGTGCCGTACTCGAGGAGCTCGGCGAGGTTGTCGCCGAAGTAGACCTGGGCGTCCTGGGTGAAGTAGATGCCGTTGACCTGGACCTGGGTGCCGGCCCGGCCGCTGTCCGGGCTGATGCCGGTGACCAGCACGGGGGCGGGTCCGCCGTAGCTGAACTGGCCGCGCGGGACGGCGGGGGAGGTGCCCAGATTGCCGGTGACCCGGATGTCGACCACGCCGATGCCCTCGGGAGCCCACGCGATCATCACGTCGTCGCGCAGGACGTACTGCCTGACGGCCGGCAGCGTGCCGAAGTCGACCACGACGCCCTGGCTGAACCCGCTGCCGACGACCTCGACCGGGGCACCCGGCTTGCCGACGGGGGTCACGATGCTCACCAGCGGACCGGACGGCACGTCAGGCGCGCCGAGGAGGCCCAGATAGGTGGAGTTGGCGTGCTGGAAGGCCACCTGGCCCATGAAGTCCTCGAGCGACCGCTTCACCACGTTCAGGTCGACGGGCTGGTAACTGTCGTTCAGCGGGTCGTCCTTGCCCGGCTGCGCGTAGACGTGGGGACCGGGGAGGCCGATGAGCGTCGAGACGACGGCATTGACGTCGAAGTCCGGCGCCGGGCCCGGACTCGGGTACCACTGCTTGGTCGCCTCCAGGTTGTTCCAGGCCTGCGGCACCATGTCGTTGATGTTGTAGTGGCGTTCGTTCGCCTGCCACTCCAGGGACTCGACGTAGGCGGCGAAGTCCGCTCCGCCGGCGGTGGGGGCGGCGAACGTGTGCAGCTCGAAGTTGGGTTTCCCGCCCGGCCAGGTGAGCGTCTGCAGGTAAGGGGCGACCATGGTCGCGATGCAGCCGCCCAGGCTGTGGCCGGTCACGTAGACCGTCGGGTTCGGCGGCGCCTGGCCCAGGGCGGTGGTGAGCGCCTGCGCCAGGGTGACCCCCGCCGTGTTCATGACCGCGACCTCGGTGAACGCCTTCATCGCCCCCTTGGCCACCGAGACCGGGGACTGCATTCCGGGGAGGTTGAGCGGGACCACCGTGCCGACGTCGAGGTCCTCCATCAGATCGGTCACGTTGCCGACGGTGCCGCGGATCACCACGGCGAACGAGTTGGAGCCGTCGGTGTTCCGGGCGAGGTAGGCCAGGTTGGCGTTGCCCGGACTCATCCCGAGCCACGACAGGACCCAGGTGCCCCGGGTCGCCAGCGAGGGGTCGGCCAGTTGCCGGTTGATGCCGAGGATGATCCGGGTGCTCTGTTCCGCGAGGGTCTCGCCCGAGGGGCGGGGGGTGGCCGCGGTCGCCGCGATCGCGGAGAGCGTCATGGTCACCTGCGGGACGGTCGGCTGGTTCGATTCGGTCGCCATGCTCGCTCCTCTGGGGATCGCCCGGTCCGGCCGGAGCAGGTTCGCCCCCCAACGTACTTTTCGCCGGGGGGTCCCGGCGGGAGGCGGGTCCCGGGTTCACGCGATCGGGCCCGGCGGACGAGGCCCGGCGCACGAGACCGACGGTGGTGGCCCGGGCCGCGGCTCGGGCCACCACCGTGTACGGAGTGAGGGGCGGGACTAGGCCTGCGGGGCGAGCTCTGCCATGGGACCCCACCCGCTCTGATCGGGAATGGTCACATTGATGATCTCGGGGGTCTCCGCGATGGCGGTGGCCATGGTGGCGAGCCCGGCGGTGAAGTGGTCGGACTGCACGTGGGCCACGGCGGCGGCGTCGTCCGCGAACGCCTCCAGCAGCGTGAACTTGTCGGGGTTCTCGACGCCGCGGGACCAGTCGAAGAAGAGGTTGCCCGGTTCGGCGCGGGTCGCCTCGGTGAAGGGGCCCACGAGGGACAGCCAGTCGTCGGAGTGCTCGGGGCGGACGGTGAAGCGCACGGCGATGAAGATCATGTCCCTACGATGCGGCGCGCGGCGGCCTCCGGCCACCGGGGAACACGCTCATTCCGACGCTGTCGGAAACATGGCCGCGGCCAGCAGGAGGAGGGAGCTGATCTCGCCCCGGCGGCGCCGGAAGTCGGCGAGGGGGAGGGAGACGGACAGGGCGTGGTCCGGACGGGAGGGCAGCGGCACGGCCAGACAGGTGTAGGCCGGGTCCGCCTCGCCGACGGAGACCGCGACGCCCCGGTCGCGGACGCTCGCCAGCTCCGCCTCGAAGCGCCGCTCGTCGGTGATGGTGCGTTCGGTCAGGCGCGCCATCCCGTGGTCGGCGAGGTAGCGCCGCCGTTCGGCCCGGGAGAGCGGGGCGAGCAGCACCTTGCCGTGGGCGGTGGCGTGCGCCCGGGTCTCGGGGCCGGGGGTGAACGGGTCCTCGGAATCGGTCAGGGGCGTGGTGCTGTCGATGACGGTGATGCGTCCGCCGCTGTAGACGGTGAAGTACGCCTCTGCCCCGGTGGCCCGCCGTACCCGCGGCAGCAGCGCGGCGACCGCGGTCCCGGCGCCCAGGTGCCGCTGGAAGGAGCGGTGCAGGGAGGGGATCCGCGGCCCCGGAGCGTACCCCTCGGGTACCCGCACCAGATATCCGCGCGCGGTCAGCGGGCCCAGCAGGTGGTACACGGTCGACAGCGAACACCCCACGCGCCGCGCGAGCGCTTTGGCGCTCACGGGTCCCGGCGCGTCGACCACCAGGTCCAGCAAGGCCAGCGCGCGGTCCACGGACTGCGGCACGGACATGGCGTCGATCCTTTCGGGCGGGTGTCGCGACCACGAGCGTACCGCCGCCGGCCATGGCTGTTCGGGCCGGTGATCACGGCGGCGCGGGCGGCACCACCCGGGCCGGGCCCGCGGCCCTCAGACCCTCACCACTTCCACGCCCGCCTGCGCGAACCGGTCGGCGACCGCGGCCGACAGACCCGTGTCCGTGACCAGCACGTCCACCGACGAGGTCTCGCAGATGCGGGCGAAGGCCCGCACGCCGAGCTTGCTGGAGTCGGCCGCGATCACCACCCGCCCGGCCCGCTCGCACAGCAGGCGGTTGATCGAGGCCTCGTCCTCGTGGCGGGTCGCCGCGCCGTCCGCCGGGTCGAAGCCGTCCACGCCGAGCACGGCGGTGTCCACCGAGAGCCGTCCCAGCACCTGTTCGGCGAGGGGGCCCGTGAGCTCGTACGACTGGGGTCGGGCGACGCCCCCCGTCAGCACGATCTTGAACTGCGGGCGGATCACCAGCTCGCTCGCGATGTTCAGGGCGTTGGTGACCACGGTCAGCGCGGGTGAGCCCGAGGCCAGGTCCGGGCGTCCGGCCAGGGCACGGGCCACCTCGGTGGTCGTGGTGCCGCCCGTCAGGCCGATCACCTCACCCGGGCCGATCAGCGCCGCCACCGCCTCGCTGATCCGCTGCTTCTCGGCGGCCCGCCGTGACGTGCGGTAGCGCAGGGGGAGTTCGTACGAGACGCCGTGCGGGACGGCACCGCCCCGCGTGCGGACCAGCAGTTGCTGCTCGGCGAGCTGGTCGAGGTCGCGGCGGATGGTCGCGGCGGACACGCCGAGGGCGTCCGCCGCCGGCTCCACCTCCAGCCCGCCCTGCTCCACGAGCAGGTCCAGCAGCCCCTGCCAGCGCTCTTTGCGGGTCATCAGCAGCCCCCCTTGGGTGTCGCGCCGCCCTCCGGCATGTTCTCCATTGGCCTACACGCCGACATTAACCCAGCCGATCACCGCACATGATGCTTGAAGTTGCGTGAAACTGCCCGCTACCTTGCAGAAACACGCAAGGATGGCACACTCGCACCCACCCGCTAGGGAGCCCCATGAGTCACGTCGCGTACGAGTTGAGCACTCAGCCCGAATGCTGGGAACGGGCCGCAGAACTGGCCCCGGCGCAGCGGCCGGTGCTGCCGAGGCCCGCCGACCGTATCGCGATCGTCGGGTGCGGGACCTCGTACTACATGGCACAGGCGGCCGCCGTGCTGCGCGAGGAGGCCGGGCAGGGGGAGACCGACGCGTTCCCCGCCTCGGAGTTCCCGCGCCACCGCCGCTACGACCGGGTCGTCGCCCTCACCCGCTCCGGCACCACCACCGAGGTGCTCGACCTGCTCGCCGGGCTGCGCGAGGCGGGCGTCCCCACGACGGCCGTCATCGGCGATCCGGCGACCCCCGTGATGACCCTCGCCGACGAGGCCGTGGTCCTCGACTTCGCCGACGAACGGTCCGTCGTCCAGACCCGTTTCGCCACCACCGCCCTCACCCTGCTGCGGGCCCACCTCGGCCTCCACACCGCGTCCGTGGTCGCCGACGCCCGCGCCGCGCTCGCCGAGCCGCTGCCCGCCGGGCTGGACGGCCACGGCCAGTTCACCTTCCTCGGCCGGGGCTGGAGCGTCGGACTCGCCAACGAAGCCGCGCTGAAGATGCGCGAGGCCTCCCTGTCCTGGGCCGAGTCCTACCCGGCGATGGAGTACCGGCACGGGCCGATCAGCGTCTCCGGGCCCGGCACCGTCACCTGGTCGCTCGACGAGGCCCCCGACGGGCTCGCCGAGCAGGTGCGCGCCACCGGCTCCCAATGGGTGGCCGGGCGGCTCGACCCGCTCGCCGAACTGGTCCGGGTGCACCGGCTCGCCCTCGCCGTCGCCGGCCGGCAGGGGCTCGACCCGGACGCGCCGCGCCACCTCACCCGCTCGGTGATCCTCGCCGCCGGAGAGGAGGCGGTCCGATGAGCCTCGTCCCCGCCGGTCCCCTCGTCCAGGAGGCGGCCCGCGCGGGCCGCGCCGTCGCCGCCTTCAACATCATCACCCTGGAGCACGCCGAGGCCGTCGTCGCCGGGGCGGAGGCGGCCGGCCTGCCCGTCATCCTCCAACTCAGCGAGAACGCGGTGAAGTTCCGGGGCGGGCGCCTGCTGCCCATCTCCCGCGCGGCCGCCGCCTGCGCGGAAGCCGCCACCGTCCCCGTCGGCCTGCACCTCGACCACGTGAAGAGTTCCGAACTGCTCCGCCAGGCCTGCGACGCGGGCTACAGCTCGGTGATGTACGACGCCGCGCAGCTCCCGTACTCCGAGAACCTGGAGGCGACCCGCTCCGCGGCCGACTGGGCCCACGCCAACGGGCTGTGGATCGAAGCCGAGTTGGGCGAGGTCGGCGGCAAGAACGGCGCGGCCCCGCTGGACCCGCACGCACCCGGCGCCCGTACGGATCCCGACGAGGCGCGGCGGTTCGTCGCCGACTCCGGGGTCGACGCGCTGGCCGTGGCCATCGGCAGCAGCCACGCCATGACCACCCGTACCGCCGCCCTGGACCACGTGCTGCTCGCCCGGCTGGCCAAGAGCGTGGAGGTGCCGCTCGTCCTGCACGGCTCCTCGGGGCTGCCGGACACCGAACTCGCGGCCGCCGTCGCGGGCGGCATCCGCAAGGTCAACATCGGCACAGCGCTGAACGTGGCCATGACCGAGGCCATCCGCGCCCACCTGACCCCGGCGGACCCGCGACCGTACCTGACGGCCGCCCGTACGGCGATGACGGCGACGGCCGAGGCTATGATCAGCGCCCTGAACTGAGCGAAGGCGGGGGGCGGTCGTGGACGCGCAGCGGGGGCGCACGAACAGGCGGCGGTTCCTGCTGATCGCGGGCCTCCCGCTGCTGGCGGTGGGCGGCGGCATGACGTACCTCCTGTGGCCGGAGCCGCCGAGCCCGAACCCGTTCACGGTCCGCACCGATGCGGAGCCGCTGAACACGCGGTTCGGCCCGTGGCTCGGCGAGCTGACCGACCCGCACTGGCTGGGCTACGACATCGACGAGGCGGCGGCGGGCGGCGACCGGTTCATCCCGGGCCCCGACCCCCGGATCCGCCTCGTCGGTGTCGCCCGCCTGCCGGCCGGGGGCGCGGCGGCGCTCGCCGGTGTCCCCGGCCGTACGTTCACGCCCGCCGCGCTGCCCGAGCTGCCGGGACCGCTGAAGCCGCACCTGCCCGCCGAGGCGACCTGGCAGCACAGCCCGGAGTTCGACGCGTACGCCAACCACGAGGCCACGGACGGGCACCCGACGGGCCGGTACCTCATCGACGTCGCACGCGACCTCGTCTGCTTCGACGTCGTCTACATCTACTGAGGGGAGGGCCGGGCCGGGCTCGGGACATCCCACTCAGCGGGAGGACGCCCGCGCCGCCGTTGAAGCCGCGCCGCGCACGGTGTTTCGTCGTACGGCAGACCTGCCGAGCCGTACGACGGAAGGGCCCATCCCCGATGCCGCAGCACCGTCTCCCCAGCCGATTCGGGGTGTTCCTCGCCCCCTACCACCGGCCCGACCGCGACCCGGCGCTCCAACTGCGCCGCGACCTCGACCTCGTCGGCGCCCTCGACCGGCTCGGGTACGAGGAGGTGTGGGCCGGGGAGCACCACTCCGCCGGGTACGAGATCATCGCCTCGCCCGAACTGTTCCTCGCGGCGGCGGCCGAGCGGACCGGCCGGATCATGCTCGGCACCGGCGTCAACTCCCTTCCGTACCACCAGCCGCTCATCCTCGCCGACCGGATCTGCCAGCTCGACCAGCAGTCGCGCGGCCGGGCCATGCTCGGGGTCGGGCCGGGACAACTGCCTTCCGATGCCTTCATGATGGGCGTCGACCCGCTCCGCTCGCGGGAGATGATGGCCGACTCGCTCGACGCCGTCATGCGACTGCTGCGCGGCGAGACGGTGACGGCCGCCACCGACTGGTTCGCCCTGGAGGAGGCCAGGCTCCAGCTCGGCCCCTACCGCGGCCGGGAGCTGGACGTGGCCGTCGCCTCGGCGGTTTCGCCCACCGGGGCCGTACTGGCCGGCCGGCACGGGGTCGGCATGCTCTCGCTGGCCGCCGCCGACCCGGACGGTTTCGCCGCGCTCGACGCCAACTGGGCCGCGCACGAAAGGGCCTGCGCCGAAGCGGGCCGGGAACCCGACCGGTCGGCCTGGCGGCTGGTCACCCCGGTGCACCTCGCCGAGACCCGCGAACAGGCCCTGCGTGAAGCCGAATTCGGGATGGGTGATCTGGTCGGGTACATCGAGACGCTCGGCGGGACCCGCATCGAGGGCTGCGGCACGGCGGCGGGAGCCGTCGAACGCTGGGTCACGGACGGTCTGCCCACCTTCGGCCGCGCCGTCATCGGCACCGCCGAGGACGCGGTCGAACGCATCGGACAACTGGCCGACAAGACGGGCGGCTTCGGCACCTTCCTGATCCTCCAGCTGGACATCGCGGACCCCGCGGCGGCCCTGCGCAGCCTGGAACTCTTCGCCGAGCGCGTGGTACCGCGCCTCACCGGGACCGCCGACGCCCGCCGGGCCAGCCTCGACTGGGCCGGCCGCAACAGCGAGCGGTTCGTCGGAGCCCTGCGCCGCTCGACCATGGAGGCCATCGCACGCAAGGGAGAGGTCCGTTGAGGGCGGCCGTGCTGGAAGGCGGACGCTTCCGCGTCCGGGAGTACGCCGATCCCGTGCCCGGGCCCGGACAGGCCCTCGTGGAGACCGAGGCCTGTGGGATCTGCGGCTCCGACCTGAGCGCCGTCGCCCACACCGAGGAGTTCCTGCGGGCCTCCCGGGACAGCGGCACCACCAGCTTCCTCTTCGACCCGGACCGGCCGCTCGTCATGGGCCACGAGTTCTCCGGCCGGGTACTCGCCTACGGGCCCGGCGCGAGCGGACCCGAGCCCGGCACCGGGGTGGTCGGCCTGCCCTGGGCGGTCGACACCGGGGGAGTGGTCCGCACCGTCGGCTACAGCAACGCCTTCCCCGGCGGCTTCGGCGAGCGGATCGTCGTACAGGCGCAGGCGCTGCTGCCCGTTCCGGACTCCCTGGACCTGGCGCTCGCCTCCCTCACCGAGCCGCTGGCCGTCGGCTTCGGCAACGTCGCCCGCACCACCGCCGGCGAGGGCACCCCGGCCGTGGTGATCGGCTGCGGGCCCGTGGGGCTGGGGGCCGTCGCCGCCCTGCTGGAGCGCGGCGCCGGGCCGGTCGTCGCCTCCGACCCCTCGGCGCTGCGCCGCGCGGCGGCGGCCCGGCTCGGCGCGCACGCCGTGCTGGACCCGGCCGCCGGCGAGGACCCGGTGGCCCACTGCGCCGGGATGGCCGGGGCCGGGGCGCGGCCGATGCTCGTCGTCAACTGCGTCGGCGTCCCCGGCATGCTCGACTCCCTGCTGCACGCGGTCCCGCGCGGCACCGAGATCCTGCAGATCGGCGGGGTGATGACCGAGGACGTGATCCGCCCCGTGGTCGGCATCTACAAGGACGTCACCATCCGGATGTGCCTCACCTACCCGCCGCAGGAGTTCGGAGCCACCCTCGCCCGGCTCGCCGACGGCCGCATCGACCCGGCCGCCCTGGTCACCGGCGAGGCCGGCTTCGGCGGCCTGGACGCGGCCTTCGCCTCGCTGAGGCGCCCGGAGGAGCACATCAAGGTCCTGATCAGGCCGGGACTCCGGGGCGACGGGATCAACGCGGTGTGAGCCGGGCCTCGTGGCCCCGGAGCCCCTGCCACTCGGCCCGGTCCGGGCGCGCGCCCCGGGCCAGGGACCGGGTGCCCTCCGCGACCGTGAGGGTGCGCCCGGTGGAGAGGCAGAAGGCCACGAACCACACGGTGCGGTCGGTCTCGACGGTCTCGTCGTAGTACCAGTCCGCGGTGACGCCGTCGCCCCCGGAGCCGCCCGGCAGGAAGGGCCGCTGCAGGAAGTCCTGCACGTGCAGCGGGAAATGGCCGAGCACCCCCTGCGCCCGAGCGTCCAGGCCGAGCCGCAGGACCGGAGCCCCCGGCGCGCCGGGGGCGGCGGCCCGCCCGTCCGGCGACGGCTTCCCGTCGAAGGACCGGCTGCGCAGCGAGCCCGGCTCCACCCGGACCCGCTGCCCCCGGAACTCCGGTACGCCGTCGCGCAGTTCCTGCCGAAGCCGGCAGAGCCCGCGGTCGCCGGCCACCAGCGCGGAGGGACGCCCGTCGGCATCCGGCCCGGCCCACCAGGTCAGGGTCCGGCCCGCCTTCTCCAGCAGCCGGGCCGTGACGTCCCCCGGCAGGCCCTCCCAGTACTGGTGGCGTGCCGGGATCCCGGTGTCGACGGGGAGGGCCCCCGGCTCGTGGATCTGCGTCACCGCCAAGCCGTACTCGGGGTTCTCCCGGCGTCGCGCCTCGTGGTCCACGTCGGTCTACCCCCGGCTCCCTCGCCCGCCCCCGCCCGGACGGTCCAGACGGCCATTGTGCGGCAGGGCGCGGGGATCCGGGGGCCGCCGCGCGCGGATCAACTCGCCTGGATCAGATGCCGATCGCCCCGTCGATCCGCTCGCGGAGCAGGTCGGCGTGGCCGTTGTGCCGGGCGTACTCCTCGACCAGGTGGATCAGGACCCAGCGCAGGGACACCTTCCCCCGCCACACGTCAGGGCCCTCGACGTCAAGGTCGGGCGCGTCCGCGACGAACCTTTCGGCGAAGGCCACTTCGTCGCGCCAGGCCTTCCAGGCGGCCACCACCACCTCGGGGTCGTCGACGGCGCCGTCGAAGTCCCCGTCGGGTTCGTCCGCCGAGGAGAAGAGCGGATCGGCGTCCTGGCCCGCCAGGACCTTGCGGAACCAGCGCCGCTCCACGTCGGCGAGATGCCGAACCAGCCCGAGCAGGGAGAGCGTGGACGGTTCCACAGACCGCCGCGCCAACTCCGCGCCAAGCCCTGCGCACTTCAGCTCGAATGTCGCGCGTTGGTCCGCCAGGAAGGCGACCAGCATGCGTCGTTCGTCGCCGGTCGCGGGGCCGTTGAAGCGGTGGTCCCGCTCCGGGTCGACGAAGAATTCCGCTCTGCTCTGTTGGGTCGTCATGGTCGAAAGTATGCGCGCCACGCCGAAACGGCGGCACGCGGGTCCCGCCGAACCGCCGACCCCTTCAGGCCCCTTCCGATTTTTTGGAACGGGTTCTAGTCTGACCGCCGCCATCACCACCGCCGCAGCGAACCGGCTGGACCGCGAGACTCCCGGAGGGGCCGTGCACCTCGAATACACGCCTGAGCAGCAGCAGTTGCGCACCGAGCTGCGCGCCTACTTCGCCGAGCTGGTCCCCGAGGACGTCTACTCCCGTTACGAGGACCCCGCCGCCCAGAAGCGGTTCTACCGGGAGACCATCCGCCGGCTCGGCGCGGACGGCTGGCTCGGGGTCGGCTGGCCCGAGGAGTACGGCGGCCGCGGCATGACCCCGATGGACCAGTTCATCTTCTTCGACGAGGCCGCGCAGGCCGTCGTACCGCTGCCCCTGATGGCGCTCAACACCGTCGGCCCCACCATCATGCAGTTCGGCACCGACGAGCAGAAGGCGTACTTCCTGCCGAAGATCCTCGCGGGCGAGATCGACTTCGCCATCGGCTACAGCGAACCCGACGCCGGTACCGACCTCGCCGCGCTCAAGTGCAAGGCGGTCCGCGAGGGCGACGAGGAGACCGGCACCTACGTGGTCAACGGCCAGAAGATCTGGACCACCAACGGCGACACCGCCGACTGGGTCTGGCTCGCCGTCCGGACCGACCCGGACGCTCCCGCCCACAAGGGCATCACCATGCTCCTCGTGCCCACCTCGGACCCGGGGTACTCCTGCACCCTCATCAACACCCTCGCCTCGCACGACACCACGGCCAGCTACTACGAGGACATCCGCGTCCCCGCGAGCCGCCGCGTCGGGCAGGAGAACAAGGGCTGGCGGCTGATCACCAACCAGCTCAACCACGAGCGGGTCACCCTCGCCGCCCACGGCACCATGGCCATCCGCGCCCTCCACGACGTCCAGCGCTGGGCCGCCGCGACCAAGCTCGCCGACGGCCGCCGCGTCATCGACCTGAACTGGGTCCGCGGCCGCCTCGCCCGTACCCACGCCCGCCTCGACGCGATGAAGCTCCTCAACTGGCAGATGGTCAGCGCGGTCGAGGAGGGCACGCTCACCCCGCAGGACGCCTCCGCCGTCAAGGTGTACGGCTCGGAGGCGCGCAGGGACGCGTACGCCTGGCTCATGGAGGTCGTCGGCGCGGCGGGCTCCCTCAAGGACGGCTCGGCCGGCGCGGTACTGCACGGCGAACTGGAACGCGGCTACCGCAGCGCCGTCATCTTCACCTTCGGAGGCGGCAACAACGAGATCCAGCGCGAGATCATCTCCTGGATCGGCCTCGGCATGCCCCGCGTACGCCGTTAGGGCGAGTGTGACGAGGCCTTTTGGTTGGCACTCGGGCGAGATGGCCGACACC
This sequence comes from Streptomyces sp. NPDC096339, assembly GCF_044762985.1. Lineage (NCBI taxonomy): Bacteria > Bacillati > Actinomycetota > Actinomycetes > Kitasatosporales > Streptomycetaceae > Streptomyces > Streptomyces sp. NPDC096339. The sequence goes on along the minus strand of NZ_JBIWFI010000043.1, from coordinate 13,954 downwards.
GACGTCGGAGTGCGTGAGCGTTGCCTCCGGCATGAGGCAGGGCGGTGACGTGTGAAGAGCCAAGGTGCTCTCCGCACGTCACCTGGGCCGCGATCACGCTCACCACGCGACCACCGACCGCGACCTCAGGCCGGGACGGGCTCATCGCGTCCACCCGTGGGGTCGGGCACCGACGAGTCGTGGTCCTCGTCGTCGTCGCAGTACGGACACCACGGTGCGAGGCGGTTGTGCGTCCGGAGCATCCATACGGTGGCCAGGTTGAAGACGAGCCCCAGACTGAGGCACACGTCCGCGAAGGCCTCCGCGCCGTCGATCCCGAGCAGTACGTACATGGGGGCGCAGCCCAGCACCCAGAGGCAGACCGCGGCGGTGGCCGCGAGGTGGCGCAGGTTCGTCGCGTGGATGCTGTGGAACGCCCGCAACGCCCACTTCGAGAGGCGCTGACTCTGAGCGGACTCCGCCGGGTTGAGGGGCATCGCCTTGATGCATTCCTCGCAGAGCGGCCCGCTCCAGTGTCGGACCTGCATGAGCATCGAGATGCTCATGAACACGATGCCGAACAGGCCGGCAGCCAACCCGAAGAGGGTGTACGTGGAGGTCACCGCGAGAGAGCAGATCACCACGGCGGCGGTGAACACCTGCAGAAAGTCGCCGTAGTGGCGATGCCGCATTCCCAAGGCTCGTCGACGCCATCCGACCATGATCACATCACCTTGTCCGTTCTCCGGGATGTCGAATCCCCGGCGATGCGGTCCGTGTCGCGGGGCACGAGAGACACCACGAGGTCGGCCCCCATCGCCTCCGCGACCCTGCGCAGTACATCCAGACTCGGAAGACTCTTCGCCGCTTCCAATCGCGAGACGTGCGGCTGCCTCATCCCGGCGGTCTCCGCCAGCCGGCGTTGCGACCATCCAAGGCTCGTCCGGCGGTCATGCACGGCCTGAGCGATCTGATACGCGAGATCCCGCTCTTTGAGCTCGTCATCCTCTGACTCCCTGACCATACCGCCAATGGTATACATACCTCAAGCGGTATGCGAGGTGGTGCTCGGGAATCAGAAGCAGGTTCTCGTCAAGGCCTCATCAAGGGGTCGTCAGAGCCCTTGAGCGCTCGGCCGCAGGTCAGTTGGATGGATCTCGTGAACACCGGATCGCGCCACGAAGACCGGCCGCCGCATACGGTCGCGCCGGGGAAGCGCCCTGTTCACCTGCGTGTCTCCTTCGCCATCGTGGCGGGTTCGGAGTACGCCCGGATGCTCTACCCCGACATCATGCGACTCGGCCGCACACGCCGATCCCGTGCGCTCTGGCATCCTGCCGGAGGCTGCCTGGCACCACCCGGTCCGGTCGAGCTAGGTTCTTCGGCATGAAGATCGGCGAGTTGGTGGGGGCCGGACGGACGGCGGATGTGTTCGCGCTGGACGACGGCAGGGTGCTGCGTCGTTATCGGGGCGGTGATGACGCCACAGGTGAGGTCGCCGTGATGGCATACCTGGCGGAGCGCGGGTTTCCAGTTCCCGCCGTCTGGCCGGGGATGGCCCCAGGTGAGCTGGTGATGGAGCGGCTGTCCGGAATGACCATGGTGGAGGCCCTGATCAGCGGTGCGATCACGGCCGAAGGGTCCGGCGAGATGCTGGCGGAGCTGCTGCGGCGTCTGCATGCGATCCCGGCGCGCCTTTCCGCCGACCCTGGGCACCGGGTCCTGCACCTGGACTTCCATCCCGAGAACGTCGTACTGACACCGCAAGGACCGATGGTGATCGACTGGGCCACGGCGGCGGAGGGTCCGCCCGGCCTGGACTCGGCGATGGCCGCGCTGATCCTGGCCCAGGCCGCCCTCACCATGCCTGCCGTCGCCGTTGTCGCCCGCGCCGTGCTGGCCTCGCTGCTGCGGCATCTCGGCGGTATCGAAGAGACGCACCTTGAGGAGGCCAGGATGCGGCGGGCCGCCAATCCGACGCTGAGTCCGCAGGAGGTCGGCCGTCTCGACGAGGCGGTGGCTCTGATCGCCGAGACGGCTGGTTCCTGAGTCGGGGCCCGCCCGGGGCCCCCGTGGCTTGGGTGAAGCGGCGCCTGCCCTGGTCGACGCCGGTGACCGTGCCGTCGGCGGCGCGGGTGAAACAGCCGCGCTGTCGCCGGACACGCGTCGGCTGACAGGCGGTGGACGCCGACTGGCGGAGTTCCGCTGAGGAACGGCCTGTACCCCATGGCCGTCGTCATGGCTACTTCGGGTCGCGGTTGAACTGTGTCGTCGACCAGCGGTAGCCGAGTGCGATCAGGCCGACGCACCAGGCGATCGTGATCCAGCCGTTGTTGCCGATTTCGGTGCCGAGGAGGAGGCCGCGGAGGGTCTCGATGGCGGGGGTGAAGGGCTGGTACTCGGCGATCGGCCGGAACCAGCCCGGCATCGTTTCGGCCGGGATGAAGGCGCTGGAGATGAGCGGCAGGAGGATCAGCGGCATGGCCATGTTGCCGGCCGCCTCGGGGTTCGGACTGGCCGCGCCCATGCCGACCGCGATCCAGGTGAGGGCCAGGGCGAACAGCGTGACCAGCCCGAACGCCGCGATCCACTCCAGTGCCGTGGCGTCCGTGGACCGGAAGCCCATGGCCACCCCGACGGCGGCGACGAGGACCACGCTCATCACGCACTGCACCACACCGCCGACGACATGTCCGACGAGCAGAGAGCCTCGGTAGATCGCCATCGTGCGGAAGCGGGCGGTGAGCCCCTCGGTCATGTCCGTGCAGACGGACACCGCGGCGCCGATCACGGTGCTGCCGACGGTCATCAGCAGCAGGCCGGGGACGATGTAGGCGATGTAGGCGGAGCGGTCCGCGCCGCCGCCACCGATGCCTGCGCTCATCACGTCGCCGAAGATGTAGACGAAGAGCAGCAGCATCATGATCGGCGTGAGCAGCAGGTTCAGCGTGCCGGACGGGTAGCGCCAGGCGTGCAGGAGGTTGCGGCGCAGCATCGTGTTCGAGTCGCGCACGGCGAGGGCGAGGGAGCTCATCGGGAGGTCTCCTTGGGCTGGTTGGGGACGTTGGCGGGGCCGGTCAGCGCGAAGAACACGTCGTCGAGGTCGGGGGTGTGGACGGTCAGTTCGTCCGCCTCGATGCCCGCCGAGTCGAGCCAGTCGAGAATGGAGCGCAGTTCGCGCTGACTGCCGTCGCTGGGGATGGACAGAGACAGTGCCTCGTCGTCCCGGGTGACCTCGCGCAGGGCGTCGGCGGCGGACTGGTATGCGGCCGGGTCGGTGAAGCGGAGCCGGACGTGCCCGCCCGGGACGAGCCGCTTGAGTTCTTCGGCGGTGCCTTCGGCGGCGATCTTCCCGTCGTTCAACACGGCGATGCGGTCGGCGAGTTCGTCGGCTTCCTCCAGGTACTGGGTGGTGAGGAAGACGGTCACGCCGTCGGAGACCAGGCCGCGGATGATGTCCCACATGTTGTGGCGGGAGCGCGGGTCGAGGCCGGTGGTCGGCTCGTCGAGGAAGATGATCCGCGGGCTGCCGACCAGCGTCATCGCGATGTCCAGGCGGCGCTTCATGCCGCCGGAGTAGGTGGAGGCGGGCTTCTTCGAGGCCTCGACCAGGTCGAACCGTTCCAGCAACTCGGCGGTGATCCGGCGTCCTTCGCGCTTGGACAGGTGGTGCAGGTCGGCCATGAGGAGCATGTTCTCCTCGCCGGTGATCAGGCCGTCGACGGCGGAGAACTGTCCGGTGACACCGATCGCGGCGCGCACCGCCTGCGGGTCGGTGGCCAGGCTGTGTCCGCCGACGTGCAGGTCACCTGCGTCGGCGGTGATGAGCGTGGACAGGATCTTGACGGCGGTGGTCTTGCCGGCGCCGTTCGGGCCGAGCAGCGCGAACACGGACCCGGCCGGGATGTGCAGATCGATGCCGTCGAGGACGAGCTTGTCGCCGTACGACTTGCGCAGCCCGACGGCCAAGACGGCGGCCGGTGACGGAAGACCGTCACCACGACTGGATGTGTGCATGACAGATGAGCGCATGGCGGCTTCCTCTCGGAGGCTGGAGATGCAGCGGATGGAAGATTTCGGAACCCGGATCGAGTGACGGTCCGTAGCGCACGTCAGTCGTGTCGCTTCGGGGAATGGTGTCGAGCGGTCCGCCGCAGGGGACCTGCTCGCCGGGTGCATGGGCGGGACTGGGGCAGGCGGCGCCGGCCTGCTCGACCGCTTCGGTGGACAGGATGTGTCACGGCTTCCGGTGGCCCGCCCGCGCCCGTTCGCACTGCGCCGAGGCGAACGAAGGGCGCGCGCGGGCCACTGCACGCACTGGTGTGGGGGAGGTTGCTGCTACTTCGCGGCCGTGCCGGATTCCCTGCTGATGGACTCCTGATAGGCGTCCGCGTAGGTGCGCGAGTCCTTGATCAGGTCGTCGCAGAACGCGGCGACGTCCGACCCGATGAGCTCCAAGACCCCCTTGCCCGAGGCGACGCCTTCCTCGAAGAAGTCGACGATCCCGGGGAGCAGTGGCCCGTCATGCAGATCGATCGGTCCGACCTTGAACAGGTACTTCTGCATCTCCTTGTAGACGATCTGGTAGTCCGGAGGCAGCGCCTTGACCCGGGCCTTGTGTGCCCGCCACTGCTTCTTGCCCTCGATGATGTCCTGGATGCTCACGTCAGCCTCCCAGTCGGTTCAGTTTCCTGGCGACGTTCCTGTTCAACTGCTCGCGCCACCGGTCGCGGTAGGTTCGAGCCCCTTCTCCGCCGGCCAGAGCCGTGCAGAAGCCGCGGACGTCGTCGCCGAGGACCTCCTGAACGCTCTGCCCGTCAGCGGCTGTTTCCTCGAGCAGTCCCAGGGCGGCGTCGAGGATCGGCATCAGGTTGCGGCCGGTGAAGTCCCCGTGGGGGAGGAGGTGGCCCTTGATCTGTTCCCACGCCGCCCGGTAGTCGCCCGGCAGGGCCTCGGCCCGGGCTTCGAACGCTCTCCATTCCCTGGTGAGATCGCTGCCCGTGATGGTCTCCCAGAAGTTCATCCCTGGCCCTCCCTGAGCCTGTCGATGCGTGATGAGACGTACTGCCACTTCGTCCAGAACTTCGCGAGTTCCTCGCGTCCGGCGTCGTTGAGCGCGTAGAACTTGCGCGGCGGGCCGACCCCGGACGGTCGTTTCGTCACCTGGACGAGCTTGTTCCTCTCCAGTCGCAGCAAGATGGTGTACACCGTCCCCTCGACGACGTCGACGAAGCCCAGCTCGTTCAGCCGGCGAGTGATGGCGTATCCGTAGGTTTCCTCGCTGCCGATGATTTCGAGCACGCACCCTTCGAGCGTGCCCTTCAACATCTCTGTCAGGTCGTCCATCGCGAGCCCTCCCTGCTTTCAGAGGTACTGCGTAGTACCGAGTACCACTATACGGTACCACTGAGTAGTGGGGGTGTCGACGCATCAGCCCTGTCTTCTGCGGGCTTGAAAAGCGGAGCTCGGGCCGGTCCGAGACGCCACAGGGGGTGATCTCGCCCGCCAGGGCCCGGCGCAGGGGGTCCACACGGCTGTGCTCGGCGCTCCGGCCGGCGGCGGTGTGGTCAGTGACCGGCGGAGGGGGTCATTCCAGGCCGGAGACCTTGAAAACCGTCTGGGCCGTCTCGCGGTCGATGCGCTCCGACAGCTCGCGCAGGACGGTCGGGTCGCTCAGCAGGGTGCCGCGCTGGATCGAGGTGCGGGCGTCCACGTCGAGCCGGTGCCACATCGCGGGGTTCCGGACCAGGACGGTCGGGTCGATCTCGACCCGGCTGCCCTCGATGTCCCGGAGCACCATCCGCTGCGCCACGCCGTCGTACCACCGGACCGAGACGAGGGCGTCGGTACGGACGCTGCCCTGTGCGAGCAGACCGCGGGTGCTGAGCCTGCCGGGCCCGACCGAGACCCGGGGTGGCAGCAGGATCACGAAGAGCAGGCCGGCCAGGCCGGTCCAGATGAGGCCGCGCGGCACGTCGAGCTCGCCGAGGCCCGCGTCCATACTGAACAGGGCCGTGAACAGGAGGAACGCGACACCGATCGCCGAGCGCCGCTCACCGACCCAGTGGGTGTCATGAGTGAAACGTCGTTCCATGAGGGCGACGTTAGAGCGAGAAGAGACCTCGGAACCGGACCCTGACGTCTTGCTGATGTGTCGGCTACGGGATCTTGATGGGCGACAGGCTGCCCCGGCACGGTCACCGGGATCGTCTCGTCCTTGGCCGTCATGTCAGAACTTCTTGGGGAACAACAACGCCAGAACCAGATACCCCACGATGCAGACCGCGATGACGATGCCTACGACATTCTCCGTGCTCAACGGACCCCGACTCCTTGATGCGCACTCGACCTCACCAGCGAACAACATCGAGTACATGAACCGAAACGGCCCTTACGCACTCCTGACGCCACTCGGCCGGGACTTTGACGGTGTATTGACGCCCGCTCCATCGCCAGGGTGAAGGCGGTGTGCCGGGAAGTCTGGTCGGCGTTCGGACATCGAAGCCGTCCCCGACGTAGTGGCCGACCGCTTGCGGCGCAGCCTCCAGGCCTGGCTCGACCTGGGGGGCTGAGGCCGTCAGCGGTGCGTCAAGAAGGAGCCGGGCGCCGTCAGAGAGGCGTCAAGGTGGTCAACCGGCGGCCCGGGGCGATCGCAGAATGGCGGGCAGGGGGAAGCGGGCCGTTTCCCGTCGATGCGAGGTCGGGGGAGCGTGACGATCACCGCCCGCCGAGGCCCCGCCCGGTCCGGACCGCGGGGGGTCGGACCGGTGCCGGTACGCATCACGGGGCGGCTCGCCCACGACGGACAGGAAGGCGGCATGCCGATGACCCGGGTGCTGGTGGTGGACGACGAACCGCAGCTGGTGCGGTCGGTGGTCATCAGTCTCAAGGCGCGCACGTACGAAGTGGATTCCGCGCCCGACGGCGTCACCGCCCTGCGGGCCGCCGCGGACCACCGTCCGGACGTGGTCCTGCTCGACCTCGGGCTGCCCGACATGGACGGCGTGGACGTGATCAGGCAACTGCGCAGTCGATCGCAGGTCCCCATCCTGGTCGTCTCGGCCCGCCACGACTCCGGCGAGAAGGTCCGGGCCCTGGACGCCGGCGCCGACGACTACATCACCAAGCCCTTCAGCATGAACGAACTGCTGGCCCGGCTCGGAGCCGTCACCCGTCGGACCCTGGGACAGCCTGAGACCGCTCAGGGGGACACGCCGGTCCAGACGGAGGGGTTCACCATCGACCTCCTCGCGAAGAAGGCCAGACGGGGTGGTGAGAACATCCGGCTCACGCCGACGGAGTGGAACCTGCTGGAGGTCCTGATCCGCAACCGCGGCCGGCTCGTCGGGCAACCGCAATTGCTGCGGGAGGTGTGGGGCTCCTCGTACCGGACGCAGACCAACTACCTGCGGGTGTACATGGCGCACCTCAGGCGGAAGCTGGAACCGGACCCGTCCCAGCCACGCCATCTGATCACCGTCCCCGGCATGGGCTACCGCTTCGACGCGTGAGGGAAGGCCGCGTGGCGCGTGCCGAGCCTCACCCCGCTGCCGTTGCCGCGGGCGCGGCACTCACCGGTGTTCAGCCGGGGAGGGCGTCCGGACGGTGTCCGTGGGAGCGGACGGCCTTGCGGACATGGGGCAGGGTGATCCGGGTGGCGGCGGCGCGTGGAACGTGGTGCCCTCGTTTGCTCGACGCATGTGCAGTTGCCATGCCTATGATCACAAGAAGGTCAAGGGGGAGGACGGGGCATGCCGGGGGAGTTCGACAGTGAGTGGGGCGCGTTACGCGCACGCGCCGCCGATCAGCGGGTGGACATGCGGTTGAACGGCACAGGTGGTCCCGCAGGGTGACCAGTTCCGGCCGATCGGTCAGTCGAAGCTCGGCGGGGAGTAGAACATGATGACCACACCACCGCGGCGGGCCGCCAAGTTCCCACGCAGGGCGCTCGCCGCTGCCGTTACCGCCGTGGCCGTACTGGGCGGTCTGCATCTGTGGCTGAACACGAACACGTTCGGCGCCTCCACCCTCTGCGGGGGTGTGGTGTCGGCCCATGACGCTGAAGCCGTACTCACCGGCACGGGCCGAATCACCAGCCGTCCAGGTGCGCTGAGCAGCGCGGACGACGGCAGGACCCGGTTCGACTGTGTCATCGAGCGCAGCGCCGCGGCGCAGCCGGGCTCCGACACGCAGGTGCTCTTCGTCCGGGGAACGAGTGAACGCGGTGACTTCGCCTTCACGGGCGGCGGCCGGCCCGACGCCTCGACGGTGTCGTTCTTCCCGGGCGGCGGCGTTGCCTCCGGCCGTGCCTGGGTCCAGCTCCCGGCGGCCTGTACGGTCAACGAGGCGGGTCTGGTGTGGGGAAACGCTGCGGAGACCGCGGACTCCGAGAAGTTGGTCCGCTTGCTGACCAGCACCGCGAACCGGATCAGCGCCCGGGCGGGCTGTACCCCGCCCGCGCCGCTGTCGGCCCCCGACCGCATCGCCCCGGCGGCGGAGCAGCGCCTGGCCGCCGCGGGCAGCGTGTGCGGCATGCCCGGCTTCACACTCCCTGCCGTACTGAGGGAAACCGTCCAGGACTCAGGTGCCACCTGGAGCTGCCGAACGGCGACCGGCGAGGGTGCGAAACAGACTTACGCCACCTTCTCCGCGACCCAGGACCCCGCCGTCATCTCAGGAATACGCAAGTCGAAGGGGTTCACGGGGCAGGGCTTCGACGCCACCCACACGCTCTCCGATTGTTCGGGCACGCCCACGTACTTCGCCATGCAGACCGGCTTCTCGTACACCGAATCCCTCGGCGCCGGCGCACCCGCTCCCCAAGAGCTGTTCACCGCCTTCACCAAGGCGGCCGCGGCCAAGTTCGGCTGCGCCAAACCGTAACAGCCCGCAGACGGCGAGGTTTTCCCCCAGAGGGGCCAATACGGGTGCACGGGACTCCGAGAAGTGGTGCGCATGGAGGCGGGGCGGCCCTTCCAGGAAGGCCGCCCCGTCGGGTGTGCGGAGGGCTACTGGCCGGGCTTGCGGCCGTGGTTGGCGCCCTTCTTGCGGCGGGCCCTCTTCTTGCGTGCGCGCTTGGACATGGCGGTGGTGGTTCCCTTCAGGCGGTCTGGCCGACGAGGAGGTCGGCGAGCTTGTTGAGGCGCTTGACGGTGCGGTCCTCGGTGGCGGCCGGGGCCGGGGCGACGCGCTCGGAGCGGTCGTAGTAGGCGCCGTTGACGATCTCGGTGGCCGGGTCGCAGAGCCGCACGACGTGGCCGGCGCCCTCGGCGGCGGACGCGCCCTCGTGTCCGTAGAGCGGGAGCAGGCCGGTGTCGCAGATGCCGGGATGGATGGAGACGGCCGTCACGCGCGGGTCGGACGCGAAGACGGTCAGGGCGAGCTGCGACTGCGCGTAGGCGGCGAGCCGTGAGTAGCGGCGCTCCCGGTTCGGGTCGCTCCACTGGATCGCGCCGGTGCGGTGGAGGGAGGAGGACACGTTGACGACGCGGCCGCCCGGCTCGGTGGTGAGGGCCGGCTCCAGGAGGTTCGTCAGGAGGTAGTGGGCGAGGAAGTTGACCTGGAAGGCGATCTCGTTGCCGTCCACGGTGAGGGTGTGGCGCTCGGGGGCGGCGATGGCCGCATTGTTGACGAGCACGTCGAGACGCGGGTACTCGCGGACGACCGCGTGGGCCAGGTTCTCGACCTCTTCCAGCCGGGCGAAGTCGGCGGCGAGCGGCCGTACCGACGCGGTATTGACACCGGCGGTCGCGATGAGCCGGTCGACGGCGGCCTGCGCCTCTTCGGCGGTACGGCCGTGGACGAGGACTGCGGCGCCGCGTTCGGCGAGCCGGCGGGAGGTCTCGTAGCCGATGCCAGAGGTGGCGCCGGTGACGAGAACGGTACGTCCGGACAGGGACGAAGGCATGTCTGATTCCCGGATACGGGCATGGCCGACATGCCCGGGACCCCGGCGGAAGGGCTGGGGTGTGGGCTCAGGCCATGCGGTGAAGGTGGTGAGGGTGAGGACGCGTACGGATCCGCGGCCGAGGTCCGTCAGGACGCCGGCGCACCGTACGGGAGTGACGCGCGGCCGAGGTCAGATGGCCGGGCGGACAGCGGGCGCCGTCGGCCGCACCCGATGGGGTGGCCGATCGTCGTAGCGCGGACCGCTGTTCATGAGGACGATCCCATCGCATGGGGGGAGGCGCAGGCAAGTCCTTCCGCACTCCTTGACGGCCTTCTGATGTCGCACATCAGGGCCGCGTCAAAGATCGGCTTCCGAGTGGAAGGAACCCGTCAAGGAGTGCTGCCGGGGCCTCGGTTCGGCGTGAGACTGGTGTGGCGGCGGTACGGGAAGACGGTCCCGCGGCGCGCGGCCGAAGGCGGTGACCTGAACACCGGCCGGAGGTAGGCAAGGTCCGGCTCGTGGGGGGTTCGGACCGATGGCGAGCGCGTGCCGGGTCAGGCGTCGCACAACACACGAGCCGTCCGGCTCTCCGGTGTGGGTTACCGGGGCCGGACGGCTCATGTGGTTCCGGGCCGAAGCCCGTGAGATGTCAGGTGACGGCGGAAGTCGGCAGCTCCGCGGAGACCGGTGGACTACCGCCCGCCATCGGCAGGGTGATGACCATGGTGAGGCCGCCGCCCGGTGTGTCCTCCGCGGTGAGGGTGCCGCCTATGGCCTCCGTGAAGCCCCGGGCCACGGCGAGCCCGAGACCCACTCCCGCACCGCGCGGGGCATCGCCGTGGCGCTGGAAGGGCTCGAAGATCCGTTCCTTGGCCTCGTCGGGGACTCCGGGGCCGCGGTCGACGACGCGGAGCTCGACGCGGTCGCGCAGGGCGCTGGCCGAGACCAGGACGGGCTGTCCGTCGGGGCTGTACTTGACCGCGTTCTCGACGATGTTGGCGACGGCACGCTCCAGCAGGCCCCGGTCGACGGCGATCATGGGGAGCGTCTCGGGGATGTCGAGTTCGACGCTGTCCTCCGGTACGCCGCCCAGGGCCATCGGCACGACCTCGTCGAGGTCGGTCTCGCGCATGAGCGGGACGACGGTGCCGGTGTTGAGGCGGGACATGTCGAGGAGGTTGCCGATCAGGGCGGCGAGGCGGTCGGCGCCGTCCTCGATGCCTTCGAGCAGTTCGGCCTTGTCCTCCTCCGACCATTCGACGTCGTCGGAGCGCAGGGAGGAGACGGAGGCCTTGATGCCGGCGAGCGGGGTGCGCAGGTCGTGGCTGACGGCGGCGAGCAGGGCGGTACGGATGCGGTTGGCCTCGGCGAGTTCGCGCGACTTCTCGGCTTCGTCGACGAGGCGCTGGCGGTCGAGTACGACGGCCGCCTGGGCCGCGAACGCGCCCAGTACGCGCCGGTCTTCGGCCGGGAGCACCCTGCCGGTCAGCGCGAGCGCCAGGTTCTCGCCCATGGGCAGGTCGACGTCGGCGTCCTCGGGGCGGGTCACGGGGTACGTGCCGACGGACGCGGCCGTGGTCCAGGGGGCGACTTCGCTGGTGCGTTCGAGCAGGACGACGGACTGCATGGCGAAGGTCTCGCGCAGGCGTTCCAGGAGGGCGTCGAGGGAGTTCTCGCCGCGCAGGACGCTGCTGGCGAGGAAGGAGAGGATCTCGGATTCGGCACGCAGCCGCGCTGCCTGGTGCGTGCGCCGGGCGGCGAGGTCGACCACGGACGCCACGGACACGGCCACCCCCACGAAGATCGCGATGGCCACGATGTTCTTGGGGTCGGAGATGGTGAACTCGTGCAGCGGCGGGGTGAAGTAGTAGTTCAGCAGCAGCGAGCCGAAGGCCGCCGAGGCCAGGGCGGGGAGCAGACCGCCGAGCAGAGCCGCCGCCACCGTGCAGGTGAGGAAGAGCAGCATGTCGTTGGCGAGCCCGAGTTCGGGCACGAGCTGACTCAACAGCACGGTGAGCAGAGCGGGGCCGACGATGCCGGCCAGCCACCCCCAGATGATCCGGGAACGCCCAAGCCGGGTGCCCCGCGCGACGGGCAGGCCGCGCCCCTTGGCGGCCTCGTCGTGGGTGACGATGTGGACGTCGAGGTCGGGCCCGGACTCGCGGGCCACGGTGGCGCTGACGCCCGGGCTGAAGGCGTACTGCCAGGACCGGCGGCGGCTGACACCGAGGACGATCTGCGTGGCGTTGCACCCGCGGGCGAACTCCAGCAGGGCGTCCGAGATGTTGTCGCCTATGACGTGGTGGAAGGTGCCGCCGAGGTCCTCGACCAGGGTCCGCTGGACGGCGAGTTCCTTGGGGGAGGCGGAGGTGAGGCCGTCGCTGGCGGCGATGTAGACGGCGAGGACCTCGCCGCCCGCGCCCTTCTCGGCGAGCCGGGCCGCGCGCCGGATCAGGGTGCGGCCCTCCGGGCCGCCGGTCAGGCCCACGACGATGCGCTCGCGGGCCTGCCAGGTGGAGCGGATGTTGTGCTCGCCCCGGTACTCCTGGAGGTACTCGTCCACCCGGTCGGCCACCCACAGCAGCGCCAACTCACGAAGGGCGGTGAGGTTGCCCGGCCGGAAGTAGTTCGACAGCGCCGCGTCGACCTTGTCCGGCTTGTAGACGTTGCCGTGGGCCATCCGGCGGCGCAGCGCCTGCGGAGACATGTCGACCAGCTCTATCTGGTCGGCCCGGCGCGCGACTTCGTCGGGGACGGTCTCGCGCTGGCGGACCCCGGTGATCGTCTCGACGACATCGCCCAGGGATTCGAGGTGCTGGATGTTGACGGTCGAGACGACGTCGATGCCGGCCTGCAGGAGCTCCTCGACGTCCTGCCACCGCTTGGCGTTGCGCGAGCCCGGCACGTTGGTGTGCGCGAGTTCGTCGACGAGGGCGACCGCGGGACGCCGGGCGAGGATCGCGTCCACGTCCATCTCGGTGAAGGTGGAGCCCCGGTACTCGATCTCGCGCCGCTCCACGAGTTCGAGGCCGTGCAGCATCACCTCCGTACGCGGACGGTTGTGGTGTTCGACGAAGCCGACGACGCAGTCGGTGCCCCGCTCGATCCGGCGGTGCGCCTCGGAGAGCATGGCGTACGTCTTGCCGACGCCCGGCGCTGCACCGAGGTAGATGCGGAGCTTGCCGCGTCCCATGTGTTCGACTCTTCTTCTCTGCTGGTGACCGGGTGGATGATCAGGGTTCGAAGCGGTATCCCATCCCCGGTTCGGTGATCAGATAGCGGGGGTGTGACGGGTCCGCTTCCAGTTTGCGCCGCAGTTGGGCCATGTAGACCCGCAGGTAGTTGGTGTTCTCCCCGTAGGTGGGACCCCAGACCTCCAACAGGAGCCGACTCTGTGTGATCAGGCGGCCAGGGTTGGTGAGCAGGATCTCCAGCAGATGCCATTCGGTCGGGGTCAGCCGCACGGCGCGCTCCCCGCGGTGCGCCTTCTTCGCCAGGAGGTCCACGGTGAACTCGTCCGTCACGACCAGGGTGACCTTGTCGGGCCGGCCGGTCGCAGGCGCCTCCCGCCTTCTCGTTGCGGCCCGCAGGCGGGCCAGGAGCTCGTCCATGCTGAACGGCTTCGTCACGTAGTCGTCGGCCCCGGCGTCCAGGGCCCGGATCTTGTCCTCCGAGGTGTGCCGGGCCGACAGGACCAGAATGGGTACCAGGCTCCAGCCGCGGACTCCCTTGATGACCTCGATGCCGTCCATGTCGGGCAGCCCGAGGTCCAGGACGATGACGTCCGGTTTGTGCGCGGCCGCGAGTCTGAGGGCCGAGCTGCCGTCGCCGGCCTCGGCGACCTCGAACTTGCGCGCCTGGAGATTGATCTTGAGCGCGCGGACGAGCTGGGGATCGTCCTCCACCACCAGCACCCGGGTCATGGGTGTGCAGCCTTTCCTTCGTCGCGGGCACGGTAAGGAGCCGGCGGGGCGCGAAGCGTTCGCGCCCCCCCCGCCCCCCCGCCCGGGGCTGGGGGGCAAAAACACAATCTGGTAACGGCCGAGAGAGCGAATTTGAGTTATAGAAAATTTACAAATAGGAATA
>NZ_JBIWFI010000042.1:0-77216 GCF_044762985.1 Streptomyces sp. NPDC096339 | reverse complement strand
TCGTGGATGAGTGCTTGTGCTTCGGGGTTGGTGGCGGTGAGTTCGGGGATGGTGTGGCCGCCGGTGGTGCCGGCTTTGCGGACCTGGACGAGGATTTGCTTCTTGGTGGAGTAGACGGCGTCCCATACGTGGCCGCCGGCTTCCTTGAGGGCGGTGATGTCCTCGTCGCGGATGCGGCCGACGGGTGCTGCGGGCATGGGTTCGGTGAGGGTGCCGTATTTGATGCCGAGGTGTTGGAGGCCGGAGCAGAAGACGGTTCCGTCGGGTGCGTCGCGGCGGTCGGCGATCTTCTCGGATGCGTGGAGGTGGAGCAGGGAGGGGATCGGTACGTGGTGGTAGAGGTGCTGGCCGGCGACGAGGGCGTGGCCCTGGAGGCTCTGGTAGGGGAGCGACTCCCACAGGGCGTCGGCGAGTTCCGGGTTACGGCCGTCGAGTTCGGCGGTGACGGTGATACCGAGGTCGGGCCAGACGATCTCGATGTTCCGTGTGGACGCGGATGTGGACGCGGATGTGGACGCGGATAAGGCCTTGCTCATGACTGTCCCCTTCGTTCAATGAACGCCAGGGGGGGATCGATGGTCCGGCCGGAAAACCGGCAGCACACATAGGCCCCACGAAACGTGGTGGCCGGCCGTACGGACACAACAAGCGCAATCCCCCGTGCTGTTGCAACTTGTACGACGAGTACACAGGCACCCCAGTGGAGTCAGCTAGCGGCCGAAGACATGAAAACTCCCCTGGCTGGGAACCGCTCTTCGTAGATTTCTACGGGAACCATTCCCTTCTCGGCGCCACCCATGGTGAATGCTCCAGTCCGCTTCATCCCGGTCGTGATGATATGCGGAACGGCCGCACCGCAACGTTGACTTGAGTGGTGGTCAGCGCAATCCCCGACCGCGCCACGGAACCGGAACGCGCGGACGCGCGCCGTCCGTGGCGCGGTCCGCGGACGGCGCGGGGGCTCGGACGGTACCCGCGAGTAGCGCACCGCGACCGCGCGCGGAGCCGAAGGCCTCACGGACGACGCGTCGGGCGTTGGCGGAAACGAATCGGGCCGCGGAACGTCAGGGGCGGATGATCCGGACCTGGAAGTTGCCGTTGCGCAGTTCGCCGACCACCGAGATGCTGATGCCCGCCTTGTCGTCGGTGAAGGTCTCGCCCGGGCGGAACGGCGCGTCGGAGAGCTCGGAGTGCACGTTGGGCCGCCGGGTGCAGCCGCCGCTCGAACCGGCGCTGTCCGAGACCGTCACCGGGCCGTGCCCGGTGTCCACGTCGGAGTCCACCTTGTATATGAGGACCCCCGGTTTGCAGACGGCCTCGTCGTTCCCCGCCTGGGTGCGCACCTCCACCGCGTATCCGACGCTCTCCGAGATGGGGACGAAGGCCAGCTTCGTGCCACCCTCCACCGCCAGCGGCGACAGGATGTGGTCGCTGGTGCCCGACTTCGCGGCGCAGCTGATCTGCGAGCCGTCCAGCCAGCCCAGCTTCCACTTGTGCCAGCCCAGCAGGTCGTTGTTGGCGCCCCAGTCCTCGCTCATGATGTCCCAGTGCCCGACCGTGCCGCCGCCGTCGGAGGTGTAGAGGTCGGGCAGCCCGAAGACGTGTCCGTTCTCGTGGGGGAGCACCCGGTAGCCGGTCTCCCGGTAGGTGCCGGAGCCGTCGTCCTGCCGGCTGTAGACGAAGGACGTGTTGGCCAGCGGCACCCCGTCGGCGGTCGGCGCCTCGCCGTTGCCCGAGAAGGTCACCGAGAGGACGGTGTCCAGTGCGGACGGCCCGGCGTTCGGGGTCACCAGGATGTTGATCAGGTCGTACCGGGTGAAGTCCACCTCGGGGTCGGCGGCCTTCGCTATGTGCTCCACGAGCTGCCGGTAGCCGGGCTCGTACGCGGATCCGCGCTCGATCCCGTACGAGGCGAAGGGCATCGGCATCCGCAGCCAGTTCTTTATCGGCGCTTCGGCCCGGTAGGCGAGCCGCCCGTAGGAGCTGGTGCGGAACCAGTCGGAGGTCTGCGGGAAGAACTCCGCGAGCCGGTCCGCGGCCGTCCCCTCGCCCTTGGCGTCGGGGAAGTCGATCATCAGGTTCAGCGCGCGGACCTCGCCGGTCGAGCGGGAGTACCCGGGCGGCGTCGGCAGGCCCTCGGACATCTGCACGCCCATCGTCCCGGCGATCCGACACGGCGCGAGGGCCGATTCGGCGCTGGTGGCGACCGGTCCGGCGGCAGAGTGGCCGCGGCTGGACATGCCCGCGCTCGCGGTCGCCGTGACGCCGAGGGCCAGCGCGGTGAGGCCGATGTAGGCGCTGGTGAGGCGTGGCTTGCGTATCCGGTGGCGGGTCTGCGGCATTGGAGATCGCCTTCGAGTCCGCGGCAGCCGGCCCTGCCCGGTCTGCGCTCTGTTCGATCACCCTCTGACGGCCGAGGCGCGCCCGCGCGCCGGGAGAGGCCAAACGGTGACGGGCCCCGCGATGTCGTGTGACCCGGCTCACACTCGGGGGTGAAATAACCGGGGAGTGGATCCCCGTTTCAACGTGAGTCCCACGAAATGGGGACCGGCTCCCCGTTTCGGAGGGGCCGTACGGATCGCAGCGCCAGGGAGGCACCGGAATGAACCGCCACAGCACCGCGAAGGCGACCACACCCGGCACCGCCGCACCCGTCGCCGCATCCACACCCGGCGTCGCCGCATCCACACCGGCACCGGCCGCATCCGCACCGGCCGCATCCGCACCGGCCGCATCCGCACCGGCCGCATCCGCACCGGCGGCACCGGCACCGGCACCGGCACCGGCCGCATCGGCGCCGGCGGCATCCGCACCCGCGGCACCCGCACCCGCGGCACCCGCCGTACCCGCACCCGCACCCGCGGCACCCGCCGTACCCGCACCCGCACCCGCGGCACCCGCCGTACCCGCACCCGCGGCACCCGCCGCACCCGCACCCGGCGCCGCAGGCGCTCGCGCCGTCCCGCGCCCGCGGGCCGACGCCGTGCGCAATCGGGAGCGGATCCTGACGGCCGCCCGCGAGATGTTCGTCGAGTTCGGCTGCAACGCCCCCTTCGACGAGGTCGCCCGCCGGGCGGGCGTCGGCAACGCCACCCTCTACCGGCACTTCCCCGACCGCCCGGCCCTGATCCACCAGGTCGTGCTCTTCGTGATGGCCCGGGTCACCGCCTCCGCCGAGGCCTCCCTCGCGGAGGAGCCCGACGCCTTCGCGGCCCTGTGCCGCTTCACGCACGCCGCCGCGGACGAGCGGATCGGCGCCCTGTGCCCGATGCTCGCCGAGGGCTTCGACCGCGACCACCCCGAGCTCCTCGACGCGCGCGCCTCCCTGGAAGCCGCCGTCGAAACCCTCCTGACCGCCGGTCAGGAAGCCGGCCTGATCCGCACGGACATCGGCGTCGGCGACCTGATGGTCGCCCTGTCCCAGCTCAGCCGCCCCCTCCCCGGTACCGGCTGCCTCGACACCGATCGCTTCACCCACCGTCACATCCAGCTCTTCCTCGACGGGTTGCGGGCTCCGGCCCACTCCGTGCTGCCCGGTTCGGCGGCCACGCTCGAGGACCTGAGGCGGAAAACCATGTGACGCGCAGATCAGCCACAAATATGGTCTTTCAGTAATTTTCCCGTCCCAAGTCATTCATTCCGCACCGCGAAGTGGGTACCCCCATGTCGAAAACAGCCGCGACACCCGCGCAGGCTGCCGCTGATCCCAGTCGCTGGAAGGCGCTCGTCTTCATAGCCCTGGCCCAGCTGATGGTCGTCCTCGACGCGACCATCGTGAACATCGCCCTGCCCTCGGCCCAGACCGACCTCGGCATCTCCGACGGAAACCGCCAGTGGGTCATCACCGCGTACGCGCTGGCCTTCGGCGGTCTGCTCCTCTTCGGCGGCCGCATCGCCGACAAGTGGGGCCGCAGGAACGCCTTCGTCGTCGGCCTCATCGGTTTCGCCCTGGCCTCCGCCCTCGGCGGCGCGGCCAACGGCGAGGCCATGATGCTGGGCGCCCGCGCCCTCCAGGGCGCCTTCGGCGCGCTGCTGGCGCCGGCCGCGCTGTCCCTGCTGGCCGTCATGTTCACCGACGCCAAGGAGCGGGCCAAGGCCTTCGGCATCTACGGTGCGATCGCGGGCGGCGGCGGCGCCGTCGGCCTGATCCTCGGCGGCTTCCTCACCGAGTACCTGAACTGGCGCTGGACCTTCTTCGTCAACATCCCGTTCGCGATCATCGCGGCCTCGGGTGCCTGGCTGGTCATCCGTGAGCCCGCGGGCGGCCGCAACCGCGCGCCGCTCGACATCCCCGGCGTGGTCCTGTCCACGCTCGGTCTGGTCGCGCTGGTCTACGGCTTCACCCGCGCCGAGTCCGCCGGCTGGTCGGACGCGGTCACCGTCTCCATGTTCATCGCCTCGGCGGCGCTGCTCGCGTCGTTCGTCTTCGTGGAGTCCAAGGTGAAGTCCCCGCTGCTGCCGCTGCGCGTCCTGCTGGAGCGCAACCGAGGCGGCGTCTACCTCTCGCTCGGCCTGGCCGTCATCGCGATGTTCGGCCTGTTCCTCTTCCTCACCTACTACCTGCAGGTCGTGAAGGGCTTCTCGCCCGTCAAGACCGGCTTCGCCTTCCTCCCGATGATCGCGGGCATGATCACGGGCTCCACCCAGATCGGCGCCCGCCTGATGACCCGGGTCGCGCCGCGGCTGCTGATGGGCCCGGGCTTCCTGATCGCCGCCACCGGCATGCTGCTGCTGACGCAGCTGGAGGTCGGGTCCTCGTACCCGGCGCTGATCATGCCGGCGCAGCTGCTGCTCGGTCTCGGCATGGGTACGGCGTTCATGCCCGCCATGTCGCTGGCCACCCACGGGGTGAACCCGGCCGACGCCGGTGTCGCCTCCGCCATGGTCAACACCTCGCAGCAGGTCGGCGGCGCCATCGGCACCGCGCTCCTGAACACCATCGCCGCCTCGGCGACCACCGCGTACCTGACGGACCACGCGGCCGAGGCCGCGGCGGGCGGCGCCGCGGGCAAGCTCGTCCAGGCGCAGGCCATGGTCGAGGGCTACTCCTCCGCCATCTGGTGGGCCGTCGGCATCCTGATCGCCAGCTCCGCCATCGCCCTGACGCTGATCAACACGGGCCGCCCGGGCGCGGGCGGCGTGGTGACCTCCGGTTCGGCCGAGGACGCCGAGGTCAAGGTCCCGG
Source organism: Streptomyces sp. NPDC096339 (assembly GCF_044762985.1). Taxonomy (NCBI): domain Bacteria; kingdom Bacillati; phylum Actinomycetota; class Actinomycetes; order Kitasatosporales; family Streptomycetaceae; genus Streptomyces; species Streptomyces sp. NPDC096339. Next base: position 72,031 of record NZ_JBIWFI010000042.1, on the reverse strand, counting down.
TGATCGCCCACTGACGCGGGCGGTGCCCGTCCGGGAATGACCGGGAATGACTGACCACCCCGCTTGGTTCAAATTTGAACCAAGCGGGGTTAGTCTTTTTGAGGCGGCCCCGTACGACGCGCACGGCCCCGCGCCGCCCCCGATGGAGGAGCCCCTCATGATCGAGACCCCCACGCCCGCGCCCTCACCGGGGACCCGCATGCCGGCGCTCTACCTCAGCCACGGGGCGCCGCCGCTCGCCGACGACCCGGTCTGGCCGGGTGAACTGGCCGCCTGGTCCGCGGGTCTGCCCCGCCCCCGGGCGATCCTGATGGTCTCCGCCCACTGGGAGGAGGCCCCCCTCGCCCTCGGCGCGACGCAGACCGTCCCCCTCGTCTACGACTTCTGGGGCTTCCCCGAGCACTACTACCGGGTCCGCTACGAGGCCCCGGGCGCCCCGGAACTCGCGGCCCGGGTCCGCGCGCTCCTCCGGGCCCCCGGCACCCCCGTCCAGGACATCCCCGACCGCGGGCTCGACCACGGCGCCTACGTCCCCCTCGTCGAGATGTTCCCCGAGGCCGACGTGCCGGTGCTCCAGATATCCATGCCGACCCTGGACCCGCGCCGCCTGATGGACATCGGCCGCAAGCTCGCACCCCTGCGCGACGAGGGCGTCCTGATCGTCGGCAGCGGTTTCTTCACCCACAACCTGGCGGCCCTCCGTCACGCGGGCACGCCCGCCTGGTCGGCGGAGTTCGACGCCTGGGGCCACGAGGCCCTCGCCGCGGGCGACCTGGACTCCCTGCTCGACTTCGAGGCCAAGTCCCCCTCGGGCCGCCTGGCCCACCCCCGCACGGAACACTTCGCGCCCCTCTTCGTCACCCTCGGGGCGGCCGAGGCGACAGGCGACCTCGCCACCCGCCGCGACCCGGTGACGGGCTTCTGGATGGGCCTCTCGAAGCGCTCCCTCCAGTTCGGCTAGGCCTGGTCGAGGAGCGGCCCGGTGATGTCCGCGCCGATCGCGAACCCCTTGGCGGGCCCCTCGGGGACGATCACCTCGGTCCCGTAGGGCATCCGCACCTCGGACGCGTACCGGGCCTCGCCCGGCACGGGGCCGGTCAGCAGGCTGACGGTGCCATGTCCGTCGTAGTCGTCGATGATCAGATAGACGGGGATTCCGGCCCGCGCGTAGGCCCGCCGCTTGCGCTCGCGGTCACGTTCGAGGCTGTCCTTGCCGGGCGACACCACTTCGGCGATCAGCATCACGGCGGAGGCCTGGATCCCCAGGCCGTCCTCGGTGACGTGCTCTTCGGCGTGCTCCAGGGCGATGAGAAGGTCGGGGATCCAGACCTTCCGCTTGTGGACGACGTTGATGTCCTGGTGGGCGGCGAACTCGCCGGCATCCAAGAACTTGTCCAGGGCGCGGCGAAGTCGATTGGTGATCCGGCCGTGTGAGTAGCGACCCGTCGGTGACACCTCGATGAACTCCTCGACGATCTCGGCGTGGTAGCCCTCGGGGAGTTCCATGGCCTTCCATGCCTGCCACAGGACGTCGTCCAGGTCCGACGGGGGAGTCGCGACCTTCGGCATTACGGCCTCCAGCGTCTCGTGGGCGAGAGCGGTCATGTGCAGCACCTCCTCTGAGTGTGGGCGTCGCCGGCCGGGTGGCACAAGCGACTCTCTGATGCTGGAGGTCGTGAGTCCCATGCCGCAGGAATATGCATGAGCCTCACCCGGAAGGATGGCGGCCTGCACGCCTCCACCGATATGGCGTGCACCTTTTTGTGCGGATTGACCTTCTTGTGGCGTATCCGGCGATTCGATCGCCGGTCCAGGCAACCAGAAGTCGCCGAGAGTCGTCTTCAGGGTGGGAGTGCAGCCGTGGGCGGCGCTGTTCCGGGGTGAAGGCGGCTGTGTCGCGTGTGACGGCGGTCTCATGGGCGTCGTGGTCGTACACGTCCGTGAGGGATACCGGATCGGCCTCCGTTCCGGGCCTGACCTGCACCTCCCCGGAGTCCTGCGGCATCCGGTTCCGTCTCGTGGCGGGGCAGGATACTGCAAGATCTCGGAAAAGAGGGACCAACGTGGGAATTCTGTCCTGATTCCAGTCGTTGTTTCCTTCGGAAGCGGGCACTCGGGAGAGTGTCCGACAGGGCGTCCCACCGCAGCGCGGTGGCCGTCCGGCAGCCGCACCGCGACCGAACTCATCGCAAGGGAGCACGCATGGCAACCCGCGCCGTCGCCCGTCGTCAGTCCACGAGCAGCGCACGCGCTGTGGGCGGGGAGATCGCAGACCGCGACCTGGTCGGCATGTACCTGGACGAGATCGCGCGCACCCCGCTGCTCGACGCCGCCAAGGAAGTGGAGCTCTCGCAGATCATCGAGGCGGGCGTGTACGCCCAGCAGATCCTCGACGGCGAGATCGAGCGGGAGGGCGACGCCCCCGCACGCGCGGAGCTGGAGGCGCTGGCCGCCGAAGGCGAGCGCGCCAAGGAAGTCTTCATCCGCTCCAACCTCCGCCTCGTCGTCGCCGTAGCCCGCCGCTACCCGCGCAGCGGCCTGCCGCTGCTCGACCTGATCCAGGAGGGCAACGCCGGCCTGGTCCGCGCGGTCGAGAAGTTCGACTACGCCAAGGGGTTCAAGTTCTCCACGTACGCCACGTGGTGGATCCGCCAGGCGATCACCCGCTCCATCGCGGACCAGTCCCGCACCATCCGCCTCCCCGTGCACCTCGTGGAGGAGCTCGGCCGGATCCGCCGCGTCCAGCGCGAGTTCAACCGCGAGCACGGCCGGGAACCGGAGCACGCCGAGATCGCCGCCGAGCTGGATTCGACGGAGAAGCGCGTGGGCGACGTCCTGGACTGGGCGCGTGACCCGGTCAGCCTGAACATGTCGGTCGACGACCAGGGCGAGACGCAGTTCGGTGACCTCCTGGAGGACACCGCCGCGATCTCCCCCGAGCAGTCCGTGCTCTCGCTGCTGCGCAGCGAGGAGCTGGAGGACCTGCTCGGCAAGCTCGACCAGCGCACCGCGTCGATCATCAAGATGCGGTACGGCATCGAGGACGGCCGAGAGCGGACCCTGACGGAGGTCGGCAAGCAGCACGGTCTGACCCGTGAGCGGATCCGCCAGATCGAGAAGCACGCGCTGCTGGAGCTGAAGCGGATGGCGCGGGACACGGGCTTCGACGCCGTGGCCTAGCGCGGCCGGCCCACCCGCCCCCGAACGAGCCCCGGTGCCTATCCCCCCAGGCGCCGGGGCTCCCGCACCCCCTGGGGCTCCGCCCCAGACCCCGCTCCTCAAACGCCGGAGGGGCTGTCATTGCCCTGCGGGCAGACCGGCCGCGCTTGCGGGACGGCAGCAGCCGAAATCCAGCCCCTCCGGCGTTTGAGGAGCGGGGTGCGGGGCGGAGCCCCGCGTCCTTGGGCGGAGCGGCCTCAGTCGGCCGGGCCCCCTGCAAGGGAAAGCCGCGCGCCCAGCGCACCCGCCGCATCCCGCAGCGCCGCCGGCTCCCGCACCGTGAAGGGGAGGCCGGTCAGCGCCAGCCTCGCCGCCAGCCACTCCGGCGCGTCCCCGCTCTCGAAGCGGACCACGGTCTGCGGCCCCCCGCCCGGGAGGGCGGCGGCCCGCAGCCACGGCGGCAGCTGTTCCGCGCCCGCCGCGAAGGCGGCCTCCACCGCGTACGTCTCCCCGCCCCGCAGCCCGCGCCGCACGAGCTCCTCCGCGTCCATCGGCAGCTCCCGCGGAGTGAACCGCGCCCCCGTCGCGAACGGCTCCCGCACCCGGTCCACCCGGAAGGTGCGCCAGTCCTCGCGTTCCATGTCGTACGCCACCAGGTACCACCGGCTCCCCGTGCTGACGAGCCGGTACGGCTCCACCAGCCGCCGCGACTCCGCCCCGTCGCCCGCCCGGTACGCGAACCGCAGCCGCTCCGGCCCCGCCACCGCCCCGGCCATCGTCGTCAGCGTCCGGGGGTCCACGCTCGCCCCGTCCCCCCGCGTCAGCGCGGTCGTGGCGGACTGCAGCGCGCCCACCCGGTGCCGCAGCCGCGACGGCAGCACCTGCTCCAGCTTCGCCAGAGCCCGTACGGAGGCCTCCTCGATCCCGTCGACCGCGTGACCGGCCCCCGCCCGCAGCCCCACCGCGATGGCCACGGCCTCCTCGTCGTCGAGGAGCAGAGGCGGCATCGCGGCCCCGGCCACCAACCGGTAGCCGCCCTCCGCGCCCAGCGTGGCCTCCACCGGGTACCCCAGCTCCCGCAATCGCTCGATGTCCCGCCGGATGGTCCGCGCGCTCACCCGCAACCGCTGCGCCAGTTCGCTCCCGGGCCACTCGCGCGGGGTCTGGAGGAGGGACAGCAGGGAGAGAAGCCGTGCCGGTGTGTCGGTCATGGACCCAGATTGCCGGCGAAAGCGGACACACTCTGACCTACATGCCGTCTAAGTTTCTCCTCATGAGCACCGAGACGTCCAAGACATCGCCCGTAAGAGAGAACGGGCCCGCTTACGAAGAGGGGAACAAGGCACCCCTCGCATCCGAAATCGGCTCGCCCCAGCAGGCCGCCCCCGCCGACCGCCGCCGCTGGCTGGCGCTCGCCATCGTGATGACCGCGACCTTCATGGACCTGGTCGACGTCACGATCGTCAACATAGCCATCCCCAGCATGCGCGAGCACCTCGGCGCATCCACCAGCGCGATCCAGTGGATCACCGCCGGCTACGCCCTCGCCTTCGCCGCCGGCCTGATCACCGGCGGCCGTCTCGGTGACATCTACGGCCGCAAGCGCCTCTTCCTCATCGGTGTCGCGGGCTTCACCGCCGCCTCGCTGCTCTGCGGCATCGCGGCCAACCCGGGCATGCTCGTCGCCTCCCGCCTGCTCCAGGGCGGGATGGCGGCCATGATGGTCCCGCAGGTCCTGGCGATCATCCACGTCACCTTCCCGCCGCACGAGCGCGGCAAGGTCTTCGGCATGTTCGGCGCGATCGTGGGCCTCGGTGCCGTCTCGGGCCCGATGCTCGGCGCACTGCTCATCGAGGGGAACCTGTTCGGTCTCGAATGGCGCCCGATCTTCCTGATCAACCTGCCGGTGGGCATCGCGGCCGTGATCCTGGGCCGCATGTTCATCAGCGAGTCCAAGGCCCCCAAGGCCCTGCGCCTCGACCTCGTCGGCGTCGTCCTCGCGACCCTCGCCCTGGTCATGCTGATCTTCCCGCTCACCCAGGGTCGCGAGAACGGCTGGCCGCTGTGGGGCTTCGTCTGCATGCTCGCGTCGCCGTTCGTCTTCGCCGCGTTCATCGCCTACGAGAAGTACAAGATCAAGAAGGATGGCTCCCCGCTCGTCGAGCTCTCCCTCTTCAAGGTCAAGAGCTTCGCCGGCGGTATCGCCGTCCAGCTCACCTTCGGCATCGCGACCGGCATCTTCTTCATGGTCTGGACGCTGTACATGCAGATGGGCCTCGGCTGGAGCGTCCTGCACGCCGGCCTCACCGGCATCCCGTTCTCCCTCTCCGTCTCGGCCGCCGCGGGCATCTCCGTCGGTAAGCTCGTTCCGCGCTTCGGCCGCAAGGTGCTCCAGGCCGGAGCCCTGATCATGGCCGCGGGCCTGCTCCTCTACATCTGGGAGTCCGACCACTACGGCATGGAGATCGCCTCCTGGCAGATGGCGGCCCCGCTGGCCCTCATGGGCATCGGCATGGGCCTGATCGTCGCGCCGCTCAATGACACGACGCTGTCCGAGGTGCCGCGCAAGGACGCCGGGTCCGCCTCCGGCCTGATCAACACCACCGGCCAGATGGGCAACGCCCTGGGTCTGGCCCTGACCTCCGTCGTCTTCTTCGGGCTGATCGAGGACGACAGGGTCTTCGGCCCGCCGTACGTCGATGCCTTCCGCGGCGCGCTGTGGTCGATCGCGGCCGTGCTGGTCGTGATCTGCGCGGTGATGTTCCTGCTGCCGCGGAGGCCCATCCCGATGGAGCAGCGCGAGGGCGGCTCCGAGTACGCGGCCCCCGCCGAACCCGCAGCCGAGAAGACTCCGGTCGCCTAGCGAAACCCGCCCCGGCTCACGGACACGCCCGCCCCCCCGGCGGGCGTGTCCGTTTCTCTTTGTTCGTGTCCGAAATCGGACGTATGGTGGACGGGTCCACGCATTCGGGCACGGAACGGACGTAAACCCACATGTACGCGCCGGAGCGCCAGCAGGAGACCCTCCGCCTCGCCCGCGAGGCCGGCCGGGTCGACGTGCTCTCCCTCGCCGACCGGTTCCAGGTGACCGCGGAGACCGTGCGCCGCGACCTCACGGCCCTCGACCGGGCCGGCCTGGTCCGCAGGGTGCACGGCGGCGCCATCCCGGCCGGCCGCCTCGACTTCGAACCGGACCCAAGCGCGCGACTCACCGCCGCGGACGAGAAGGACCGCATCGCGGCCGCCGCCCTCGCCGAACTCCCCGGCGGCGGCAGCGTCGTACTCGACGCGGGCAGCACCATCGCCCGCCTCGCGGCCGTCATCCCGGTCGAGGCGGCGCTCACCGTGGTCACCCACGCCCTGCCCGTCGCCGCCCGCCTCGCCGACCACACCGGCATCGACCTCCACCTCGTCGGGGGCCGGGTACGCCACCGCACCCGCGCCGCCGTCGACGCCTGGGCGCTGCGCGCGTACGCCGAGATCCGCGCCGACGTCCTCTTCCTGGCGACGAACGGCTTCACGGCCGGGGGCGGCCTGACCACTCCCGACCTCGCCGAGGCCGCCGTCAAGCGCGCCGCGATCGCCGCCGCCCGCCGGGTCGTCCTCCTCGCCGACTCCGCCAAGGCCGGACAGGAGCACTTCGCGCGCTTCGGCTCGTTCGAGGACATAGACCTGCTCATCACGGACACGGGGCTCGCCCCCGCCCACAAGGTGGCGATCGAGGCCGCCGGTACGGAAGTTGTGCTCGTATGATCCTCACCGTCACGCCCAACCCCTCCCTGGACCGGACGTACGAGGTCCCCTCGCTCGTCCGCGGCGCGGTCCTGCGCGCCACCGGCGACCGGGTCGACCCCGGGGGCAAGGGCGTCAACGTCTCCCGCGCGGTGGCCGCCGCGGGCCACCGCACGACGGCGGTCCTCCCGCTCGGCGGAGCCCCGGGCGCCCTGATCGCCGAACTCCTCGGCGCGCAGGGCGTGGACGTCACCGCGGTCTCCATCTCCGGCCAGACCCGCTCGAACATCTCCCTCGTCGAACCCGACGGCACCCTCACCAAGATCAACGCGTCCGGCCCGGAGCTGACGCCGACGGAATCCGCCCTCCTCCTCGGGACCGTCCACGGCTGCTCCGGCGGCGCGCGGTGGATCGCCTGCTGCGGCAGCCTCCCGCGGGGCCTCGAACCCCACTGGTACGCCGAACTCGTCACCCGCGCCCACGAAGGCGGCGCCCGCGTGGCCCTGGACACCTCCGGCCCGGCGCTGCTCGCGGCGCTCGCGGCCCGGCCCGACGTCATCAAGCCGAACGCCGGTGAGCTGGCCCGGGCGGTCGGCCGCCCGCTGTCCACCCTGGGCGACGTGCTCGACGCGGCGCGGGAGCTCCGCTCACTGGGCGCGGGCGCGGTGCTCGCCTCGCTGGGCGCCGACGGCCAGCTCCTGGTCGCCGGGGACGGGGTCCACTACGGCACCGCGCAGGTCCCCGCGGACCGGGTCCGCAGCAACGTCGGCGCGGGCGACGCCTCCCTGGCCGGTTTCCTCGTCGCGGGAGGCGCCGGCCCGGCCGCCCTCGCCTCGGCCCTGGCCCACGGCGCGGCCGCGGTCCGGCTCCCCGGCAGCGCCATGCCGACCCCCGCGGACCTCGACCCCGAAGGGGTCCGCGTCATCACCGAGGACCTGCCCCTCGACCTGGTCCTGTCGGACCCCGTCACGGCTTGAGGCGCGCACGGGCGAACGGGCCGGCGCGACCCGGGCCGTGGACCGCCGGGGGCCGCCGGCCGCGGCACCACCGCACCCGCGCGGGCCGAACCGGCGAAGGACCCCGCCGGCCACGGCGCAGGGGTCGGCGGCCCGGGCCGTGGACCGCCGGGCCCAGCGGCAGCGCTACCGCACCCGCGCGCGCAGCTCCATCGCTCCGCGCGCGGCGGCCTCGCTGTCGTACACCTCGCACATGTGCCGCCCGTCCGGCGTGGCCGTGTGCTCGACCTCCCACAGGCTGAACTCCGTACCGTCCAGCAGCACGAAGGCGTGCTCGTACAGGCTGAAGCCCGCGTCCCGCCCGTCGGGGCGGCACTGCCGGGCGCTGCCGAACGCCTGCGTGATGTGGTGCGCGTACGCCGACCGCAGCAGCGCCGCCACCTCCTCGCCGGGCCGGTCCGGGTTCTCCGCGCGCCGCAGGACCCGTCGGGCGTGGTCGGCGGACTGCTCCACCGCGTACTCCCGGTGCCGCTGCGCGGGGGCCGCGGCCGCGAACAGCGCGGTCAGCACGGCGACGTCGTTCTCCGGCTCATCGTCGTCCGCGGGCAGCACCGGATCCAGCGCCGCGTCCGCCGAGACCCCGCCGAACAGCCGGGCCACGGCCAGGCAGGTCTCCGCCTTGCTCGCGAAGACCTCGTGCCGGACCGTGCGGTCGCCCTCGCCGAGCCGGTACGACAGCTCCCACAGGGAGACCGAACCGCCGTCCGCCAGCAGGTAGGTGTGCCGGTGGGTCTCCCGCCACAGCCCCGTCGCCGGGCTGTGGTGGGTGGTGTACAGCGAAGAGCTGTGGGCGAGCGCCGCGCCGAGGCGTTCGACCAACCCGTCCGGCAGGTCGAAGGAGTTGAGGGTGCGGCCGAGGAGGCGGTCGAGGTGCGCCTCGGTTGTCTCGTACGGATCGCTCAAGGTGGGTCTCCAGGCCGTCGCAGCTAGTCACTTCGCGGAAGCTCAACGTAGCCCCTGGCTCTGACATAACGTCCGGGGTTCGGTAAAACGTCCGGGAACCATCAGTGGTTCCCACCACACCTTCAGGTCAACTTCCGTACGGAAGAGCATGGTTCGGCCCGTTCTGTGGTGGAGCGCGGGACCATGGGCCGCATGGCAACCAACACAGTGGGCGTCCCGCGCCAGCAGGGACGGCCCGGCAGTCGACACGAGAGCGGGTCCGAGGGCGCGGTGCCCGCTTCAAAGGGCCTGGCCTGGCTGCTGGCCCTGACCGGGGCGGCCGGACTCCTCGCCTCCTGGGTCATCACCCTCGACAAGTTCCTCCTGCTGGAGGACCCGGACTTCAAACCGGCGTGCAGCCTCAACCCGGTGGTCTCCTGCGGCAGCGTGATGCAGAGCGAGCAGGCGCACGCGTTCGGCTTCCCCAACCCCATGCTCGGGCTGGTTTCGTACGGTGTCGTGGTGTGCGTGGCCGCGGGCCTGCTGGCCGGTGCCCGCTACCGGGGCTGGTTCTGGCTCGGCCTGAACGCGGGCACGGTCTTCGGCGTCGGGTTCTGCACCTGGCTGATGATCCAGTCCCTGTACGAGATCAACGCGCTCTGCCTGTGGTGCTGCCTGGCCTGGCTGGCGACCCTGCTGATGTTCTGGGCGGTCACCGCGCACAACGTCCGTACCGGCGCGCTCCCCGCCCCCGGCCCGGTCCGCGGCTTCTTCGCCGAGTTCGCCTGGGCCCCGCCCGCCCTGCACACCGGGGTGATCGGGATGCTCGTCCTGACCCGGTGGTGGGACTTCTGGACCGGGTGACGCCGACAGGTACGGCCGAACGCGCGAGGGCCCCGGCAGCTGGACGCTGCCGGGGCCCTCGTCGCTCGACGCGGGGGCTGGGATCAGCTGCCGACGGAGCCGTTGCCCGAGAGGACCGGGATGTTGTCCAGGATGTGCGAGAGCGGCTCGTCGCCCTTGGCCTGGGTGGAGTTCTCGGTGCACTGCTGGTTCTGCGGGTTGGACAGGACGTTGATGTCCTGGACGCCGACGTTGGCGAGGACCGCGACCAGGGACTGGGCGTTGACCTTCGCCGGCAGGCCGATGCAGGGCTTGTTCAGGGTGCCCTGGACCAGGCCGAGCTGCGGGCTCTGGTCGCCGTGGGTCTTCTGGTTGCCGTAGACCTGCGTGGCACCGTTGCCGTTGACCGTGTTGATGCCGTTGTCGTTGCCGATGGCCATGGCCGGGGCAGCGGCAGCGGCGCCCGCGCCGACCGCAACGGCGGAGACCGCGGCGGCGGTCATGAACTTCTTGAACATCTTGATCCTTTTGTCGCACGAGTGCCCGCTGATGGAGCGCCCTGGTCAACTGCCCCACCGGGGCGTTGGTTCCGGTGCTTCACTCAAACGGCCCGCGCGGCGAAGGGTTTTCCCCGGAGGGGGTGAGCCTTCTGCGGACGCGTGCGCGAAGCCCGTACGAACCCTCAGCCGTTCATGATCCGGTTGCGCTCCGTGCGAGGTGTTCGCACGGTGAGTGAGGAAGTGGATCGCTCTGGTCCGCTTGTATGCCACCACCAGAAGGAACACCCATGCACCGCACCAAGCCGTCCCGCGCCCGCATGCTCGTCCCGTCGGCCCTCGCCGTCGTCATACTGACCGGCGCGGCCGCCCCCGCCGGCGCCGCGGACGGTCAGGGCACCGCCGAGATCTCCAGGCGATCGGCGGCCGTCGAGCAGCAGATCGAGGAGATGCAGGAACGGGCGGCCGCGGCCGGCCCGATCGACGACCTCCTCGCGGGCCTCACCAAGACCCTCGGGGACCTCCTCGGGTCGCTGGGCGGCCTGCTGCCGCCCGGGGTGACGCTGCCGAAGATCCCGGAGATCAAACTCCCCGACCTCAAACTCCCCGACCTCAAGCTCCCCGACCTCTCCGACATCGTGCCCGAAATCCCGAAGCTGCCGGTGGACATCCCGCCGGCGGACACGGTGCTTCCGGACACGCCGGCGACGACGCCGCTCAAGCCTCCGGCGGAGCTGGTGCCGGAGCTCCCCGACATCCCGGGAATCCCCGATCTCCCGGACCTGCGGGGTACGGGGAGGGCCGCCTGGAGCCCGTCGCACGACTACGACTATTGAGCTGAACAGGTCTGATCCGGCACGAGGCCGTGTCGTCCGGGAGGTTGGGCCGTTTCGCTCGATGTGAGCCCCGGTTCGGGGCAGAACATCGAACAGAAGGTGCACTTCCCATGAACTCTGCCAAGAAGGCCGCCCTGGTCCTGGCCACCGCTGGTCTCGCTGCGGCCGGTGCCGCCGGCTCCGCTATGGCCGACTCGTCGGCCGACGGCGCGGCCGTGGGTTCCCCCGGTGTCCTGTCCGGCAACCTGGGTCAGGTCCCGGTCCACGTTCCGGTCAACGTCTGCGGCAACTCCGTCAACGTCATCGGTGCGCTGAACCCCGCGTTCGGCAACGTCTGCGTCAACGACTGACGTCCGCGGAGCGACTGCCAGACGGCTCGACAGCTCAACCGACTGTGGGCGCCCCGGCCTTGCCGGTGGCGCCCACAGTCTTGTCCGGGCGGCTCAGCCCTGACCGCCGTTGATGTCGATGCCGCCGAGTGCCGGGGACGCCTTGGTGGCGCCGTTCGCCAGGCCGAGCACCGTACCGGGCGCGTCGTTGCGGACCTTGTTGACCTTCTGCACCGTGCCCACGACCTTGTTGACGGCCTCGCCCTGCTCGGCCAGCGCGTTGCCGGCGGTCTGCGGGAGCGCCTCGGAGACCGGATTGACGGCGTTCAGCACCTCCGTCGCCCCGCCGGTCAAGCTCATCGGGGGCATCGCCGCGGCCGGGGCGTCGGCTGCGAAGGCGGGGGCGGCGGCACCGAGGGCGGCTACGGAGCCGACGATGACAGCGGCGACCTTCGAGAGCTTCATTGTCGAAATCCTCTTCTTTCGTGGACAGAGGTCGGCGGCGACCATCGCGCCGCTTTTCTCCATGGGTAACGATCGCCCGCCCGTACGGAAACGCGGAGGGCCGCAGGCGCATAGTGCGGACATGACAGCGGCCGGAGAATCCGATCGGGGATTCTCCGGCCGCTGTCTTTTCCGATTACCGGTATTGCCGGTCAGGCGATGCGCGAGCGCCGGTACAGAATGGCGCCGCCCAGGATCAGGGCCGACGCGAGGGCCGCCGCGGCCGCGGGCTGGCCCGCGCCGGTCTCGGCCAGCATGGGCGCGGTCACCCGCGCCGGTGCGGGTACGGGTGCGGGTGCGGGGGCGGGGAACTGCGGGGCCGGGGCCACGGGGGCCGGCGCGGGGGCCGGGGGCAGGTGGACCGGGGTGTCGCCCGCGGGGGCGGCCGGGGGCTGGTCGGCCGGACGCTCCACGGGCTGGCTGCCGTGCGGAGGCCGCGGCGCGGGGGCCTCCTCCGTACCGGGAGTGGGGGCCGGGACCTGCGGCGCGGGGGCGGGGAGCGGCTTCGGGGCCTCTTCGACCGGTGCCGGTACGGGAGCCGGGGCGGGCAGTGGCGCGGGCGCCTCCTCCACGGGCGGCGCCTGGGGCGCCGGGGCCGGCGGCAACGGGGCTTCCTCGACGGGCGCGGGGGCCGGGAGCGGAGCCGGTGCCGGGGCGGGGAGCGGCTTGGGGGCCTCCTCCACCGGGGCCGGCGGCGGCTGCTCCTCCACGGGCTGCGGCTTCGGCTGCGGCTTCGGGGGAGCAGGGGGAGCCGGGTGGGGCGCGGGGGCCGGGTGCTCGGCCTCGGGGCGGGGGTGGTCGTCGCACTCCTCCTCGCCCTGCTGCTGCTCGTCGGAGTGGCCGTAGCCGCCCTGGCCGTGCGGGGTCTGGTGGCGCGGCTGCTCTTCCTCGGTGTGGCCGTAGCCGCCCTGGCCGCCCGGGGTCTGGTGGCGCGGCCGCTGCCGCTCCTCGGAGTCGCCGTAGCCGCGCTGCTCGTGCGGGGATGCGTGGCGCTGCTCCGGAACGCTCCGGCGGGCCTCGCGCTCGTCGAGGTAGCGCTCCAGGGCCTCGGCGTTCTCGGGGCTGAGGTAGCGCGCGTATTCGTCTTCGGCGCGGTCGTCGTCGGCGTGGGAGCCGGTCGTCGTGGCGCACGTGTTGCCGAACGCGGGGTTGAGTCCCGCCCCGGCGTCCACGCTGTTGCCGCAGACGTTCGGCGCGAACGTGACCGGTACCGAGACGCTGTTGCCGGCCAGCACCCCCGGCGAATGAGAGGCCTCGGCCGTCGCTCCGGGGTGTGCGTAGGCCGCACCGGTCGCGATCGACAGCAGGCTCGACGCGGCTGCGGCCGTGAGCATCCCCTTGCCCAGTACCTGTCGGCTCAGTACCTGTCGCATGGGTCCTTCCCTGTCTACCGGCGGTGGCGCCGGTGCTGAATCGAAGGTGGCCTCGGAGTGCACCGCCGTGCACTCCGAGGCCACCTTCGAGGAGGTTGCCCTTGCGGGCACAAGAGCTTGGTCAGGCGTTGACGCAGGTGTTGCCGAACGCGGGGTTCAGCAGGGCGATCACGTTGACGGTGTTGCCGCAGACGTTGACCGGAACGTGCACCGGGACCTGGAGCAGGTTGCCGGACAGGACGCCGGGGGACTCCTTCGCGACGCCGGCGGCCTCCGAGTCGGCCATGGCGGGGGAGGCGGCACCGGCAGCCATCAGAACGCCGGCGGCCAGCACCACTGCCTTCTTGTACGTCATTTGTTTTCGATCCTTCCCGCAGAGGCGTATCCACTGCAGAATTAACAACGAGTGTCCGGGGCAAAAGAAACCAGGGATTTTCGGCGACGGTCGGGGAATTCACTCCGATGCCCTGCCCGAATTCTGGTTCCGGTGTATCGGCGGATTTACGGAGATCCCTTTTTCCGATCGGGTGCGCCGCAAATCCACAAGCGGCGAGGCCGCCGCGACCCGAAGGTGCGGCGGCCTCGCTGGCACGGGTCTCGGTCAGCTGCCGGCGGAGGCGTTGCCGGAGAGCACCGGGATGTTGTCCAGGATGTGCGAGAGGGCCTCGTCACCCTTGGCCTGCGTGGAGTTCTCGGTGCACTGCTGGTTCTGCGGGCTGGACAGGACCGGGATGTCCTGGACGCCGACGTTGACCAGGGCCAGCACGGACTGCACGTTGGCCTTCGCGGGCAGGGCGATGCAGGGCTTGTTGAAGGAGCCCTGGATCAGGGCCATCTGCGGGCTCATGTTGCCGTAGGTGGCCTGGTTGCCGTAGATCTGCGAGGCGCCGTTGCCGTTCACGGTGTTGATGCCGTGGTCGTTGCCGATCGCCATCGCCTGCGGCGCCATGGCCGCACCCATGCCCACGACCGAGGCGGCAACCGCGGCCGAGGCCATCATCTTCTTGATCATTGTCGTCCCTTTTTTGCAGGATTGCCCGGTAGTGGAGCACTCGGATCAACGGCCCGGCCCTGGTTTGGGTTGCGTGGCTTCACCCGGATGCAGCCGTTTCGGGCGGCACGGTTGACGGTCAGGCGTTCACGCAGGTGTTGCCGAACGCCGGGTTCAGCAGGGCGATCACGTTCACGGTGTTGCCGCAGACGTTCACCGGCACGTCCACCGGGACCTGGAGCAGGTTGCCGGACAGGACGCCGGGGGAGCCGCCGGTGAAGCCGTCCGCCGTCGCGCCGTCCCCACCGTGGGCGGAGGCGAGGCCCGCGCCGCCCATCAGCATCGCGGCGCTCGCGACGGCCATGGTGGTGCCGCGCACCAGCCTCTTCTTCATCTCCGTAATTCCTTTCGGTTCGAACAATGGTGCAAGCCATAACGACGTTCCGGTCCGGAAGGTGCGCGATATCGCCCGAAAGGCCGTACGAGCGAGTCCGACGTGATTTCCAGCCCGATTTCTGACAAAGTGCACTCCTGTTTTGTCCCGTTGATCGAAAATGGAGACTGCGCCATGGGTTCCTCCCGCAGAATCCTCGGCACGCTCGGTCTGCTGTCCTGCCTGGTCGTTTCCGTGTCGCCGGCTGCGGGTGCCCCGTCTCCGAAAGAACTGCCCCGCGTCCCCTTCACCGAGCGTTACCAGGCCGTGCAGCACGGCGGGCTGGTACGGGCCTCCAATTCCGCCATCGGCTGCCGGAGGCGGGAGTCCCCCGGGGCCGCGTCCTGCGCCGAGGTCGCGCGGGGGGCGGCGGGGGTCAACGGCGACTTCGAGATGTTCTACAACGAGGTCGACGCGGACCCGGACACCTACAACTCCACCCGGGCCGACCTCCGGATCCCGCAGGGTGCGAGGGTTTCGTACGCCCGGCTCTACTGGGGCGGGAACCTGCGGGTGGGCGAGCAGAAGCCGCCGGAGGACAACGGCCGCGTCCTGGTCGCCGAGCCCGGCGGGGCCTACAAGGAGGTCCTCGCCGACACGGTGATGGGCCACCGGACGGACGCCGGCAGCGATGCCTACCAGGCCTCGGCCGACGTGACCCCGATGGTGCGGGCGGGCGGGGCCGGGGTGTGGATTGTCTCCCAGCTGAACGTCGCCATGGGCCACTCCGAGGCGGGGGCCTGGGGCGGCTGGACGCTGGTCGTGGCCTACGAGCACCCGAAGGAACCGCTGCGCCGGATCTCGCTGTGGGACGGCTTCGAGGCGCTGGAGGCCCGGGCCTCCGACGGAATCGTCGAGGTCGACGGGCTGGCGGCGCCGCCGGGGTCCGCGGGGAAGGTCGGGCTGGTCGGCTACGACGGGGACCGCGGGATCGACGGGGACTCACTCACCGTGACCTCCGACAGTGGGCGCCGGGTGACGCTCGGCGATACAGAAAATCCTTTTAATGATGTTATGAATTCCACGATCACGGAATTCGGGGGTCACCCGTTCAAGCGACAGCCCGAACACATCAACAATCTCGGATATGACGCGGACGTGTTCGACCTGAGTCCCGCCCTGTCCGGTGGCGCCCACAGCCTGGACTTCAGGTTCAAGGGCGAAAGTCAGGGTCATTTCCTCGGTGTGCTCTTCGTTCAGACAGACGCGCGCCGCTGAACGTAGGAGCACTCCACGTGCCCACACAGCCACGGGCCGCACGGCCCACGACCGTCCTCCATCTCGTCCAGCCCGTCGACGGCGGCGTGGCCAGGGTCGTCACCGACCTCGTCCGCGCCCAGAGCGCCGCGGGCCTGCGCACCGTCGTCGGCTGCCCGCGCGGCGGCGTCCTCGCCGACGCCGCCCGGGCCGCCGGGGCCGAGGTGCTCACCTGGCGCGCCGGGCGGGCCCCCGGCCCCGCCCTGCCCGCCGAAGTCCTCGGCGCCCGGCGGCTGCTGAGCCGCGTACGGCCCGACGTGCTGCACGCCCACAGCGCCAAGGCGGGCCTCGCCGGGCGGCTCGCCGCGCGCGGCGCCCTGACCACCGTCTTCCAACCCCACGCCTGGTCCTTCGACGCCGTCGGCGGGGCCACCGCCGCCCTCGCCCTGCGCTGGGAGAGGTACGGGGCCCGATGGGCCGACCGGGTGCTCTGCGTCAGCGAGGCCGAACGCCGCGCCGGCGAGGCCGAGGGCATCACCGCCCGCTGGGAGGTGATCCGCAACGGCGTCGACCTCGACCACTTCCGCCCCGGCGCCCCCGATCCCGACCACGACAAGGCCCTGGCCCGCGCGGCGCTGCCGCTGCCCGCCGCCTTCCGGGGCGACGGCCCCCTCGCCGTCTGCGTGGGCCGGCTCTGCCAGCAGAAGGGGCAGGACGTCCTGCTCCGCGCCTGGCCGGAGCTGCTCGCCGCCGTCCCCGGAGCCCGCCTCGCCCTCGTCGGCGACGGCCCCGACGCCGAACGGCTGCGCCGCACGGCAGCCCCGTCCGGCACGCGAGTGCTCTTCGCGGGAGCCGCCCGGGACATCCGACCGTGGCTTCGGGCCGCCGATCTCGTTGTACTGCCGTCACGGTGGGAAGGCATGGCGCTCGCCCCGCTCGAAGCCATGGCCTGCGGCCGCCCGGTCCTGGTCTCCGACGTCAGCGGGGCCCGGGAAAGCCTGCCACCCGGCCAGGGACGCCTGTGCCTGGTACCGCCGGAGGACCCGACGGCCCTGGCCAAGGCCCTGGGAGGGCTGCTCGCCGAGCCGCGGTTGCTCGCCGAACTCGGGGAGCAGGCACGGCAGCACGCCCGGACCGACTTCGACGTGCGGCGGACCACGGACGCGGTCACCGGTCTGTACCACGAACTGCTGGGCAGGCCCCGGCCCTTGAACCAGGAGCGCAACACCCGATGACGATGGACAGCGCACCCGCCAGGCGGCACACCGGGCAGGGCGGACCGGGGCCCGGCTTGGCGCCTGCGCCGGACCCAGCAGCACGCCGTGCCCAGGCCGCCATCCACCCCCCGCGCGGACCCGAGGCCGACCGGGCCCGCCCCGTCGTGCGCCCGCAGCGGATCCGCCGCCGCGGGCGGGTGCTCCCGCTGCTCACCGCCGACGCGCTGGCCGCCGTACTGACCGTGGCCGCGCTGCCCGCACCGGCGCCGCCGGCCGGGGCGGCCGTGCCGATGGCCCTGCTCCTCGCCGGCCTGCACGCGCAGGCCGGGCTGTACCGGCCGCGGCTCGCGCCCTCCGCGCTGCTCGAACTGCCCGTGCTGGCCGGGCGGTCCGCCGTGCTGTGGTGCGCGGCCGCGGCGATCTGGGCCGCCGTCGACCCCGGCCGGGCCCTGGGATGGGGCGTCCTGCTGGCCGCCGTCTGCCTCCAGGCCGTACTGACCTGTGCGGGACGGGGGTTCGTCAACCAGTGCCGGCGCCGCTCGGCCGTGCGCAGGCCCGCCTCCGCCCTCGTCGTCGGACCCGGCGCCGGGGCGGGCGCGGTGGCCGCCGCCCTGCACGGCCGCCCCGAATTCGGCCTGCGCCCGGTCGGGATCGCCGACACCGAGGCCGCCGCCGAAGGGGAGCGCGGCGCGATGCCCCTGCTCGCCACCCACGAGGACATCCGGCGCGCGGTGATCCAGAACTCCGTCCGGCACGCGGTGTTCACGCGCCCGCCCGAGGCCGACGAGCGCACCGCCTCCCTGGTCCGGCTCTTCCACGACCACGGCTGCCGGCTCTGGCTCGCCGACCCGGCCGGCACCGCCAAGGTCACCGGCATGCGGGTGGCGTGCCCCGCCGACCAGCTGTGGGGGTACGCCGTGCAGCCGCTGCTGCCGCGCCCCGGGCGCCCGGTGGAGCGCTGGGCGAAGCGCGGCATCGACGCCGTGCTCGCGCTGCTCGCGCTGGTCGTGGCGGGGCCCGTGATGGCCGCCTGCGCGCTCGCCGTACGGATCGGGGACGGGCCGGGGGTGATCTTCCGGCAGGAGCGGGTCGGCCTGTACGGGCGGCCCTTCACCCTGCTGAAGTTCCGTACCCTGCGCGCCGACGCGCACGAGGCCGCCACCCGGTGGACGGTCGCGGGGGACCGCCGGATGAGCGCGGTCGGCTCCTTCCTGCGCAAGTCCTCGCTGGACGAGCTGCCGCAGCTGTGGAACGTCGTACGGGGTGACATGAGCCTGGTCGGTCCCCGGCCCGAACGGCCCTTCTTCGTCGCCAAGTTCTCCACCGTCCACCCCGGCTACGAGGCCCGGCACCGGATGCCCGTCGGCATCACCGGGCTGGCCCAGATCAACGGCCTGCGCGGGGACACCTCCATCGAGGACCGGGCCCGGTTCGACAACCACTACATCGACACCTGGTCGCTGTGGCAGGACCTGTGGATCCTCGCCCGCACCGCGGCCTCCTTCTTCCGCTTCCGGCTGGGGGGCAGCTGATGAGCCTTGCGGTATCCATGCGGGGTGGACGGCCCGGTGTGCCGGTGCTGCTGCGGCGGCACTGGCCGCTGCTGCCGCTCGCCGCGACCGTGCTGTTCCTCCTGGCCCCGCTCCCGGCGGGGGACGCGACCGCCTCCGGGAAGGTCGGCCCGGCCGACGCGGCCTCGCTGGTGCTGGCGCTGGTGTGCGCCGTGCAGGCGGTGCGCGGCCGGGTGCGGGCGCTGAGCCCGACGGCCGTGCTCGTGCTCGGGGCGCCGGGGGTGGGGCTCGCGGTGGCGACGATGACCGCCGGGGACCCGTACGCGGCCCTGCCGGGGTTCGTCCGCTACTTGCAGGTCTTCGTCCTGGTGCCGGCGGCGGTGGTGCTGCTGGTGCGTGACGCGGGGGAGTTCCGGCTGGCCGCCGGGTGCTTCGTGGTGCTGGCGCTGGTGCAGGGCGCGGTGGGGGTCGTGCAGTACGCGACCCACACCGGGGCTTCCTACCAGGGCGAGGACATCCGCGCCGTGGGCACCTTCGGCCCCGGTGACGTCATGGGCATGGCCACGGTGGTGGCGTACGGACTGATCACGGCGACCGCGCTGGCCCTGGCGCCGGGGCTCGCGCCGCGGGTCCGTCGGACCGCCGGGGGCGTCGCGCTGCTGCTGGTGGTGCCGCTGGTGCTGTCGTTCAGCCGGGGCGCGTGGATCGCGACCTCGGGGGCGGCCCTGCTGGTGATCTTCCTGGCGGGGATCCGGCGGGCGCTGAAGGTGCTGGTCGCGCTGTGCGCCGTCGGCGTGGTGCTGGTGGGCGGGCTCGGGGTCGGCTCGGAGATGGTCGGCGAGCGGCTGGCCTCGATCACCCAGGTCTCGGACGCGCCCGACCAGTCGGTGACCGACCGCTACACGATGTGGGCCGCGGCCGAGTCGATGTGGCGCGAGCGGCCTGCGGTGGGGGTCGGGCTGAAGGGCTTCCCGGCCAACCGGGACGGGCACTCCTCACTGAGCCTGTCCTCCGGCAGCGACACGGCGGGCGCGGGCCAGGGGTTCGTGCGGCAGCCGCTGCTCTCGCCGCACAACATGTACCTCCTGGTCCTGAGCGAGCAGGGGCTGACGGGGCTGACCGCGCTCGCGGGCGGCTGGGCGGTGCTCCTGGTGGCGGGCCTCAGCCGGCTCGCCAGGGGCGGGGGCGTGCGGGGTCCGGGTCCGCGGGGTGAGGCGGGCGTGCGGGACTGCGGGCCGATCGCCTCCGGCGGGGTTGCGCGGGGTGAGGAGCCCGCGCGGGACTGCGGGCTGATCGCGGTCGGCCTGTTCGTGTGGCAGCTCATCGACTTCCTGTACGCGGACATCGGCGGGCCGTCGACGGTCCTGACCGGTGTGATCGTCGGCCTGGCGGCCTGGTGGGCCCTTCCCTCCCGGGGGGCCAGTGGTCCGCTGGGCGAGGCCGCGACGGCCGACGGCTCCGGCTCTGCCACTGTGGGCGCCCTGGGTTCCCCGGCGAGGCCGTCCGCCTCCGGCGGGGGGCCGGAGGGCGGGGTGCGCGGGGGCGCCGGTTCGGGTGGCCGCTCGCGCGGCGGTGCGGTTGCTGCCGCGGGCGGGCGCACCGGCATGCGCGCCGTTCCGGGTGCGGACGGCCCGTGACGGACACCACGCCTTGGCGGCCCGCCTCCGGCCCCCCGGCCGGGGCGGGCCCCACCCATGTCCCGGGCACTCCGGACCCGGCCGTGCCGACCGTGTCGGATCCGGGCTTCGTGACGGGCGGGCTGCCGCGCGCCGCCGACGGCCCGGCGGGTCCGGGCTCCGGCCTGCCGGATGCGGGCCGGGTCCCCGCGGTTTCGGACCCGGGGTTCGTGACCGGCGGGCTGCCGCGAGCCGCCGACGGCCCGGGCGCGGCGGAACCCGGCGTGGCGGGCGGGGTGTCGCCCCGTTCCACCGACGGCCCGGCGGAACCGGGGGGCCCGCCTCCGGCGGACTTCGGGTCAGGGCCGCGCGGCCTGCCGGCCGGCCCGGGGGCACCGGCCCCCGGGGCCGGGCCGGTACCCGTCCCGGGGAAGCCGGGGGGCCCGGCCCCGGGGGAGTTCGGATCCGCCGGGTACGCGGGCGAGCTCCGAGGGCGGTCCGCAGCCGGGGCGGCCCCCGTCGCCGGTGCGCCGGGGTACGGCACGGCCGGTTACGCGGGCGGCGATCCCGGGCCGCGGAGCGTCCGGATCGCCGCCTGGACGGGCGGGCCCATGGGAGCCGGCGGCGCGCGGCCCGGGGCGGCGCCCGGGCCGGGCGACGGGCGTGACGGCGGCACCCCCGGCGGGAGCCGGCCCGGGTACGCCCGCCGTGCGGGAGGACCCTCCGATCCGGCCGCCCCCGGTGGGAGCCAGCCGCTCGGGCGGTTCCTGGCGAAGGCCGCGGCCGTCACCGCCGGACTGACCGCCGCCGGGGCGGTGTTCGGGCTGGTGCGGGACCAGACCATCGCACACCTCTTCGGGGCCGGTCACGACAGCGACGCCTTCCTGATCGCCTGGACCGTGCCGGAGATGGCCTCGACGCTGCTCATCGAGGACGCCATGGCCCTGCTCATGGTGCCCGCCTTCAGCCATGCCCTCGCCCGGCGGGCCGCCGCCCGGAGCGGGCTCAGCCGCAAGGAGGCCCGCGCGCAGGATCCCGTACGGCTGCTCGTGGGGGCGACCCTGCCACGGCTCGTGCTGTTCCTCGCCGTGGTCGCCGCCCTGCTCGTCTTCGCCGCGCCCGCCGTCGTCTCCGTACTCGCCCCCGGTCTGCCCGACCCCGCACTCGCCGTCCAGTGCACCCGGTTGACCGCCCTGACCGTGCTCTCCTTCGGCGTCGCCGGGTACTTCAGCGCGGCGCTGCGCGCGCACCGCTCCTTCGTGCCGCCCGCCGCGATCTACGTCTCGTACAACGTCGGCATCATCGGCACGATGGTCGCCCTCCACGCCCTGTGGGGGGTGCGGGCCGCCGCGGCCGGTGTCGCCGTCGGCGGGCTGCTGATGGTCCTCGTCCAACTGCCCTCCTTCATCAGGAACGTCGGCTTCGGCACGCCCCGCGGCCGCGGCGCCGCCCGCAGCCAGCGCGACCGCGACCGGCCGACCCTCATCGCCTTCGGGGTCATCGCGCCGGTGATCTTCTTCGCGGTGTCCCGGCAGTCGCAGGTACTCGTCGAGCGTTTCCTCGCCGCCTCCCTGCCGCCCGGGGCGATCTCGCACCTGAACTACGCGCAGAAGGTCGCGCAGATGCCGATGGTGCTGTCGCTGATGATCTGCACCGTCACCTTCCCCGTCGTCGCCCAGGCCATGGCCGGCGGGGAGCGGGAGAAGGCCCGGCGCCGTGTCGAGCGGGACCTGGCGCTGGCCTCGCTCGCCGTGCTCATGGGCACCGCGCTGGTCATCGGCTACGCGCCCCAGATCATCCAGGTCCTGTTCGAGCGCGGGGCCTTCACGCACCGGGACACCCTCGCCACGGCCTCCGTGATGCGGGTGTACGGGCTCGGCCTGCTCGGCCACTGCCTCGTGGGGGCGCTGTCCCGGCCGTTCTTCTCGACCGCCCGGCCCACCTGGTTCCCGGCGTGCGCGATGGCCGCCGGACTCCTCGTCAACGTTGTCGCCGGAGCCTTCGCCGTCCGCTGGTGGGGCACCTACGGCATCGCCGCCGCCAACGCGGCCGGCATCTCCACCACCGCCGCCCTCCTGCTCACCGGCCTCGGCTCCCGGATCGTCGCCATCCAGGTCCGCCGGGTCGCCGTCAGCATCGGGCGGCTCGGCGTCGCGGCCGTCGCGGCCGGCGCCACCGGCTGGATCGCCGGGCCCATGATCCCCGACCCGCTGCTCAGCGCCGCACTGGGCTGCCTGCTGGTCCCGGCCATGTTCGGGGCCACCGGAACGGCCATACGCGCCCTCGAAGTCACCGCCCTGCCCGCTCAGATCTCCCAGCTCACGCAGAGGTTCCGCAATGTCCGCTGACACCGACACGGCCCCCGCCGCCCTGGTGGACCCACCCCGCCGGACCGCCTTGCCGTGGGTCCTGATGTACCACTCGGTCGCCGAGTTCACGGACCCCGCCGAGGACCCGTACGGCATCACCGTCACCCCCGTCGCGCTGGAGACCCAGCTGCTGTGGCTGCGCTCGCGCGGCCTGCGCGGGGTGTCCGTCGGCGAACTGCTGAGGGCCCGCGCGGCCGGGCGAGCCGCCGGGCTGGTCGGGCTGACCTTCGACGACGGCTACGGCGACTTCCTGACCCGGGCGCTGCCGCTGCTGCGCCGCCACGGCTGCACCGCCACCCTCTTCGTCCTGCCCGGCAGGCTCGGAGTGGACAACGTGTGGGACCCGCTGGGGCCGCGCAAGGCGCTGCTCACCGCGGAGGGCGTACGGGAGATCGCCGACTCCGGACAGGAGATCGGCTCGCACGGGCTGCTCCACCAAGACCTCACCGCGGCCGCCGACGACGTGCTCCAGCAGGAGCTGCGGGGCAGCCGCGACCTGCTGCGCGAGCTCACCGGGGTGCTGCCCGAAGGGTTCTGCTACCCGTACGGGCACCTCGACACCCGGGTCGTCGAGGCGACCCGGGCCGCCGGGTACGGGTACGCCTGCGCCATCGACCCCGGGCGGCTGGCCGGGCGGTACGCCCTGCCGCGCACCCACGTCAGCCAGGCCGACGGCGGCGCGCGGCTGCGCGTGAAGCAGCTGCGGCACCAGGTGCGGGAGCTGCGGCGGGTGGTGCTGCCGTGAAGGCCCTGCACATCATCACGGGACTCGGCGTCGGTGGCGCCGAGCAGCAACTGCGGCTGCTGCTGCGGCACATGCCGATGCGGTGCGACGTCCTGACGCTGACCAACCCCGGGCCGGTGGCCGAGGGGCTGCGCGCCGACGGGGTCCGGGTCGTGCACCTGGGCATGACCGGCAACCGGGACCTGGGGGCGCTGCCGAAGCTGGTGCGGTTCATCCGGCGCGGCCGGTACGACCTCGTGCACGCGCACCTGTACCGGGCCTGCGTGTACGGGCGCCTCGCGGCGCGGCTCGCGGGCGTCGGGGCGATCGTGGCCACCGAACACTCCCTCGGGGACGGCGAGATCGAGGGCCGGCCACTGACGCGCGGTGTGCGGGCGCTGTACCTGGCCGGTGAACGGCTCGGCGCGGCGACGGTCGCGGTGTCCGACACGGTCGCCGCCCGGCTGGAGGCGTGGGGGGTGCCGGCCGAGCGGGTACACGTCGTCCCGAACGGGATCGAGGCCGTCCGCTTCCGCTTCGACGAGGGCGTACGGCGCGGGACGCGGGCCAGGACCGGGCTGCCGGAACGGGCGTTCGTCGTCGGCGGGGTCGGGCGGCTGGTGCCGGGCAAGCGGTTCGACGTACTGGTACGTGCCGTCGCGGCGCTGCCGGGGGCGCACCTGCTGCTGGCGGGCGACGGGCCGGAGCGGGCCGCGTTGCGGCGGCTGGCGGCGGAGCTGGGCGCGCAGAGCCGGATCCACCTGCTGGGGGAGCGGGACCCGCTGGGCGACAGCGCGGACGGGCGCACGCCGGGGATCCCGGCGCTGCTGGCGGCGATGGACGTCTTCGTCTCCCCGTCGCGGGAGGAGGCGTTCGGGCTGGCGGTGGTCGAAGCGCTGGCGGCGGGACTGCCCGTGCTGCACGTGACCTGCCCCGCCATCGACGACCTGCCGGCCGCGCAGGCGCCGGGGGCCCGCCGCATCGGTACCGGTACGGAGGAACTCGTCGCGGCACTGCGCGGGCACATGGAGGCGGGCGCCAAGCGGCTGCCGGTGCCGCCGGTGGCCCGCCACTACGACATCGCGCGCAGCGCGGCCCTCCTGCTGGACGTGTACGCGCTGGCCCTGAACACCCCCGGGGACGCCGCCCAGGACCCCGGTGGGGCGGGGCCGGAGCGGCTCGGCGCCGTGGCCCCCCGGGGCTCCGCCCCCGACCCCGCGCCTCAAGCGCCGGCGGGGCTGGGTGTGCCCCTTGCGGGGGTGGATGTGCCGGGGGCGGCTGAGCGGCTGGGCGCCGGGGGCTCCCGGGGCTCCGCCCCGGACCCCGCGCCTCAAGCGCCGGCGGGGCTGGGTGTGCCCGGGCGGGGGAGGGTGCCCCGGTGTACGCCGGAGGGCGGGAGCCGGTCCCGGCCGGAGGCCGAAGGGACGGGGTCCGGGGCGGGGCCCCGGGAAACGGAGAAAGGGCGGGGCGGGGACCAGCTCCGCGCAGCGGCCCTCCCGCACCCCGCCACCGGCACCAGCACCGGCACCGGCCCGTCCGGCGGCGCCGACCCCGGCACCGGCCCGTCCGGCGGCGCCCGGCAGGCCGGCACCCCCGCGGCCGGGCGGCAGGGCGGGGCCGACACCGGCTGATCACACCCCGCAGGCCCCCGCAGGCCCCGGCAGGCCCCGCCAGGACCCGGCAGGACCCCACGACCCCGCAGGACCGACATGACTCCCCCAGACACAGGAAGCGAGCGCACGCACATGGCCGACGCCGTTGATCCGAAGGAATCCGAACACCGTTCAGGCCGGCGCCGGCCGAGCCGCCGCCGGCTGCCGGTCTGGTGGACGCTGCCCGCGTGCGCGCTGGTGGGGCTGGCCGCCGGCGGGGCG
This sequence comes from Streptomyces sp. NPDC096339, assembly GCF_044762985.1. Classification (NCBI taxonomy): domain Bacteria; kingdom Bacillati; phylum Actinomycetota; class Actinomycetes; order Kitasatosporales; family Streptomycetaceae; genus Streptomyces; species Streptomyces sp. NPDC096339. Next base: position 46,928 of record NZ_JBIWFI010000042.1, on the reverse strand, counting down.
TACGGGGTGCTCAAGGCCCCCGAGTACGCCGCCACCAGCTTCGTCGTCGCCGTCCCGGACGACACCACCGAACCCGCCACCGCCCTCGGCTTCGCCCAGGCGTACGCCCGTATCGCCACCAGCAGTTCCACCCTCGCCTACGCCCAGCCCCGCGCGGGCGTCAGCGCCCGGAAGCTGCGGACCCAGGTGCGGGCCGAGACCTCCCCCGAGTCCCCGATGATCGCCATCACCGGTACCTCGAAGAGCCCCTCCGGCGCCGCCGACATCGCGAACGCCGTCGCCGACGCGCTCTCGCTGAGCAGCAACCAGGCCGCCAAGAACACCGGGGTTCAGCTGCTGCTGTTCAACCAGGCCGTCGCGCCGACCGAACCGGCCTCCCCCTCCGCCGCCATCAGCGGGGCGGTCGGGCTGTGCGCCGGCGGCCTGCTCGGCGGGCTGTGGCTGCTCGCCCGCCCCGGCGGCCGGACCAGGCGTCCCGAAGAGCCGGAGGCACAGCCGGTCGTGGAGGGGTACGCCTCCCTCCCGGCCCAGGGTGAGCACGCCGACGCCAAGGAGAAGGAGTCCGTCCGATGACCCGGGTCTGCGCCGGGCGGTCCTTGACGGTGACCCTCTGCCGCGACCCCCGGCAGTTCGCCGCCCTGGAAGGGCCGTGGAACCGGCTCGTCCGCGCCTGTCCCACCGCCACCCCCTTCCAGAGCCACGCCTGGCTGCACTCCTGGTGGCTGTCGTACGGCAAGGACGGCCGGCTGCGGCTCGTCCTCGTGCGGCGCGGCGAGGAGTTGGTCGGCGCGGCCGCGCTGATGCTCGTACACCGGCCGATGCCGCTGCTCGTGCCGCTCGGCGGCGCCATCACCGACTGGTTCGACGTGCTCGTCGCCGCCGAGTACGCCGACCAGGTCGTCCCGGCGCTGGCCCGCGGGCTGCACCGGGCCGCCCGGGGCGCGGTCGTCGACCTGCGCGAGGTCCGCCCGGGGGCCTTGGTCGAGCAGCTGTACAAGCACTGGCCGGGGACGAGCGCCCGGCTCACCGACTCCACCTGCATGGAGCTGCCCGCGCTGCCCTTCGACGAGCTCGTCAAGCGGATGCCGGCCTCCGGAGCCCAGCGGGTCCGGGCCAAGCTGCGCAAGACCGACGCCGTCGGGATCGAGGAGCACGAGGTCACCGAGCAGGAAGTGCCGCGTGCCGTACGGAACCTGCTGCGGCTGCACGAGAAGCAGTGGCGGGGCCGTGGGGTGACCCCCGAGCACCTGAGGCCGCGCTTCGCCGAGCACCTGACCCGGGCCACCCGGCGGATGGTGCGGGCGGGGGAGGGCCGGCTGACGGAGTTCCGACTGGACGGGAAGGTGGTGGCGGCCAACGTCACGCTGCTGTCGGCCGGGCTGAGCGGCGGCTACCTGTACGGGGCCGACCCGGAACTGCGCGCCCGGAAGGTGGACGTGGCGACGCTGCTGCTGCGCCACGAGGCGGGGCGGGCGCTGGCCGACGGCCGCCCGGTGGTGAGCTTCCTGCGCGGCAACGAGCCGTACAAGAACCACTGGAGGCCCGAGACGGTCGTCAACCAGCGGTTCCTGCTGGCGACGCACGCGCTCGCGCCCCTGCTGCGGCTGCACGAGTCGCAGGTGGCGGGGCGCGAGCGGGCGGTGGACGCGCTGCGGGAGGCCCTGCCGGCCGCCCGGGACTGGCGGGCGCGGCTGGGGGAACTGCGCGTGCGATGAGCCGTCTAGAAGGGCCAGTAGCCGGATTCCCTGCCCCAGTCGACCTTCACGCAGACCGACTGCTTGCCGACGAGCCTGGACAGCCACTCGCCGAAGCTCAGCGGCACGCACCACTGCTTGCTGTTCTTCGGCGGGGTCTCCGGCTGGGGCTGGGGCTGGGGCTTGGGGGTGGGCTTGGGCTTCGGCGTCACGGCCGGGGCGGGCTCGGGCTTCGGTGCGAGCGGGCTCGGGCTGACCTGGGGGGCGGCCGGAGTCGGGGACACCGGCAAGGGCTTGGGGACGTCGGGTGTGGGTGTCGGTACTTGGGGCGTCGGGATCGGGGAGATCTCGGGTGCCGGGATCGAAGGCGTCGGGATCTCGGGTGCCGGGACCGAAGGCGTCGGGATCTCCGGCGTCGGGATAGAAGGCGTCGGGATCTGGGGTGTGGGGAGCTGAGGCGTCGGGACGACGGGCGTGGGTACGACCGGGGTGGGCACCACCGGCGTCGGGACGACGGGCGTCGGGATCACCGGGCCGGCCTTCTCCGGGGTCAGGGCCTCCCGGAAGGCCTTCGACGACTCGGGGTTCTGCTTGCACTGCCACACGCCGTGCGGGCAGTAGTCGGTGATGGTGTGGTAGAGCGGCTTGTGCTGCTCGATCCACTGCAGCATGCGCCGCACGTACTCCGCGTTGTCCCCGTGCCGGAACAGCCCCCACTCCGGGTACGAGATCTCCTTGCCGTGTGCTTCTGCGAAGTCGACGTGCTGCTGGAGCCCGTACGGCTGCGAGATCTGCTCGTCGAAGGTCTCGCCGGGAGCCTGGTCGTACGAATCCATTCCGATGATGTCGACCACGTCGTCGCCCGGGTAGCAGCGGGTCCAGCCGATCGCGTCCGTGCCCCGGTTGGGGGCGAAATCGAACTTGAACCTCTGACCGGGCACGGAACGCATCTCGTTGACGATGCGCTTCCAGTACGCCTTCCAGTTCTCCGGGTCCGGTCCGCAGCGGTGCGAGTAGGTGGTGCCGTTCATCTCCCAGCCGAGCACGATCACCGTGTCCGGGACGCCCAGCGTCACCAGCCGCTCGGCGAGCCTGCGGAAGTGGACGTCGTACTCGCCCTCCGCGCCCGCCCTGATCAGCCGGGCGACCCGGGCGTCGGAGAGGTGGTCCTCGTTGCGCTCCTGCATGGGCACGTTGAGGACGAACATCCGGTCGCCGCGGGACAGCCGCCACGCCGCCCAGTCGGCCAGGAACGAGACGCGTCCCTCGATGCCGGCCCACTGGTCGCCGGGCAGGTAGGTGTGGCCCACCCGGATCTCCTTGCCGCCCAGCCAGTTCGACAGGAGCGGGATCCGGGCGACGCCCGTCGGTCCATAGTCGAGATAGGCGCCCATGGCGATGTCGTCGTGTCCGGACCAGCCCTTCGAGGGCGCCGCCGAGAGTGCGGCGCCGGTGGCGAGCAGTCCGGCCGCGACCGTACCGATACAGGTGCTCGCCAGTCGGCGGCGTGGTCTGCGCATGGCGTCTCCCGGGCTTTCCCGAATCGGTGTGCTTGTCAAAGACGTTAGGCATCAGATCCGACGAACGGCCTGCCCGGTGACAGCCCCCTAGGCCATTCGCATCTGCGTAGCATCCTCCGCTTGGTCCGACTAGGTGAAAGACGCCGTTGCCATGCACGCCTATCCCGTCCACGTGCCCGCCGTTGTGCTCAGACTCGACCGCAATCCGTTCCACCACGGAACCCTCGGCGCCGTCAGATCCCTTGGCCGCAAGGGCGTGGAGGTCCATGCCGTCGTCGAGGCCGGGGGAGGTCCCATGGGGCGTTCGCGGTACCTGCGCGCCGTGCACCCGGGGCCGCCCGGCGGGCTGGACCCCGAGGCGCCCGAGCCGTTGCTGGAGTGTCTGACCGGGGTGTCGGAACGGATCGGGCGGCCGGCGGTGCTCATCGCCATGGACGATCTGAGCGCGATCGCCGTGGCGCGGCTCGCGCCGGTGTTGGAGGACCGGTTCCGGATCCCCCGTCAGCCCGACGACCTGCCCGCCCGCGTCGCGGACAAGGCCGAGCTGGCGAGGCTCTGCGCCCGGTGGGACATCCCGCACCCGGAGACGGTGCTCCCGCGGAGCACGGCCGAGGCGTCGCGGGCCGCGCGGCGGCTGGGGCTGCCGCTGGTGGCCAAGTGGAGCCGGCCGTGGCTGCTGCCCGCCGGGGGCGGGGAGCTGCGGAGCACGGTGCTCGTGCGGAGCGCCGCCGAGGCCGTCCGGCTGTACGAGCGGTCCGCGGAGGCGGGGAGCCCGCTGCTGCTCCAGCGGTTCCTGCCGGCCGGGCCGGACACCGACTGGTTCTTCCACGGGGCCTTCGGCCGGGGCGGGCGTCCGCTGCTCGCCGGCTCGGGCCGCAAGGAGCTGTCCTGGCCGCTGCGGACGGGGCTGACGGCGGTCGGCCGCTGGCTGCCGGATCCCGCGGTGGAGGAGGCGGGGCTGCGCCTCGCCGAACGGCTCGGCTACCAGGGGATCCTGGACCTGGACTTCCGCAGGGACGAGTCGGGGGCCTTCCGGCTCGTGGACTTCAACCCCCGCCCGGGCGCGCAGTTCAGGCTGTTCACCGACCCGGCCGGGCTGGACGTCGTACAGGCGATGTACCTGGATCTGACGGGCCGGCCGGTACCGGAGCCCTCGGGCGGACCGGGCCGGGTGTTCCTCGCGGAGAACTACGCCTTGCTGGCCGTGCTCCGGGGCGGCCGGTGCCCCGCGGGCCGTGCCGTCGGGGACTCCCCGGGTGACGAGCGGGGGAGCCCGGCCGCGGCCGGCACGGGGTCCGCGCCGCCCGCGGGCGGCGCCGGTCCCGTTCGGGCGGTGCCGTGGGGGCGGGTGGAGGCGGCCTGGTTCGCCGCGGACGACCTGCTGCCGTTCCTGGCGATGATCGGCGCCTTCTTCGGGCGCGGGCTGGCCAAGGGGGTGGGCTCCCTGCGGAGCGTGCCGGGGCAGGGCCGGCGCAGCGTCCTCGCGGCCGTCCGGGCGCCCCGCCGATGGGGGCGGGAGCAGATCCCCGCGCCTCGCGGACGTTCGAGGCGCCGGGTGCCGGGGGCGCGGCCCCCGGCACCCGGGTCCGGCGCCGCCGAGCTCCCCCACCCCGCCCCGCCGGGGGCTTCGGCGGAGCCGGACGAGTTGGTGACCAGGTGAACGGGCCCGTCCGTCGGGCCGAAGGGGAGGAGCGCCCGTGACGAGGATCGACGATCTCGTGGTGGTCGGCGCGGGCCCGTACGGGCTGTCGATCGCCGCCCACGCGGCCGGTGCGGGGCTCGGCGTACGGCTGCTCGGGCGGCCCATGGCCTCCTGGCGCGACCACATGCCCGAGGGGATGTACCTGAAGTCGGAGCCCTGGTCCTCGAACCTCTCCGCGCCCGACGGCGGGCACACCCTGGCCGACTACTGCGCCACCCGCGGACTGCGCGCGGAACACGGCACTCCGCTGCCGATCGGCACGTTCAGCTCGTACGGGATGTGGTTCGCCCGGCACGCGGCGCCCGAGGTGGAGGAGGTGACCGTCACGGAGGTGACCCCCCAGGGCGACGGCTTTCGCGTGCGCACCGCCGAGGGGCCGCCGCTGCTCGCCCGTACGGTGGCCCTCGCGGTCGGGGTCATGCCGTTCGTGCACCTCCCCGAGGCCCTGCGGGGGCTTCCGCCCGGCCACTGCTCGCACAGCAGCGGCCACCGGGACCTGGCCCGGTTCGCCGGGCAGGAGGTCGCCGTGCTCGGGGCGGGGCAGGCGGCGCTGGAGACCGCCGCGCTGCTGGCCGAGCAGGGCGCCAGGCCGTGCCTGATCGCCCGGCGCTCCCGGCTGAACTGGAACACCGTGCCGCAGCCCCTGAGCCGGCCCGCGCTGCGTGCCCTGCGCGATCCGCACAGCGGCCTGGGCACGGGCTGGCGCAGCTGGGCGTGGTCGGAGCTGCCCTGGGCGGTGCGCAGGCTCCCCGCGCGGAGCCGGGAGCGGATCGCGGCGACCGCGCTGGGGCCGGCCGGTGCCTGGTGGCTGCGCGAGCGCTTCGAGCGGCGGGTGCCCGTGCTGCTCGGGCACGAACTGCGGCGGGCGGTGGCCGAGGGCGGGCGGACCAGGCTGGGCCTGACCGCCCGGTCCGGTGAACCGGTGGTCCTGGACACCGCGCACGTCATCGCGGCCACCGGTTTCACCCCGGACCTGGCCCGGCTGGAGCTGCTCGACGCGGGGCTGCGGGCCGCGCTGGTCACCGTGGGGAGGACCGGGACGCCGGAGCTCGGCCCCGGTTTCGAGTCCTCGTGGCCCGGGCTGTTCTTCGCGGGGCTGCTGACCGCTCCCTCATTCGGCCCTTCCATGCGATTCGTGCACGGTGCGGGCTTCACGGCGGGGAGACTGGTGAGAGGAGTCCGAAAGCGCCTCGGCGCCGGAGGCCCGTTGTCGGGCGTGCGGACGATCGCGCCCCGCCGGGCCGCCGCCGGGCTGCCGAGGACGTATCTGCGGTGAGTGACGGAACTGCGGGTGAGAGAGGTCTGCGATGAGCGCGGAGCGAGCACAGGGCCGTGGCTGGGTGCGGATCCCCGCCAGCCGCGGGGAACAGCCCGCGGCGGCCAGGGCCGCCGGGTACGACCCTGCCCGCGGGCCGGCCGGACCCCCGGCGCCGCCCTCGCACCGGGGGCCGTACGGATCCGGGTACGGGTCCGGGTACGCGTCCGGGTACGGGTCGGCGTACGGGGCCGGGTCCGGTCACCAGGCGGGGCAGGCACCCGACCACGCCACGATCTACCTCACCCTCGTCAAGCGCTGGCGGGAGGCCGGGCGCACTCTTCCGGGGCATCCTGACGAGGAGTGGGAGCGGCTCATCTCCCAGCCGTGCTGGCCCGTCCGTTAGGTGGTGTGAAGCGTGGCAGCGGCGGAGCAGGACGGATCCGCGCGGGACCGGCGGCCCGGCGGGGGCTCCCCGGCGACCGGGCCGGGGGAGCGGCTCGCGCTGAACGGCATGGGCAGCTTCGAGTGGGACCTGGACGCGGGGACGATGGTGCTCGACGAGGCGGGCATGGCCGTCTTCGACGTGGCGCCGGAGGAGTTCGACGGGACGCCGGAGGCGCTCGGACTGCGGATCCCGTCCGAGGACGCCGCCCGGCTGAACGAGAGCGTGGCCTCCGTCCTCGACGCCGGCGGGGACACGTACGGCGCGTACTTCACGGTGCACCGGCGCGACGGCGCCGACCAGTGGACCCACACCCAGGGCCGGGTGCTGCGCGACGCCGACGGGCGGGCGCACCGGATCGTGGGGATCGTCCGGGACGCCACGCCGGAGCTGGCCCACGCCACCCTGCTGCGCAAGCTGGAGTCGGCGCGCGCCCAGCAGACCACGATCGTGCAGCGGACCACCGAGGCCCTGTCGCGGGCGGTGACGGTCGACGACGTGACGGCCGCGCTGACCGGGGCCGGCGCCCTGGAACGGCTGGGCGCGGACGGGCTGGCGCTGGGGCTGGTCGAGGGCGCCTCCATCAAGATCATCGCGCTCAGCGGGGAGACGCTGGAGATCCTCAGCGAGCGCCAGTTCACCCGGCTGGACGGTTCCCTCCCGCTGTCGCAGGCGGTGCTCTCCCGGAAGGCACGTTTCGTCACCTCGCTCACCGAGCTCGGCGGCGAGTTCCCGCTGCTCTCGGAGTACCTGAACCGGATCCACTACGACGCGGCCGCCTACCTGCCGCTCATCGCGCAGGCCAAGGCCATCGGCGGGCTGGTCCTGTTCTACCGGCGGCGCAGCGAGTTCAGCCCCGAGGAACGCAACCTGTGCCTGGGCCTCGCGGGCATCGTGGCGCAGTCGCTCCAGCGGGCGCTCCTCTTCGACCAGGAGCGGGAGTTCGCCACCGGCCTGCAGGCCGCCATGCTGCCGCGCCGGATCCCCGAGATCACGGGCGGGGAGATCGCGGTCCGCTACCACTCCGCCTGGAGCGGGCGGGAGGTCGGCGGGGACTGGTACGACGTGATCGCGCTGCCCCGCGACCGCGTCGGCCTCGTCGTGGGCGACGTACAGGGCCACGACACGCACGCAGCGGCCATCATGGGCCAGCTGCGCATCGCCCTGCGGGCGTACGCGGGGGAGGGGCACCCGCCGTCCACGGTGCTGGCGCGGGCCTCGCGCTTCCTCGCCGAACTGGACACCGAACGCTTCGCGACCTGCATGTACGCGCAGGTGGACCTGGAGACCGGAGGCGTACGGGCGGTCCGCGCGGGCCACCTGGGCCCGCTGATCCGTCACACGGACGGCCGTACCGGCTGGCCCAACGTGCGCGGCGGCCTGCCGCTGGGGCTGGCCTCCGTCTTCGAACAGGAGGAGTTCCCCGAGACCCGGCTCGACCTGGTCCCCGGCGAGACCCTCGTGCTGTGCACCGACGGGCTCGTGGAGGAGCCCGGCACCGCCATCACCCAGGGCATGGAGGCCCTCGCGCACGCCGTGCGCAGCGGCCCGCAGGACGCCGGGGCGCTCGCGGACCACCTCTCCGACCGGCTCTGGGAGCGCTGGGGCTCCGGGGACGACGTGGCCCTGCTGGTGCTGCGCAGGGCCCCGGACCCGGGCACCCACCGGGCCCCGCGCATCCACCAGTACGTGCACCAGGCCGACCCCGAGGGCCTGTCGGAGGCCCGCTACGCGCTGCGGCAGGCCCTGCGCGACTGGGGCATGCCGGAGCTCGCCGACGACGTGGAGCTCGCGGCCGGGGAGCTGCTGGTCAACGCCCTGCTGCACACCGACGGCGGGGCGGTGCTGACCATGGAGGTGCTGCCCGAGCCGGTGCGCCGGATCCGGCTGTGGGTCAAGGACCGCTCCAGCGTGTGGCCGCGCCGGCGCTCCCCGGGCGAGGCGGCCACCACGGGACGCGGGCTGCTGCTGGTGGACGCGCTGGCCACGCACTGGGGCGTGGAGTCCCGGGGCGAGGGCAAGGCCGTGTGGTGCGAGTTCGACGCGAACGGCAGCCCCCGGAGCGTGGGGTGACCGGGCGGTCACGCCGAGTTGTGGGGCGTCGGGGCCGGGGTGATGATGCGGACCATGACAGCTTTTGTGTGCGACCGGCTCCGCGGGACCACGCCGTGCGCGGGCTGAGCAAGGGAGCGGTGACGGGCATCCTGGCCCTGATCCTCCTCGCCGCCGGGGTGCCGACGGTCGTGGACTGGACGACGGGACGGCCGCACGCGGACCCCGGGTGCCAGTCGGTGGCGTTCATGTCCATGACGGACGTCGCGCCGAAGTGCCGGTGACGGCGCCGCCGGCGAGCACGGGTGAGCGGCGGGCCGGGAAGGGCCGGGGCGCCCGGGTCGCGGTGGCGGCGGCCACCGCGACGGGCGGGCGCGTGCCACGGGCGGGTACCGCTCAGCGCTCCTCGTGGAACTCGACGTCCTGGGTGTCCTGGGCGACCGTGATGAGCGAGCGCGGCATCAGGCCCTGGAAGTGGACTTCCCGCAGCGTCGCGGTGACCGTCGCGTGGCCCGGGCGCACGCCCGCGAAGCGGCCCGGCGCGTGAGCCACCCAGCGGCGTTCCGTGCCGTCGCACACGGCCTGCTCGCCGCCGATGGTCAGTTGGCGCCCTTGCTCCTGCACGACGGTCGCGTTGATCTGCATCGCCCCCATGGGTGACACCTGCTCACAGCGGTAGGTGCCGGAAAGGGTGATGGCGCCGTCCCCGGCGATATGAGCGTCATGATGTACGGAAATACCCTGACCGAATACGGTGGCTTCGGCCGGGGCCGCGAATACGGTGCCGGCGGCCAGTGCGGAGAGGGCTGCCAGTGCCATTCGGCGGCAGGACATGCGCATTCTTCCTCCAGGGGGATGGGGGCGGCGGGAATCCGCCGGAACGCATTGTGCTGGCAGCCGGGTGTGCTCACTCGCTCCGCGCACTCGTGTCGGTGTGTGCAATTCCCCTTCGGGGCGCGTGAGACTGACCGGAATACGTCCCGAAGGGATTCCGAATGCGCCCGTCCCCCCGCCCCTTTGCCCGCCCCCTCCCCGTGCTCGCCGCCACCGCCCTCCTGCCGCTGCTCCTGCTCGGCGCCACGGCCTGCGACAGCGCTCCCGAGGGGGCGCTCGCCCCGGCCGCCGCGCCCGCGGTCCCGGTGGACGACGGGGTTCCGGGCGGCGCGGGGACATCCGCGGCGGCCGGGGTGAAGCGCGCCCATGTGGGTGACGCCCTACGGGTGCGCGGGCAGCGTCTCGGCCGCCACCTGGACGTCGTACTGGCCGCGTACGTGGACCCGGCGGTCAGTGTGCAGAAGGGCTTCGCCCCGGCTCCCGGGAAGCGGTGGGTGGCCGCCTCGATGTCGTTCGTCAACGTGGGAGGGGACTCGTACGGGGCGCTCGGACGCATGTGGGCGCACGACAGCGCGGGGCAGCGCCATCCGGTGGTGCCCGCCGGTGAACTGACGACGGGCAAAACGCTCGTCTTCGATTCTCTCGCGGTCGGTGAACGGGCCGAGGGATGGGTGGTGTTCGAAGTCCCGGAAAACGCGCGCATCGACCGCCTCCAGTACCAGGACGCGAACATCCGACCGAATTCCGGAGAGGGATTCTGGGCGGTCTAGCCCGCCCGGGTGAAAGGCCGTGAAATGCTCGGCGGCCGGACCACTAGGGTGCGGCGCATGACTTCTACTCAAGCCGAAATCGACCGGACCCAGCTCGGCACCCTTTCCGTGCTCGCCTGGATCGGCGACCCCTCCGAGGCGCACGACATCCCGTACCTCCTCGCCTACACCCTCGGTGACGGCCCGGGCGGCCGGGAAGCCGGGGAGACGGCGGCCCGCGGGCTGCTGGAGGAGATCGGCCTGCCCATCGGCGACGTCGTCATGGACGGCACCCGCAACCCGGCCGGCTTCCCGGTGCAGATCCTGCTGGAGGGCAACCAGATCGCGCTCACCCTGCCCGGGATGAACGCGCGCTGCACCGCCCCCGACGAGTGGGTCGCCGCGGCGGACGAGAGCGGACAGGCGTACTTCCTCTTCGCCACGCGGGCCTGGCCCGAGGCCGTCCCCGGTCAGCCGGTCACCCCGGAGACCCTCCAGGCGTTCGCGGGCGACGAGGCGGTGCTCACGGGCAGCGCCCACTGCGTCCTCTCGGTGCGCCGCCTGCAGAAGTAACCGCGCCGCAGCCGCACGGCACCGCGCTCCGGCCGCCGGGCTCCCAGCCTGCCCGGTGGCCGGCCCTTCCGGGGCCGCTCAGGGCCGCTCGAAGGCGAACTTGAGCGAACGGACCCGGTTGTCGAAGTTCGACCCCGCCAGATCGGGCAGGCCCACCGCGCGCAACCCGACCGGCCGGGTCAGCAACTCGTGGAAGAGGGCCCTCATCTCCACCCGGGCCAGGTGCGCGCCCAGGCAGAAGTGCGGGCCGCCGCCACCGAAGCCGAGGTGCGGATTGGGCGAGCGGGTGATGTCGAAGGCGTTCGGGTCGGGGAATACGGCCTCGTCCCGGTTGGCGGAGGCGTAGTACAGCACCACCTTGTCGCCGGGGCGGAACAGGTGCCCCTCCACGGTGTGTTCGGCCACCACTGTCCGGCGGAACTGGATGATCGGCGTCGAGTGGCGGATCATCTCCTCGACCGCGCCGTCCGCGTGCTTCTCGAAGTCCGAGAGCAGCAGGTCGCGTTGGTCCGGGTGGTCGGTGAGCAGCGTCAGCCCGTGGGTGATCGCGTTGCGGGTGGTCTCCACCCCGGCGACCATCAAGAGGGAGAAGAACGCGCCGAGTTGCCGGGCCCCGAGGGCCTGGCCGTCCACGTTCGCGCAGACCAGCGCCGAGATCAGGTCGTCGGTGGGATTCCTGCGGCGCTCGCGCCCGATGCCCGCCACCATCCGCTGCATGCGGGCGAGGGCGCGCAGGCCCCGGCCGGGCATCCGCAGCCGGGAGGCCAGGCCCCGCTCCACGCCGATGTTCTCGGAGGCGTGGTTGACGCGGTCGGCGATCTCGGGGCGGTAGCGATCCGGGATGCCCATCATGTTGCAGATGACTTCCAGGGGCAGCCGGGAGGCCACCGCCGAGACGAACTCGTCCGGCCGTCCGTCCAGTACGTCGTCCACGATGCGGGTCGCCACGGCGTGGATGTCCGCCTCCGCGGCCGCCAGCAGGCGGGGCGTGAAGGCCCGCTGCACGATCTTGCGGAGCTGGGCGTGGTCGGGGCCGTCCAGGTTGACCATCGAGTCCCCGAACAGGGCGCGGACCCAGCGGGCGGGCTCGGGGGTGGTCACGCCGGGGGCACTGGCGAACACCTTCGGGAGGCGGCTGGCCTCTTGCACGTGGGCGTGGCGGACGAGGGCCCAGTGCCCGGCCCCTTCGGGGACGAACACGGGGCCGCCGGCTTCTCTGAGCCGGGCGAACGCGGCGAGGCGCCGCGCCGGGGGTAGTTGCCAGAACCCTGGCTCGGCCAGTTCCCTGCCGGGGGCTCCGCCGGATCGCTGCGGGGGGAGTGTCATGGCCTGCCAACGCCGCGGGGGGTGCGGGGGTGACGGTCCGGCCGCCGCACCACTCCCGGGGCGCCGCGCAGCGGGAGCGGGCGGTCGGGTGCGGCGCCGCCGCTGGGGCTCCGCCCCAGACCCCGCTCCTCAAACGCCGGAGGGGCTGAAATTGCCCTGCGGGCAATCCAGTCGCGCCTGGCGGACCGCAGGAGCGAAAACCAGCCCCGCCGGCGTTTGAGGCGCCGCCGGAGGCAGATCCAGCCCCGTCGGCGATTGAGGCGCGGGGTACGGGGCGGAGTACCGGGAAGGTCAGTGGGGGGTGGCTTCCGGGCCGGACCTGGCGGCCAGGGTCAGGCCGACCGCGACCGTGGCCGCACAGGCCAGCCCCGCGTACAGCACCGCGTACGCGCCCGCCCACGTGCACACCAGGACGACGACCGCCGACACCGGGAGGGTCAGCTGCTGCGCCACGCCCCGCTTGAAGTGGCGGGAGTGCAGGAGCCAGACCATCAGGAGGAACCCCGCGCTCGGCACCGTCACGGCGGCATTCGCGGCCACCTGCGAGATGTGCGCCGCACCCACCGCGTGCTCGACCGCCACCTCGATGCCCGCCCCGATCGCCGCGCCCGAGGCGAAGATCAGCAGGTGGCCGTACCCCCACGGGATCGCCTCCCGGTTGGTGTTCAGCCGTTCGTGCATCGGCACCGCGAAGTAGATCCACCACGCCGCGAAGACGATCAGCAGCCCGCCGCCGGCGATCGGCAGCAGCAGGTCCAGCGCGTCGTGCTCGTCCAGCGCCGACTTGACCGCCACCGTCGCCGCCGCGATCGTCTCGCCCAGCACGATGATCGTGAACAGGCCGTACCGTTCCACGATGTGGTGCGCGTGCCAGGAGGTCTGGTGACTGCGCTCCGCGATCGGCGGGACCATCAGCTCGGCGACGACCAGGACCAGGAACAGCCACCGCTTGGCACCCTCCGGGGTGAACAGCAGCGCCACCCAGCCCGCCTGGCAGATCACCAGCCCGGCCGCGTACGACAGCGCGGACGTCCTCGCCGCGCCCTCTTCCCCGGCCGCCGCCCGCAGCCACTGCGCGGTCAGCGCGACGCGCATGATGATGTAGCCGATGACCGGGACCGTCCAGTCGTTCTCGTCGAAGGCCCGGCTCACCCCCGCCGCGTAGACCAGCACGCCGACGATCTGCACGAGGGTCGCGATCCGGTACGGGACGTCGTCGACGTCGTAGGCGGAGGCGAACCACGTGAAGTTCATCCATGCCCACCACACGCCGAAGAAGACGAAGAAGTAGCCGGTCACCCCCGCCACCGGGTGGCCCTCCGCCAGCGCGTGCACCAGCCGGGCGCCGGCCTGCGCGACCGCGACGACGAAGCAGAGGTCGAAGAACAGCTCCAGCGGGGTGGCCGCGCGGTGGAGCTCGTCGCGGCGGCGGGCGGTCATCGCTACGTAGGCCATACCGGCCAGAAGAGCAGACGCGAGCCCGTTCAGCAGGCCAGACGCGCAGCCCGCACCGCCCGTGTGCCCCGGGCGGACCGGTACCGCTCCAACACCAGCCGGGCCAGGCGCGGGTGGTCGGCCAGCGGCTCCGACACCGTCCACGCACCCTGGCCCGCGAGCGTGTGCGTGAAGCGGCCCGGGGCCAGCAGGTGCGCCGCGACGGCGATGCGGCGGTGCCCGGCGGCCTCCAGGGCGGCCAGCGCCCGAGGCACCGAGGGCCCGGCCGAGGTCAGGTACGCGGGGACCACCGGGACGGGGTCGGGGCCCGCGTCGGGATCGGACGCGAGCAGGGCGGCGAGCCGGGCCGCGCAGTCCTTCGTACCGGCGTTCCCGCCGGGCCGGGAGGATCCCGCGCCCGCCACGACCACGGCGTCGGCCCGCGTGTAGGGGCCCCGGCGGCGCTCCGCGTCGCGCAGCCGGCTCAGCAGGGCCAGGGCGACGCCGGGCTCGCCGCCGAAGCCCTCGGTGAGGACGCAGCCGGTGCCTTCGAGGACCGCGGGGAGGTCGACGCGGCGGTGGTAGCCGTCGCCGAGCAGCAGCGGGACGACCACGGCGCGCGGGTGCGCCCGTACGACGTCGGCGAGGGACGGGGACTGCACGTCCAGGTGGCCGACGACCGGGCGGATCCCGCTCAGCGCCTCGACGGCGGAAACGAGGCGCCCGATGGTCGCGGCGGCGGCCGGGACGGCGCTGCCGTGCACGGCGAGTACGAGCATGGGCGTGCCCCTTCGCTTCGCGTGGCGGACGGTGGGGGTCCCGCCGGGACGCCCTCCCGGCGGGACGCCTTCCACGCTAGTCGCGGCCACGGCCGGTGGCGGGGTGGCGAAGGTCCCCGTCCCGCGGGCCGCACGTCCCCTCCGGAACGGGGCGCCGGCCCCCCGCTCCGAGGCCTTTCTCCGCAGCTCGGCGCCGTGGAGCGGACCTACCGTCGAAGGTGGAACGCCGGTACGGAACCGCACGCATCGCACGCACACGGAGTGAGAACCATGGCGCAGACGCTCGTTGTCATCGGCCACGGCATGGTGGGGCACCGCCTGCTGGAGGCGCTCGCCGAGCGGGACGCCCTCGCCGACCCCACCCGGCCGGGGGATTCCGGCTGGGGCGTGACCGTGCTCGCCGAGGAGGAACGGCCCGCCTACGACCGCGTGCACCTCTCCGCCGCGTTCACCGGTTCCACGGGCGAGGACCTCTCGCTGGTCGAGCCCGGCTTCCTGGAGCGGTACGGCGTCGACCTGCGCCTCGGCGACCCGGCCGAGCGGATCGACACCGACGCCCGTACGGTCACCAGCCGGTCGGGGGCGGTCATCGGCTACGACGCCCTGGTGCTGGCGACCGGCTCCTACCCGTTCGTGCCGCCGGTCGAGGGAGCGGACGCCACCGGCTGCTTCACGTACCGGACGCTCGCCGACGTGGAGGCGCTGACCTCGTACGCCGCTCGCTCCCGCACCGGTGTGGTGATCGGCGGCGGGCTGCTCGGACTGGAGGCGGCGGGCGCGCTGCGCACCCTCGGACTGACCACGCACGTCGTGGAGTTCGCGCCCCGGCTGATGCCGCTCCAGGTGGACGACGGCGGCGCGGCGGCGCTGCGGGCCACCATCGAATCCATCGGCGTCGCCGTGCACACGGGCGTGGGCGCCGCCGGCGTCGGGACGGACGCGGACGGCCGCGCGGTCGACCTGCGGCTGACCGACGGCAGCCGGATCAGCGCCGACGTCGTGGTCTTCTCGGCCGGTGTGCGCCCGCGCGACCGCCTGGCCCGCGAGTGCGGGCTCGCGGTCGGCGACCGGGGCGGAGTGGTCGTCGACGCGCACTGCCGTACGAGCGACCCGTACGTCTACGCGGTCGGCGAGTGCGCGCAAGCCGTGGACGGCCGGGTGTACGGCCTGGTCGCGCCGGGCTACCAGATGGCGGAGACGGTCGCCGAGGCCCTGGCGGGCGCGGGCGAGTCGACCTTCACCGGCGCGGACACCTCCACCAAGCTCAAGCTGATGGGCGCCGACGTGGCCTCCTTCGGCGACCCCTTCGTGCCGGAGGGCCGGGGCGGAGCCGTCTCGGTGGTCTTCTCCGACGCGCGCGAGGGCGTGTACAAGAAGCTGCTGCTCGGCCCCGACGGGGCACTCCTCGGCGGGATCCTGGTCGGGGACGCCCAGGCGTACGGGTCGCTGAAGCCGCACGCGGGTCGGGTGCTGCCCGCCCCGCCGGAGGCCTTCATCCTGCCCCCGTCCGAGGGCGCGGCCCTACCGGGCGCGGACGCCCTGCCCGACGACGCGGTGGTGTGCTCCTGCCACAACGTCACCAAGGCGCGGGTCCGCGAGGCCGTCGTCGCCGAGTCGCTCACCGACATCGGCGGCATCAAGAAGTGCACCAAGGCGGGCACCGGCTGCGGCGGCTGCCTCGGCACCCTGCAGTCCGTCCTGGACGCGGAACTGGCGGCGGCCGGCATCGAGAAACCGCGCGGGTTGTGCGAGCACTTCACGCTGACCCGCGCCGAGGTGTACGAGAAGATCCGCACCGAGCGCATCCGCGGTTTCGGCGAGCTCATGGAGGCCTACGGGGAGGGCGGTGAGGGCTGCGCCGTCTGCAAGCCGGTCGTGGCCAACGTACTGGGCAGCCTCGCCCCCGACCTGGGCCTCGGCCACATCCTGGAGGGCGAGCAGGCGGCGCTGCAGGACTCCAACGACCTCTTCCTCGCCAACCTGCAGAAGGACGGCACCTATTCGGTCGTCCCGAGGGTGGTGGGCGGCGAGATCACCCCCGAGCAGATCATCGAACTGGGCGAGGTGGCCCGCGACTACGGCCTCTACACGAAGATCACCGGGGCTCAGCGGATCGGGCTGTACGGCGTCCGCAAGGAGCAACTTCCGGACATCTGGCGGCGGCTGGGCGGCGCCGGCTTCGAGTCCGGGCAGGCGTACGGGAAGTCCCTGCGCGCGGTGAAGTCGTGCGTCGGCGCCCGCTTCTGCCGGTTCGGGCAGGGTGACTCGATCCGGCTCGCCATCGACCTGGAGCTGCGCTACCGGGGGCTGCGCACCCCGCACAAGTTCAAGGGCGGGGTCTCGGGGTGCCTGCGCGAGTGCGCGGAGGCGCGGGGCAAGGACGTCGGCGTCATCGCCACGGCCAACGGCTGGAACCTGTACGTCGCCGGCAACGGCGGTGCCGTGCCGCGCCACGCGGACCTGCTCGCCTCCGACCTGACCTCGGGCGAACTCCTCGCCCTGGTGGACCGGTTCCTCATGTACTACATCCGCACCGGGGAGCGGCTGGAGCGTACGGCGGCCTGGATCGAGCGGCTGGACGGCGGCCTGGAGCACCTGAAGGCCGTCCTCGTCGAGGACTCGCTGGGCATCTGCGCGGAGCTGGAGGCGCAGATGGAGCGGCACGTCGCCGGATACCAGGACGAGTGGCAGGCGGTCCTGGAGGACCCGGCGGCGCTGGAGCGCTTCGGCACGGTGGACTTCGGCACGGCCGCGCAGAGTCTCGAGCCGGGGCGCGGACGCACCGCCGTCCTGGCGGACGGCACCGAGGCAGCGGTCTTCAAGGACCGCGCGGGCGAGGTGTACGCGGTCGGCAACCGGGATCCCTTCTCGGGCGCGGACGTGATCGCGAACGGGATCATGGGCTCGCTGGGCGGGGTCCCCGTCGTGGCGTCCCCGATGCACAAGCAGGTCTTCGACCTGCGGACGGGCGTCTGCCTGGACGATCCGGAGGTCTCCCTCCCGGTCCACGCACTGGACTGACCGACCAACGCACTGTGGGCGGCGGGACCTTGTCCTGTCGCCCACAGTGCGTTCTCCTCTGCCGCGAGGCGCCCGCGGAAACGGAACCTGGATAGGCAAGGACAACCCTCGACACCTGAGGACGAAGCCATGAGTTCCGCCACGCAGGAAGCGGTACGGCCGCGGCTCGCCGATCCGGCGCAGTACCGTCCCGGCCGCACGATCACCGACTGGACGCCGGAGGACCCGTCCTTCTGGCGGACCACCGGGAAGAAGGTCGCCACGCGCAACCTGTGGATCGCCGTACCGGCCCTGCTGGTGGCCTTCGTGGTCTGGCAGGTCTGGAGCATCACGGCGACGAACCTGAAGGACGTCGGCTTCGGCTTCAGCCAGTCCCAGCTGTTCTGGCTCACCGCCGTCCCCGGCATCACCGGCGGAACGGCCCGGATCCTCTACACCTTCCTGGGCCCGATGATCGGCCAGCGCCGCTTCACCGCGCTCTCGACCGTCGTGCTGATCGTGCCGCTGCTGTGGCTGGGCTTCGCGGTGCAGGACCCGTCGACCTCGTACACGACGATGGTCGCGATCGCCGCGCTGTGCGGCATCGGCGGCGCGAACTTCTCCTCCTCGCTCGCCAACATCGGCTTCTTCTACCCGAAGCAGGAGAAGGGCAACGCGACCGGGATCAACGGCGGCCTGGGCAACCTGGGCGTCTCCGTCGTCCAGCTCCTCACCCCCATCCTGATCACCTCCTCGGTCCTCGCGATCGGCGCGGGCCAGAAGAAGGCGAACGGCTCCGAGATCTACCTCCAGAACGCGGCCTTCGTATGGGTCCCGGTGCTGGTCGTGCTCGCCGCGTTGGCCTGGTTCGGGCAGAACGACCTGAAGGTGGCCTCCACCCCCTTCAGCCAGCAGAAGATCATCTTCAAGCGCAAGCACAACTGGCTGATGACCTGGCTCTACGTCGGCACGTTCGGCTCCTTCATCGGCTTCGCGGCGGCGCTGCCGCTGCTCATCAAGACCACCTTCCCCGCGTACTCGGTGGCCACCTACGCCTGGATGGGCCCGGCCCTGGGCGCGCTGGCCCGCTGGGCGGGCGGCTGGATCGCGGACAAGCTGGGCGGCGCGCGGGTGACGATCCTGTCCTTCGTGGGCATGGCGGCCTCGATCATCGGCGTGATCACCTTCCTTCCCTCGGGCTCGGGCACCGGTTCCTTCTACGGCTTCTTCTTCTGCTTCCTGTCGGCGTTCTTCTTCTCGGGCATCGGCAACGGCTCGACCTTCCGGCAGATCCCGGTCATCTTCCGGGGGCAGCACCTGAAGGGCCTGACGGAGGGCACCCCGCAGTACGCGGCCGCGCTGAAGCAGGCCGAGATCGAGTCGGGTGCGGTGACGGGCTTCACCGCCGCCATCGCCGCCTACGGCTTCTTCTTCATCCCGGCGATGTTCGCCAACTTCGCCGTGACGAGCGCGATGTGGGGCTTCGTGGCCTTCTACGCCTCCTGCGTGGTCGTGGCCTGGTGGTTCTACGCCCGCAAGGGCGCGGAGGCCCCCAGCTAGGCCTCTTCCCCGGCCAGGCCCCTTCCCCGGCGGGGTCGGAATCGCCTTCGGGCGCGTTCCGGCCCCGTTCGGCGTTTCCGCGACGACTGCGTTGTTCCGAAGAAATTCTTGTGAAAGTTTTCACAAGCGCACGACGGACCTTCGACCTACTCGAAATGCCAGGTCAGACCTACCGAGGAGGGTGGGGAGCGGGTGAGCGCGGGACCTTCGGGCCCCAGCTCGGGACCAACGCGGAGGCAAATGATCGATCAAAAGGCGTGCAATGGATACAAGCAATGAGGCGACCGGGAAGGAGCGGGCGATGACTGCCACCCCTGCGGAGATGACGAGGAACGGCGAGGCCTGGGAGGGTTTCAAGGGCGGACTGTGGCGCGATGCCATCGACGTCCGCGACTTCATCCAGCAGAACTACACGCCCTACGAGGGTGACGACTCCTTCCTCGCCGGTCCCACCGAGCGGACCACCGCCGTGTGGAAGTCGATCACCGACAAGTTCCCGGAGGAGCGCGAGAAGGGCGTCTACGACATCGCCCACGACATCCCGTCGACGATCACCGCGCACGCTCCCGGTTGGATCGACCGCGACAAGGACCTGATCGTCGGCCTCCAGACGGACGCCCCGCTCAAGCGCGCGATCATGCCCTACGGCGGCTGGCGCATGGTCGCCGGCGCCCTGGAGACCTACGGCTACCCGGTCTCCCCGGAGCTGGAGAAGGTCTTCACGGAGTGGCGCAAGACCCACAACGCCGGCGTCTTTGACGCCTACACCCCCGAGATCCGCGCCGCCCGCAAGGCCGGCGTCGTGACCGGCCTGCCGGACGCCTACGGCCGCGGCCGCATCATCGGCGACTACCGCCGCGTGGCCCTCTACGGTGTCGACCGCCTGATCTCCTCCAAGAAGGAGGAGAAGGAGGAGCTGAACTCCCTGACGGCCGACGGCCGTTCCCTGGAGGAGACGATCCGGCTGCGCGAGGAGCTCTCCGAGCAGATCCGCGCGCTCGCCGAACTCAAGGCGATGGCCGCCTCCTACGGCCACGACATCTCCGGCCCGGCCACCACCGGCCGCGAGGCCATCCAGTGGCTGTACTTCGCCTACCTGGCCGCCGTGAAGGAGCAGAACGGCGCGGCCATGTCGCTCGGCCGCACCTCCACCTTCATCGACGTCTACCTCCAGCGCGACCTCGACGCCGGCCGCCTCACCGAGGAGCAGGCCCAGGAACTCGTCGACGACTTCATCATCAAGCTCCGCATCGTCCGCTTCCTGCGCACCCCGGAGTACGACGAGCTGTTCTCCGGCGACCCGACCTGGGTCACCGAGTCGATCGCCGGCATGGGCGAGGACGGTCGCCCGCTGGTCACCAAGTCCTCCTTCCGCTACCTCCAGACCCTCTACAACCTGGGACCCGCCCCCGAGCCGAACATGACGGTCTTCTGGTCGCCGCAGCTCCCGCAGGGCTTCAAGGAGTTCTGCGCCCGCGTCTCGATCGACACCTCCTCGGTGCAGTACGAGTCCGACGAGCTGATGCGTCCGCGCTTCGGCGACGACACCGCCATCGCCTGCTGCGTCTCGGCGATGCCGGTCGGCAAGCAGATGCAGTTCTTCGGCGCCCGCGTGAACCTCGCCAAGACCCTCCTCTACGCGATCAACGGCGGCCGCGACGAGAAGTCGGGCGTCCAGGTCGGCCCGTCCACCGGCGCCGTCACCGCCGAGGTGCTGGACTACGACGAGGTCATGGCCAAGTTCGACGAGCAGATGGAATGGCTCGCCTCCACCTACGTCCACGCCCTGAACGTCATCCACTACATGCACGACAGGTACGCCTACGAGCGCATCGAGATGGCCCTCCACGACCGCGACGTGCGGCGCACCATGGCCTGCGGCATCGCCGGCCTCTCGGTCGCGGCCGACTCGCTGTCCGCCATCAAGTACGCGAAGGTCTCCGCCGTGCGCGACGAGACGGGGCTCGCCACCGACTACGTGATCGAGGGCGACTACCCGGCGTACGGCAACAACGACGACCGCGTCGACTCCATCGCCGTGTGGCTGGTCGAGGAGTTCATGAAGAAGGTGCGGGGGCACTCGACCTACCGGGACGCCGAGCACACCCAGTCCGTACTGACGATCACCTCGAACGTGGTCTACGGCAAGAAGACCGGCAACACCCCGGACGGACGCCGCGCCGGAGAGCCGTTCTCCCCGGGCGCCAACCCGATGAACGGCCGTGACACCCACGGCTACGTCACCTCGGCACTGTCGGTCGCCAAGCTCCCCTACGAGGACGCCGAGGACGGCATCTCGCTGACCAACACCGTCACCCCCGACGGCCTGGGCCGCACCCCCGAGGAGCGGATCAAGAACCTGGCGGGCGTACTCGACGGCTACATGGCGGTCGACGGCTTCCACATGAACGTGAACGTGCTGAACCGCGACACGCTCATGGACGCCATGGAGCACCCGGAGAACTACCCGCAGCTGACCATCCGCGTCAGCGGCTACGCGGTGAACTTCGTCCGCCTCACGCGGGACCAGCAGCTCGACGTGCTGAACCGCACCTTCCACGGCTCGCTGTAAGGAGCCCCTCCCCGGACCGCGCGGCCCGGGGCCGGGCCCTCACCCCGGCCCCGGGGCCGCGCACCCACCTCTGGAGCACCTGCCATGACCGTCCTCTTCGGTACGAGCATCCCCGTCGGCCCCGCGACCGCCGTCGCCGTCAGCGCCGGGCAGACCCCGGCCGCCGCCGCGACGCAGCGGCCCAGCGAGGGTTCCGTGCACTCCTGGGACCTCTCCACCGGGGTGGACGGCCCCGGGACCCGGTTCGTCACCTTCCTGTCCGGGTGCCCGCTGACCTGCCTGTACTGCCACAACCCCGACACCATGAAGATGCGGGCCGGCAAGCGCACCTCGGCCGACGACGTCATCGCCGAGGCCCGCAAGTACACCCGGTTCATCGCCGCCGCGGGCGGCGGGGCCACCATCTCCGGCGGTGAGCCGCTGCTCCAGCCCGTCTTCGCGGGCGAGCTGCTGCACCGGATGAAGCACGACCTCGGCCTGCACACCGCCCTCGACACCTCGGGCTTCCTCGGGGCCCGCGCCACCGACGCGCTGCTGCGCGACGTGGACCTGGTCCTGCTCGACATCAAGTCCTGGGACCGCGAGACCTACCGGCATGTCACCGGCCGCCCGCTGGAGCCCACCCTGGACTTCGCCCGCCGCCTCGCCGGCCTCGGCAAGGAGGTGCACCTGCGGTTCGTGCTGGTGCCCGGGCTGACCGACGCCCGCGAGAACGTCGAGGGCGTCGCCGCCTTCGCCGCCACCCTCGGCAACGTCTCACGGGTCGACGTCCTGCCCTTCCACAAGCTGGGGGAGAGCAAGTGGGAAGCCCTGGGCGCGGAGTTCACCCTGCACGACACCCCCTCGCCCACGCCGGACCAGGTGGCCGCGGCCAAGGCCGTCTTCACCGCTCACGGACTGGCAGCCGTCTAACCCGTTCAGCCCAATCAGAAATACCCCATAGCGGGCTGAAACGGTACAGACCACTTAGCGTGGTGCTGTGTCCGAGCCCACTGAAGTCCTTGACCAGGCCCCGCCGCCGGAGCCGCCGGCCCAGCCGCCCCAGAGCCCACAGCCGGCCGGCAAGTCCGTCGCCGTACGGGCCACCGTGGCCGGCACCGTCGTCTCGCTGCTGCTCATCGCCGCGATCGTGCTCGGCAGCCGCCTCCTGCGCGACTTCGACTCGGCGCTGCTGCCGTACGCCGTCGCCACCGTGTTCCTCGCCTTCGGCGTGGCCTACCGGTACACCGTGTGGGTCTCCGCACCCGGCGCGCGCCGCCTCTTCAAGAAGGGGTTCGGCAGCTTCTTCTCCGCGGAGAACTTCCGCAAGGCTCCCACCGCACTGCCGAAGATGATCGCCACCTACCTGGGCTTCCAGAAGTTCCTCGGCGCCCGCTCGCGCGCCCGCTGGGCCGCCCACCAGCTCATCTTCTGGGGCTGCGTCCTGGCGGCGCTCATCACCTTCCCGCTCACCTGGGGCTGGTTCACCTTCACCTCGGACAGCGGCTCCGGACCGGGCTACGAGATGCGGATCTGGGGGTTCAAGGTCCTCGGCTTCGACTCGCTGAACATCCTGGGCTGGCTGATGTTCCACGGCCTGGACATCGCCGCGGTCCTCGTCATCCCGGGCGCCTCGTACTTCCTGTGGCGACGGATGAAGGACCGGGGCGCCATCACCGGACAGCGGTTCGCCTACGACCTGCTGCCGCTGATCTGCCTGATCGTGATCTCCGTGACGGGGCTGCTGCTGACCTTCTCGTCGATCTTCCTGCACGGCGGCGGCTACGAGTTCCTGGCCATCCTGCACATGGTGTCGGTGGTGTTCACCCTCATCTACATCCCGTTCGGGAAGTTCTTCCACATCGTCCAGCGCCCCGCCGCCGTCGGCATGCAGCTGTTCAAGTACACGGCCCGCCAGGACGACCAGGTCTTCGCCTGCAAGCGTTGCGGGGAGCCCATCGACACCGCCCCGTACGTGGAGAACCTGCGCGGCACGATGCGGGACCTGAAGCTCGACTTCGACTCCTGGGCCGAATACTGCCCGCGCTGCAAGCGGGTCCTGCGCGGCAACGCCTATCTGAACGACGTCAAGAAAGGCTTCAAGTGACCGCGACGGACCCCGCCCGGACCGCCCCGCTGCCCATCGACCCCTCCATCGCCCCGCCCGGCACCCGCAACTTCCGCGACGCGGGCGGCATCCCCGCCGACCAGTGGCACGCCGACCAGAACGGCGAGACCCTCGTCCCCACCCACTGCTGCTTCTGCGGCGTGCAGTGCGGGATGTACCTGCGCGTGGACCGGGGCGGCAAGGTCTTCGGCGTCGAGCCCCGCAACCACGACATCAACCGGATGCGGCTGTGCCCCAAGGGCATCAACGCCTACCAGCAGGTCAACCACCCCGACCGGCTGACGAGTCCGCTGCTGCGCCGCTCCCGGGACGAGGAGTTCAGGGAGGTCTCCTGGGACGAGGCACTCGACTTCACCGTCTCCGAGATCCGCCGCATCCAGGGCGCCCACGGCAACGACGCCTTCGGCCTGCTCGGCGGCGCCAGCCTCTACTCCGAGAAGACCTACCTGGTCGGCAAGTTCGCCCGGGTCGCCCTCAAGACCCGGCACGTCGACTACAACGGCCGCCTGTGCATGGTCAGTGCCGCCGGCGCCAACAAGCTGTCCTTCGGCATCGACCGGGCCGCCAACCCCTTCTCCGACATCCTCCTCACCGACTGCCTGCTGATCGCGGGGTCGAACGTGGGGGAGTGCTTCCCCGTGATGACCCAGTACCTGTGGGGCGCCCGGGACCGAGGCGCCTCGCTGATCGTGGTCGATCCGCGCGAGACGGCCATCGCCCGCACCGCCGACGTCCACGTCGCCCTCAAGCCCGGCACCGACTCCGCGTTCTTCAACGCCGTCCTGCACGTGGTCGTCGCCGAGGGACTGACCGACGAGGCGTACCTCGCCGCCCACACCACCGGCTGGGACGAGGTCAAGAAGACCGTCCAGGACTACCCGCCCGCCCGCTCCGCCGCGATCTGCGGGGTCCCCGAGGAGCAGATCCTCCAGGTGGCCCGCATGTTCGGCGGCGCGGAGAAGGCCATGGCCTTCCACGCGCGAGGGGTCGAGCACCACTCGCAGGGCGTCGAGAACTGCCTGTCGATCATCAACCTGTGCGTGGCCACCGGGAACCTAGGCAAGCCCGGAGCCGGCTACGGAACCATCACCGGCCAGGGCAACGGCCAGGGCGGCCGCGAGCACGGCCAGAAGGCGGACCTGCTGCCCGGCGGCCGCTCCATCATGAACGAGGAGCACCGCCGGCAGATCTGCCGGATCTGGGGCATCGAGGAATCCGAACTCCCGCCCGCCGGCACCTCCATGATGGAGATGGTCTGGCAGATGCAGCGGCAGGAGATCCGCGGCCTGATCGGCATCTGCAACAACCCCTTCGTCTCCCTCCCCAACTACGGCGCGGTCAAAGAGGGCTACGACCGCCTCGAATTCCACGCCCAGTTCGACTTCTTCCTCTCCGAGACCGCGGCCAACGCACACGTGGTCTTCCCCGTCACCGTGTGGGCCGAGGACGAGGGCGTCATGGCCAACACCGAGGCCCGCGTCGTCAAGCACAACAAGGCACAGGAACCGCCCGCCGGGGTGCGCACCGACACCTGGGTGATGTGCGAACTCGCACGGCGCCTCGGCGCCGGCGACAAGTTCGACTTCGCGGGCTCCCGCGAGGTGTTCGAGGAGCTGCGCATCGCCTCCGCCGGCACGGTCAACGACTACTACGGCATCACCTACGAACGCCTGGAGGAGACCGGCGGCATCATGTGGCCCTGCCCCGCCACCGACCACCCGGGCACCCCCCGGCTGTTCGAGGGCGGCAAGACCTTCCACCCCGACGGGAAGGTCCACATGCAGGTCGTCGAGTGGCACGCGCCGATGGATCCCTACACCGAGGAGTTCCCCCTCTCCCTCACCACCGGCCGTACCGTCGCCCACTTCCTCTCCGGCAACCAGACCCGACGCCTGGGCGCCCTCGTCGAGCAGACCCCGCGCCCCTGGGTGGAGGTCCACCCCTCGCACGGCTTCAAGAACGGCGACCCGGTCAGGGTGGTCACCCGCCGCGGCAGCGAGGTCTTCCCGGCCCTGGTCACCGAGGCCATCCGGCCGGACACCGTCTTCATCCCCTACCACTGGCCCGTGCCGACGGCCGCGAACGCCCTGACCATCGACGCCCTCGACCCCCGCTCGAAGATCCCGGAGTTCAAGGTCTGCGCCGCCCGCGTCGAGGCCGGCGAAAAGGTCGACGAAGTGCCCGCGCCGCCCACGGCCCCGGGCCGCGAGGCCTATCCGGAGACCCAGGTCTCCCGCACCGACCCCCTGCCGCCCACGTCCCCGCAGGGCCGTGGCACGGCGGAGAGGAGCTGACCCGCCATGATGGGCCGCACGATCTTCATCGACCCGGGTCGCTGCATCGGCTGCCAGGCCTGCGTCTCCGCCTGCCGCGAATGCGACTCCCACCGCGGCAAGTCGATGATCCACCTGGACTACACCGATCCCGGCATGTCCGTCGCCTCCCTCCCGACCGTCTGCATGCACTGCGAAGACCCGGTCGCGCCCTGCGCCGAGGTCTGCCCCGCCGACGCGATCCTGGTGACCGCCGACGGAGTGGTCCAGCAGGCCGACACCACCCGCTGCATCGGCTGCGCCAACTGCGTCAACGCCTGCCCCTTCGGCGTCCCGAAGATCGACCTCCAGGCGAAGCTGCAGATGAAGTGCAACCTCTGCTACGACCGCACCGCCTACGGCCTGGCCCCCATGTGCGCCACCGTCTGCCCCACCGGAGCCCTCTTCTACGGAACCCTCGAAGAGCTCCAGACCGAGCGGCCCGGCGTGCAGGTCGCCGACTCCTTCGTCTTCGGAGACGTGGTGGTATCCACCGGCGTGGCGATGGTCGTACCCGCCGACAAGGTGCAGTGGCCCGTCCCCGGGGGTCTGCCCATCGTGGAGATCAATGGAGTGGACATGCGCGAAGCGCATTCGAATGAGGGTGGCGGCGGGCGACGGGTGGGGGGAGTGGACGTCCGATGAGTCTCACCGAACAGCCCCCTCCGGCCTCCACCCCGGGACCGGACCCCGACGGGGACGCCGCCGCGGAGCAGCTGCGCGACCGGATCAGCGCCGACTCCCTCACCACCCGCCGCGACTACCTGCGGATCGTCGCCACCGTCTCCGGCGGCCTGGCCGTCGGCGGTGTCGGCGTCGCCGCCGGCATCCTGCACCGGCACGGCGACAGCGAGAAGCTGCCCGAGCCCAAGAAGGTCACCGACGTACTGGCGCCCGGCCGGTCCGTGGCCTTCCGCTTCCCCGGCGACGAGGACCGGGCCGTCGCCGTGCGGCTCGCCGACGGCACCCTCGTCGGCTACTCCGCCGTCTGCACCCACCTGGCCTGCGCCGTGCTCTGGCGCGAGGACCGCGGACCCGAAGGGGAGCTGTACTGCCCCTGCCACGAAGGCGTCTTCGACGCGCGCACCGGCGAGGTGACCGCGGGCCCGCCGCCGCGCCCGCTCCCCAGGGTCTTCCTGACCGAGCAGGCGGACGGCAGCGTCTGGGCCATCGGCACGGCCCGGTCGGGAGAGCCGGCCAAGGACGCCCTCTGCCGGCAGTTCGGCGATTCCCACCCCGAGTTCTCGCAGCAACTGCGCTGCCCGGGATCGGACCACGCCGCCGAGCCCGAGAGGAAACGCACATGAGCGCCCCGCAGATCCCCCCGCGCCCGGAGTACCACCCGGGCAGCGCCCAGCCCCGGCTGAACCGGCCGGTCCACGAGCGGTATCCGCAGATCCGCTCCACCAGCGGCTACGGAGACCCGCGGATCCGCCACACGGGCCCCGGCCCGGGAGCCGGCACCGAGCAGGAGCCGGAGCGGTCCTCGAAGCTCAACGCCCGTCTGGCCCTGGCCCTCACCGTGGTCATCGGACAGCTCTGGGCGCTGACCGTGACCGTCAACGAGTGGATGAAGGGAAACACCGGAACGGCTTGGTGGGGGGCGGGATTCCTGATCCTGTCCTTCCTCGTCGTCCTCGGATTGTGGCTCCTCGACCCCAAGGACCGATGACCATGTCCATGCCCACGCCCACCCCGCCCGCGGTGCGCTCGCACCGCGCCGAGACCTACAAGCCCGGCGCCACCATCGGCGACTGGCGGCCGGAGGACGACGCCTTCTGGCAGTCCACCGGGCACAGGGTCGCCCAGCGCAACCTCTGGGTCTCCATCCCCGCGCTGATGCTCGGCTTCGTGGTCTGGCAGGTCTGGTCGGTGACCGTCGTCAAGCTGAACGACGTCGGCTTCGGCTTCTCCAAGTCGCAGCTGTTCTGGCTGACCGCCATCCCCGGGATCACCGGCGGTACCTTCCGGATCCTGTACACCTTCATCGGGCCGATCTTCGGCGAGCGGAAGTTCACCGCCTTCAGCACGTTGATCCTGGTCGTGCCGATGCTGTGGCTCGGCTTCGCGCTCCAGGACAACGGCACCCCGTACTGGGAGCTGGCGCTGATCGCCGCCGTCTGCGGCATCGGCGGCGCGAACTTCGCCTCCTCCATGGCCAACATCGGCTTCTTCTTCCCCAAGCGGGAGAAGGGCAGCGCCAACGGCCTCAACGGCGGGCTCGGCAACCTCGGTGTGAGCGTGGTCCAGCTCGTGGCTCCGCTGGTGGTCACCGCGGCCGTGCTGGGCGCCCCGGCGGGCGGCCCGCAGCACGACGCGAAGAACGACACGGACATCTGGCTGCAGAACGGCGCCTTCCTGTGGGTGCCGCTGTTGGTGATCATGACGGTGCTCGCCTGGTTCCTGATGAACGACCTCAAGGTGGCCGCGGCGCCCTTCAGCCAGCAGAAGATCATCTTCAAGCGCAAGCACAACTGGCTGATGACCTGGCTCTACGTCGGCACCTTCGGCTCCTTCATCGGCTTCGCCGCCGGCCTGCCCCTCCTGATCAAGAACAACTTCGAGTCGCAGGGCTACCAGGCGACCACCTACGCCTGGATCGGCCCCTTCATCGGCGCGCTCATGCGCTGGGCGGGAGGCCGGCTCGCCGACAGGATCGGCGGCGCGAAGGTCACCATGCTGTCGTTCCTCGGGATGGCCGCCGCCCTGATCGTGGTGATCTTCGCGCTGCCCTCGGGCGGCGACCAGGGCAGCTTCTGGGCCTTCTTCATCGGCTTCCTCGTGGCCTTCGCCTTCTCCGGCCTCGGCAACGGATCGACCTTCCGGCAGATCCCGGTGATCTTCCGGGACCAGCACATGCGCGAGGCCGAGGGCAAGGGCCCCGAGGCGCAGGCGGCAGCGCTGAAGCAGTCCGAGATGGAGGCGGGCGCCGTCACCGGCTTCTCCTCCGCCATCGCCGCCTACGGCTTCTTCTTCATCCCCGCGATGTTCGCGGCGATGGCCGTCACCAACGCGTTGTGGATCTTCATCGGTTTCTACGCCACGTGCCTGGCGGTGTGCTGGTGGTTCTACGCCCGCAAGGGCGCCGAGGCCCCCAGCTGAGCGGAGCGGGCGCCGGGGGCGGCCGTACCCTGGAGGCATGAGCACCTCCGCCGCCCCCGACCCGCATCCCGAGCCCGCCGCGAAGCCGGAGACCGAGCCCAAGCCCAAGCCCAAGCCCAGGCTGGTCTTCGACGATCCCCTGGACCAGCAGTCCTCGGACGACACCGACCGCGGCTGGGGCGAGCGGCCGCCCGCCGGCGGGAGCGCGGCCGACCTGGCCCGCTTCCTCGACGAGAAGCCCCCGCACCACATCTGAGCCGGCGGATCCGTCAGAACGCGTCGCGCGACCCCGGAGCAACGGTGGAGCCGTTGGCACTGCCGCTCCGCTGGGCGACCAGGTTGTCCCGGATCTCCTTGAGGACCTCCAGCTCGGTGATCTCCATCGTCTCCTGGACACCCTCCCGGGCCTTGCGGCGCTGCTCCTGCTTGGCGAGGTACTTCGCCATCGGCAGGACCATCAGGAAGTACACGACCGCCGCGGTGATCACGAAGGTCAGCGTGGCGTTCAGCACCGAACCCCAGAGGATCTCGATGCCCGTGGGCTGTCCGTCCGGACCGGGTTGGCAGGGCTCCTTGATGCAGGTCTTGTAGCCCTCCAGGCTCTTCGTGCCGACCGCGCCCACGACCGGGCCGATGATTCCCTTGACGATCGAGTTCACGATGTTCGTGAACGCCGCGCCGATGACCACGGCGACCGCCAGGTCGACCACGTTGCCGCGCATCAGGAAGGCCTTGAAGCCCGCCAGGACGCTCTCCTTCTTCTTCTCGCCCACCACTGAGCCTTTCTTCGAATCTGCCGAACACGGAGTCAACGGTTCCGAAAGCTACGGCAGTCCAGGCCCGGCGTGTCCAATCGACGCCCACTTGGAGGTGACTTGACTGGGCGTGCGTGCGAATCAGCACAACGTCACCGCCAGCCGCGCCACGGAGCCCGTCCCCACGAGAGCACGTGCGGTGTCCCGGGGCACGGACAGGACCACAAGTGCCCCACCGTCCCCAACACCCTGCTCGGGAGCGGGTACTTCGGCAACCCGAGCCCCCGCCGCCACCACCCTGGGCGGCCCGGCGCGCTCCGCCGCCACCACGTCGACCCGGTCCCCGGGCCGTAGCAGCCGAACCGTCGCCGCGTCCGCGATGCGCACCGGGGCGGACACCGTCCGCACGGCCGCCGCCGGCGTCGGGGGCTTCACCTCCGCCGGTGCGGCGCCCCGCGAGGCCTGAGCCTCCGTCCCGCCCACCGCCAGGGCCGCCGCCGCGACCGCGAGCCCGGCCGCGCCGGCGCGCCGCCGACGCCGCAGGACCCTGCGCAGCCGCTCCCCGCTCCGCCCCACGCGAAGCGGGGGGAACTGCGGGACCGTGCGCGCGGGGGGACACGTAGAGGGGGAATGCGCCGAAGGGGAATGCGCCGAGGGGGAAGAACTGGTCGAAGCAGTAAGGGACATGAGGAACACCGCCAAGCCGGTCGCGTGCCGTGCCCGGACCCTGCGCCCGGACACACCCCACGATCCGGTCTCCCGCCGGATCCCGCTCCGGCCTGTGGACGGTCCCCGCCCTGTGGATATTTCCGTCACTCACACGGGGTTGATCCGACACTCCTCCGCGAATCCCTGGCTGGTCAGGCCGAAGGCGCTGTTGACGCGCGAGCGCCAGTTCTCCAGGGCGACCATCGCGGTGAGCTCGACGAACGCGGCCTCGCCGAGCCGCGCGATCAGCTCCGCGGCGAGCTCGTCGGTGACCGCGGGCTCGGTCTCGGTCATGGCCTCGGCGTACTCCATGACGAGCGCCTCCAGCGCGGTGAAGGCCTCTCGGTTCTCCCTCCACTGAGGGACCAGCTCGATCTTCCGCGCGGACAGGCCCTTCTCACGACCTTCCCAGTAGCCGAAGTCCATGCACCACGAGCAGTTGATGCGGGCCGCCGCGGCCATCACCGCGAGGTGCTTCAGCCCGGCGTCGAGGGCGTTCCACTTCGCCGCCTGCTGTTCGAGGCGGACGTACGAGAACAGCACGCGCGAGTTGTGCCCGTACGCCTGGCCGGGGTCGAGCACCTTTCCGTAGGTGCGGCGCGAGTACCAGGCACCGATGCGCATGAGGAGGGTGCGGGGCGGGGTGAGCGAGATGCGAGCCATGGCTGTCGTCTCCCGGGAAGCGGTCTCTGTGGTCCTTCAACAGCAAGGACCGGACAGCCCCCCGGAATGTGACAGCCTCCGGAAAATCGTTTCTACGAGACCCCGAGTGCGACGAGGAGACGGTCGGCGAGGTCCTCCGCGAAGATCTCCTCGCCGGTGAGCGCAGACCTGATGCCCGCCGCGTCGGCGGTCAGCCCGCCGGCGGCCGCCCACGCGAGCGCCCCGGCCACGGCCCCTTCGACCGGGTAGCGGTCGAGCGGTATCCCGTAGTCCACGGCCTTCCCCCGGTTCAGCAGGGCCTTCCAGCGGCTCCCGACCGGGGTGACGGCCTCGACGAAACCGACGTCGCTGTCGAGGTACGCCACCGTGAAGACGGGCTCTCCCGTCCGCCGCGCCACCACGGTGCCGCCACCGGCCGGCCGGTCGGCGAAGGTCACCGTCGTCCACTCGCCGGCCGGTCGCACACCCGGGTCGACCCCCTCGAACCCGGCCTCACCGGCGATCCCCAACAGCTCCTCGGCAGAGCAGCGGGCCACGATCATTCCCCCGAAATCTCCCATGCCCGGAGGGTACGGCCCGCGTCCGACAACCGGTGCCGAGACCGGAAAGGTTCACCGGCCAGAGCGCTAGGGGAGCTCGATGCCCAGGTCCCAGCCGTCGTGGGCGTGGGTGCACAGGCAGTCGCGCGACTCCGTCTCCGGCAGGGCGGCGACCGCGTCGAAGAGGACCTTGCGCAGCCGGCCAACGTTCTCGCCGAACACCTTCAGGACCTCGGTGTGGGAGACGCCCTCACCCGTCTCGGCGCCCGCGTCCAGGTCCGTGACCAGGGCCATCGAGGTGTAGCAGAGCCCAAGCTCGCGGGCGAGGATCGCCTCCGGGTGGCCCGTCATGCCGACCACCGACCAGCCCGCCGCCGCGTGCCACTGCGATTCGGCGCGGGTCGAGAACCGGGGCCCCTCGATGACGACCATGGTGCCGCCGTCCACCGCGTCCCAGCCCTGCTCCCGGGCCGACGCGAGGGCCACGGACCGGCCCACCGGGCAGTACGGGTCGGCGAAGGTGGTGTGCACGACGTTCGGGACGCTGCCGTCGGGCAGGGGTTCCCCGTCGAAGAAGGTCTGCACGCGGGACTTCGTACGGTCGACCAGCTGGTCCGGCACGAGGAGCGTGCCCGGTCCGTACTCGGGCCGCAGACCGCCCACGGCGCAGGGGCCGAGCACCTGGCGGACGCCGACCGAGCGCAGGGCCCACAGGTTGGCCCGGTAGTTGATCTTGTGCGGCGGGACGGTGTGGGTGCGCCCGTGCCGGGGCAGGAAGGCCACCGTGCGGCCCGCCAGCTCGCCGAGGTAGAGGGAGTCGCTCGGGGGCCCGTACGGGGTGTCCACCTGTATCTCGGAGACGTCCTCCAGGAAGGAGTAGAAGCCCGAGCCGCCGATGACACCGATCTCTGCGTTCGCCATGTACGTCACCCTAACGGGGTCCACCGGGGCATGCCCGAGGCCCCGCTGCCCGGGAAGGGCGGCGGGGCCTGAAGGAAAGGCGATCGGACGGTCAGGCCGCCGAGGTGGAGCCGGCGCTGCTGCCCGAGCTCGACGACGTCGAGGAGGACGAAGCGGCGGGGGCGGCGGCAGCGGTGGACGTCGTGGACGTCGTCGTCGACGAGGACTTCGAGGCAGGGGTGCTGCTCGAAGAGGCGCCACGGCTGTCGTTCCGGTAGAAACCGGAGCCCTTGAAGACGATGCCGACCGCGGAGAACACCTTCTTCAGGCGTCCGTCGCAGCTCGGGCACACGGTCAGTGCGTCATCGGTGAACTTCTGCACGGCCTCAAGGCCCTCACCGCACTCGGTGCACTGGTACTGGTAGGTCGGCACGAATTTCCTCCTGGCACTCTGACTCGATGAGTGCTAACGACGCTCCATGGTGACGTATTCCGGCGGATCAGTCCACCGTCACCGGCACGCGGTGACCCATCCCACGCTCGTTCACCGTGTTCCGGATCACCTTCGGGGCGATCGGGGCGGACGACTTCACGATCCGGCTCGGGGCCTTCGGGGCCAGCTTCCCGCGCAGCACCAGCAGGGTGGTCAGCGCGAGAACGGTGGCCGCCGCGGGCACCAGGAAGCCGTACGAGGACCCGTGCGCGTCCGTCAGACGGCCGGCCAGGGTGACGGCGATGGCCTGCCCGAAGGCGATCGAACCGGTCAGCCAGGTGAAGGCCTCGGTCCGGGCGTTCGCGGGGACCAGCTGCTCGACCATCGTGAAGCCGGTGATCAGCGCCGGCGCGATGCACAGGCCGACGACCAGGCCGAGCGCGCCGAGCAGGATCGCAGAGTTCGCGGCCCACAGGACGGATGCGACGGCGGTGAGGCCGATGTAGCCCACGATCAGCCTGCGGCGCGGGCCGATCTTCCAGGTAATGGCACCCATGGCGATGCCGGCGATCATGTTGCCGGCGGCGAAGATGCCGTAGAGCAGGCCGTTGGCCCCGGGGTTGCCGATCTCGTTGGCGAAGGCGGCGAGCGAGACCTGCATGCCGCCGAAGACGGCGCCGATCCCGAGGAAGGCGAAGATCAGTACGCGCAGGCCGGGCGAGGAGAGCGCGAAGGCGCGCTTCTCACCGGAGGCCGACGGGGCGTGCGGCTTGGGCTGGGTGGCCCGCTGGGCCGCGAAGAGCAGACCGCCGAGCAGGGTCAGCGTGGCCTCGGTGAACAGGCCGGCAGCCGGGTGGACGCCGGTGCACAGGGCGGTCGCCAGGACCGGGCCGACGACGAAGGTGAACTCGTCGGTGACGGACTCGAAGGCGGCGGCCGTCGGCATCAGCCGCGACCCCTGCAGCTTGGCGGCCCAGCGGGCCCGGACCATCGGTCCGACCTGCGGCACCGAGGCACCGGTCGGGATGGCGGCCAGCGCCAGCACCAGCAGGGGGGCGTCCATCAGCGCGAGGACCGCCAGGCCGCTGACGGCGGCGGTGTGCGTGAGGACCACGGGGATCAGGACGGCGCTCTGACCGAAGCGGTCGGTGAAGATGCCCATCAGCGGCGCGGACAGCGCCATGGAGATGCCGGTGACGGCGGCGACGATGCCGGCGCTGCCGTAGGAGCCGGTGGTGTGCTGGACCAGGAGCAGGATGCCGATGGTCAGCATGCCGAAGGGGAGTCGGGCTGCGAAGCCGGGGAGTACGAAGCCGAGGGCGCCGGGCGTGCGCAGGAGCTGCCCGTAGCCGGGGCGGGCGGACTTGTCGGTCGTGACCGCGGATGTCACGGCCTTGCCTTTCCGCTGCCTGGTAGAGCGTCCCCGTCTGCGGACGGTGCTTCGCCTTGTGAGCGACCGCACCCGTACATGTGGGAGCCCCGAGAGCTGTCCTCTTGCGCAGAACCGAGTGATACCTGGGCGCCCACTGCGGGAGGGAGCCACGGCCGCTTTGCGGTCGCGCCAGCTCTGCGTCAGGCAGAGTTGGTTCGATGTGTTGTGCCTTCATCATACAGGGGGCGGCCGTGATGAGCCCTGTGATTACGGCGACAAGGAGTGTCTTCACCTGCGATTAACTGGAACTTCGCATTCAGAAGCCATGGAAACGCGGGTGAATCCGGACAGAATCCACCTAAGACATCGAATTAGAGTGACGCTCTAACGCTGGGTAACGCCCCTTGTGCCGCCTACGCCCTCATGCCCTACGCCCTCACGCCTTACGCCCTCACGCCTCACGTCCTCGCGCCGCCCGTGCCCAGCCACCCGGCGAGCTTGCCGCCCCGGGCCACCGCCCGCAGCCGCGCCTCCGCCGCGTCGCGCACCGGATCCGTCGCCACGACCAGCAGCTCGTCCCCGCGCCGCAGCACGGTCGACGGAGCCGGTACGAAGCTCTTCGCGTCCCGCACCACCAAGGTCACCGAGGCGCCGGCCGGCAGCCGCAGCTCGCTCACCTCCACACCGTGCATCCGTGAGGTCGGCGGGATCGCGAAGGACAGCAGGTGCCCGCGCAGCTTCTCCAGCGGGGCCGACTCGATGCCGAGGTCGGATGCGCCCTCGCCGGTGTCGCCGAGTCGCAGCTTGCGCGCCAGCCAGGGCAGCGTCGGCCCCTGCACCAGGGTGTAGACGACGACGAGCACGAAGACGATGTTGAAGACGCGCTCGCTGCCCTCGATCCCGGACACCATCGGAATGGTCGCCAGGATGATGGGCACCGCTCCGCGCAGGCCGGCCCACGACATCAGGGCCTGCTCCCGCCACGGGAGCCGGAAGGGCAGCAGGCTGACGAACACCTCCAGCGGCCGCGCCACCATCGTGAGCACCAGCCCGATGATCACCGCGGGCCAGAAGTCGTTCACCAGCTCGTGCGGGGTGACCAGCAGGCCCAGCAGCACGAACATGCCGATCTGGGCGATCCAGCCGAGTCCGTCCGCGAACCCCCGCGTCGCCGGCCAGTGCGGCAGCTTCGCGTTGCCGAGCACCATGGCCGCCAGGTAGACGGCGAGGAAGCCCGACCCGTGCGCCAGCGCGCCCGCCGCGTACGCCACCATGGCGATGGCCATCACGGCGATCGGGTAGAGGCCCGAGGCGGGCAGCGCCACGTGCCGCAGCGCGTAGGCGCCCAGGAAGCCGACGGCCAGGCCGATGGCGGCGCCGAGCAGCAGCTCCAGCGCGATCTTGCCGACCAGGACGTACCACGGGCCCACCGGGCCGACGGTCGCGAAGGCGACGACCAGGATCACGACGGGTGCGTCGTTGAAGCCGGACTCGGCCTCCAGGACGCCCGTGATCCGGGAGGGGAGCGGGACCTTGCGCAGTACGGAGAAGACGGCCGCGGCGTCGGTCGAGGAGACGACCGCGCCGATCAAGAGGGCCTGGCGCCATTCGAGTCCGACCAGGTAGTGCGCCCCGGCCGCCGTGACGCTCACGCTGACCGCGACGCCCACCAGCGACAGCACGATCGCGGCCGGCAGGGCCGGCTTGATCTCTTTCCACTTGGTGCCCAGACCACCCTCGGCGAGGATCACGACGAGTGCGGCATAGCCGATGACCTGGGTCAGTTCGGCGTTGTCGAATACGACGTTGCCTATGCCGTCCTGGCCTATCGCGATGCCTATGCCGAGGTAGATGAGCAGGCTGGGGAGGCCGCTGCGTGAAGAGATGCGTACCGCCGCGACGGCGACGAGCAGCACGAGCGAGCAGACCAGCAGGAGCTCATTGAGCGTGTGGACAGTCAGTGGGCGACCCTTCCTCAAAGCGCACGGGGGAGCCGGTGGACCGCTCCTCCGCGCGACAGGTTCGGCAAGTAGTTCGTTACCTTACCTAATCTTTGACGCTCTCTTTACGCGATAACCACATTGTGAAACGTGTGTTTGCCCCTGTCCTCAGCACCGGGACCCCTGGCGGATCACCGGGGCCGGTCCTGCGCCTATGGTTGCTCCCAGCACTCCCAGGACCACCCTGCCCCTCTAAGGACAGCGATGCCCGCCAACGAAACCGCTCCTCCCGTCAAGAAGAAGGGACGACGAGCCCGTCTGATCGTGCTCGTGCTGGTCCTGGCGCTCTTCGCGGGCCTCGGCACCGGGGCGTACTGGGGCGTGGACGGCGTGCGCGCCTCGTTCCCCCAGACGACCGGCTCCCTCAAGGTGCCCGGCCTGACCGGGACCGTCGACGTCAAGCGCGACGAGCACGGGATTCCCCAGCTCTACGCCGACAACGACGAGGACCTCTTCCGCGCGCAGGGCTTCGTCCACGCCCAGGACCGTTTCTGGGAGATGGACGTACGCCGCCACATGACCTCCGGGCGGCTCTCGGAGATGTTCGGCTCCGGCCAGGTCGAGACCGACGCCTTCCTGCGGACCCTGGGCTGGCGCCAGGTCGCCCAGGAGGAGTACGACAAGAAGCTCTCGCCCGAGACCAAGAAGTACCTCCAGGCCTACGCCGACGGGGTCAACGCGTACCTGAAGGGGAAGTCCGGCAAGGACCTCTCCGTCGAGCACGCCGCCCTGAAGCTCAGCTCCGACTACCAGCCCGAGCAGTGGTCGCCGGTGGACTCGGTGGCCTGGCTCAAGGCCATGGCCTGGGACCTGCGCGGCAACATGCAGGACGAGATCGACCGCGCGCTGATGTCGAGCACGCTCTCGCAGGCGCAGATCGACGAGCTCTACCCGCCGTACCCCTTCGACCGGAACCGTCCGATCGTCGAGGGCGGCAAGATCGAGGCCGGCAAGTACGCACCGCAGGGGACCGCCACCGGCTCCGCCTCGAAGGACGCCACGGGCACCGGCGCCACCGGCAGCACCACCGGCTCGAACGCGAGCACCGCCAACGGCGGCACCAACGGCCCCACCGGCCTCGCCGACAACGCCACCGCCCAGGGCGCGACCGTGGGCCTGCGCACGCAGATGACCTCCCTCGCCAAGACCCTGGACCAGATCCCCGCGATCCTCGGCCCCAACGGCAGCGGCATCGGCTCGAACTCCTGGGTCGTCTCCGGCAAGTACACGACCACCGGCAAGCCGCTGCTCGCGAACGACCCGCACCTCTCCCCGCAGCTGCCCTCGGTCTGGTACCAGATGGGCCTGCACTGCCGCGCCGTCTCGGCCCAGTGCCAGTACGACGTCGCCGGCTTCACCTTCTCCGGCATGCCCGGCGTGGTCATCGGCCACAACACCGACATCGCCTGGGGCATGACCAACCTGGGCGCCGACGTCACCGACCTCTACCTGGAGCAGGTCAAGCCCGAGGGCTACGCCTACGACAACAAGGTGCTCCCCTTCACCACCCGCGTCGAAGAGATCAAGATCGCGGGCGAGAAGAGCAAGAAGATCACCGTCCGCACCACCAACAACGGCCCGCTGATCTCCGACCGCAGCGACGAGCTCGGCACGGTCGGCTCCCGCGCCCCCGTCGCCTCCTCGGCCCCCGACCGCGGCACCGGCTACGCCGTGGCCCTGCGCTGGACCGCCCTCGACCCGGGCAAGTCCATGGACGCGGTCTTCAAGCTCGACAAGGCCAAGAACTTCGACGACTTCCGCAAGGCGGCCGCCGACTTCGAGGTCCCCTCCCAGAA
Organism: Streptomyces sp. NPDC096339; assembly: GCF_044762985.1. Classification (NCBI taxonomy): domain Bacteria; kingdom Bacillati; phylum Actinomycetota; class Actinomycetes; order Kitasatosporales; family Streptomycetaceae; genus Streptomyces; species Streptomyces sp. NPDC096339. The sequence goes on along the minus strand of NZ_JBIWFI010000042.1, from coordinate 8,746 downwards.
CCTGATCTACGCCGACAACAAGGGCCAGTACGGCAACATCGGCTACCAGGCCCCCGGCCGGATCCCGGTGCGCGGCGCGGGCACCGGCGACGGCCGGATGCCGGCCCCCGGCTGGGACTCCAAGTACGCCTGGAAGGGTGGCAGGGACGGCAACGCCGGCTACGTCCCGCAGAACGAACTGCCCTGGGACCTCAACCCCTCGCGCGGCTTCATCGTCACCGCCAACCAGGCGGTCGTCGAGAGCGGCACCGGCGCGGGCAAGTACCCGAACACGCTGACCACCGACTGGGGCTACGGCGCCCGCAGCCAGCGGATCAACGACCTCATCGAGGCGAAGATCAAGGACAGCGGCAAGATCTCGACCGACGACATGCGGGCCATGCAGATGGACAACAGCAGCGAGATCGCCGCGCTGCTCACCCCGATGCTCGCCAAGATCGAGGTCAAGGACCCGGACGTGCGGTCCGCGCAGAAGCTGCTGGAGGGCTGGAACTACACCCAGGAGCCCGACTCGGCGGCGGCCGCCTACTTCAACGCGGTCTGGCGCAACATCCTCAAGCTGGCCTTCGGCGACAAGATGCCGAAGGAGCTGCGGATCGAGGGCAGCTGCATGAACGTCCACGACCAGAGCAGCGGCCCCAACGACGACCTGGCCGAAGTGGTCCGCGAATGCGGCATGCGCGGCAGCGACTCGGCGCAGCCGGACGGCGGCGACCGCTGGTTCGAGGTGGTCCGCCGCCTGGTCAAGGACGAGAAGTCGGCCTGGTGGGCCGCGCCCAGGAAGAACCTCACGGTGCCGGCGACCACCACCCGCGACGAGCTGTTCGCGCGGGCCATGGAGGACGCCCGCTGGGAGCTGACCGCCAAGCTCGGCAAGGACCAGTCCACCTGGAGCTGGGGCCGGCTGCACCAGCTGACCCTGAAGAACCAGACGATCGGCACCGAGGGCCCCGGCTTCCTGCAGTGGCTCCTCAACCGCGGCCCCTGGAACCTGGGCGGCGGCGAGGCCACCGTCAACGCCACCGGCTGGAACGCCTCCAGCGGGTACGGGGTGACCTGGGTGCCGTCGATGCGGATGGTCGTGAACCTCAACGACCTCGACAAGTCCCGCTGGATCAACCTCACGGGCGCCTCGGGGCACACGTACCACTCGAACTACACCGACCAGACGACGATGTGGGCCAAGGGCGATCTGCTGGAGTGGCCCTTCGGCAAGGAGGCGGTCGACAAGGCGACGGTCGACACCCTGACCCTCAAGCCCTAGCGGCCCACACGCCTTAGAAGCGGAGCACCCCGGAAGGGGTGGCCACAGCCTGAACGGGGTGGTCGTGCGGTTCCTCCGGGACCCGCGCGACCACCTCGTCGTCGTAGAGGAGCACCACCAGCGCGGGATGTGCCCCCGTGCGCTCCAGCCGCTCCAGCACCCGGTCGTACGAGCCCCCGCCGCGGCCCAGCCGCATCCCGCGCCCGTCCACCGCGAGCCCGGGCAGCAGCACGGCCTCGGCGCCGGTCACCGCGTCCGGTCCGAGCGCCGGGCCGGACGGCTCCAGCAGCCGCATCTTCCCGGGATGCGCGGCCTCGGCGAGGCTCGCCGGGCCCTCGTAGGCGGCCCAGTCGAGATCGTTGTCGGGCAGCAGCAGGGGCAGCAGCACCCGCTTGCCGGCCGCGCGCAGGGCGTCGAGCAGATCGCGGGTGCCCGGTTCCGTGCCGACGGAGACGTACGCGGCCACGGTGCGCGCGTCGGCGAGCTCGGGCAGTTCCAGGGCCCTGGCGGCGAGCGCGGAGGCCGCCGCACGGCAGGCGTCGGGGGACAAGGCTCGGCGGGCGGCGAGGAGTTCCCGGCGCAGCTCGGCCTTGGTGGAGGCGGCGGTGTGCGGGTTCTCATTCACAGCGGAATCAAATCTCCCTTGGAATATGGACATAAGCGGATCTACCTACCGCGATCCCGTTGAGCGTCCGACGAGACCCACTATCGTTCTGGCCATGACTATGTTGCACCCCGTGATCAAGAAGGCTGTTATTCCGGCTGCGGGCCTCGGCACTCGTTTTCTTCCGGCGACCAAGGCGACCCCGAAGGAAATGCTCCCGGTCGTGGACAAGCCGGCCATCCAGTACGTGGTCGAGGAAGCCGTGGGAGCCGGACTCGACGACGTCCTGATGATCACTGGGCGTAACAAGCGTGCCCTGGAAGACCACTTCGACCGGAACTACGAGCTGGAATCGGCCCTCATCGCCAAGGGTGACGACGACCGGCTGAAGAAGGTCCAGGAGTCCAGCGACCTGGCCACCATGCACTACGTCCGCCAGGGCGACCCGCGCGGCCTCGGCCACGCCGTGCTGTGCGCCGAACCGCACGTCGGCCGGGAGCCCTTCGCCGTCCTCCTCGGCGACGACCTCATCGACCCGCGCGACCCGCTGCTGCGTCAGATGGCCGACATCCACTCCCGCACCGGCGGCACCGTCATCGCCCTCATGGAGGTGGACCCGGCCAACGTGCACCTCTACGGCTGCGCCGCCGTCGAGGCCACGGACGAGGAGGACGTGGTCCGGATCACCGGGCTCGTCGAGAAGCCGGACCCCGCGGACGCCCCCAGCAACTACGCGGTCATCGGACGCTACGTCCTCAACCCCGCGATCTTCGACATACTGCGGGAGACCGAGCCGGGCCGCGGTGGGGAGATCCAGCTCACCGACGCCCTGCAGAAGCTGGCCGCCGACGAGACCGTCGGCGGTCCGGTGCACGGCGTGATCTTCCGGGGTCGTCGTTACGACACCGGGGACCGCGGCGACTACCTGCGGGCCATCGTCCGCCTCGCGTGCGAGCGCGAGGACCTGGGTCCGGAGTTCCGCACCTGGCTTCACCGTTACGTCACGGAGGAGATGTAGCACCTTGAGCAGTTCCGCACCGCAGGAGACCGGCCACCGTCTGTGGTCCGTGGACGAGCACCTCGCGGACGTCCTCGCCGCCGTCCGCCCACTGGAGCCCATCGAGCTCCAGCTGCTGGACGCCCAGGGCTGTGTCCTGGTCGAGGACGTCACCGTGCCCGTCGCCCTCCCGCCCTTCGACAACAGCTCCATGGACGGGTACGCCGTCCGGGTCGCCGATGTCCAGGGTGCGAGCGAGGAGTTCCCCGCGGTGCTGACGGTCGTCGGGGACGTCGCGGCGGGCAGCGGTGAGCTGCCCACCGTCGGTCCCGGCGAGGCCGCCCGCATCATGACCGGCGCACCGCTGCCGCCCGGCGCGGAGGCCGTCGTACCGGTCGAGTGGACCGACGGCGGCACGGGCGGAGGCGCGGCCTCCGGGATGACCCCGGCCAGCGCCGCCCCCGAGGGCGGAGCCGGCGAGGTGCGGGTGCACCGGGCCGCCGAGGCGCGGGCGCACGTCCGCTCGCGCGGCAGCGACGTACAGGCCGGCGACCTGGCCCTGGCCGCGGGGACCGTGCTCGGACCGCCGCAGATCGCCCTGCTGGCCGCCATCGGGCGCGGCACCGTACGGGTGCGGCCCCGGCCGCGCGTGGTCGTGCTGTCCACCGGCAGCGAGCTGGTCCAGCCGGGTGAGGCGCTGGCCGCCGGGACGATCTACGACTCCAACAGCTTCGCGCTGGCCGCGGCCGCGCGGGACGCCGGGGCCATCGCCTACCGGGTCGGGGCGGTCGCGGACGACGCCGACACCCTGCGCTCCACCATCGAGGACCAGCTGATCCGGGCCGACCTGCTCGTCACCACGGGCGGGGTCAGCGTCGGCGCGTACGACGTGGTCAAGGAGGCGCTGTCCTCGGTCGGCCAGTCCGGCGCGGGCGGCGACGGCACGGACGCCGGGGACGTCGACGGCGGCCGGATGGACTTCCGCAAGCTGGCCATGCAGCCCGGCAAGCCGCAGGGCTTCGGCACCATCGGCCCGGACCACACCCCGCTGCTGGCCCTGCCCGGCAACCCGGTGTCCTCGTACGTCTCCTTCGAGCTGTTCGTGCGCCCCGCCATCCGGACGCTCATGGGCCTGCCGGAGTCCGAGGTGCGCCGCCCCAGCGTGCGGGCGGTGCTGAGCGCCGACAAGGCACTCGGCTCCCCGGCCGGCCGCCGCCAGTTCCTGCGCGGCAAGTACGACGCGGAGAGCGGCACGGTCAGCCCGGTCGGCGGATCGGGCTCCCACCTGATCGCCGCGCTGGCGCACGCCGACTCGCTGATGGTCGTACCGGAGGACGTCACTTCGGTGGAGCCGGGCACCGAGCTGGAAGTGGTCCTGCTCGGCTGAACCGCGGCCGGTGCGGGTAGCGTGTGTCGCACCACACAGGCCCCGCGCGGGCCCAGAGCGGAGCGGCACAGCAATGAGTACCCAGAGCAGGCTGACCCACATCGACGAGGCCGGTGCGGCCCGGATGGTCGACGTCTCCGAGAAGGACGTCACCACCCGGACGGCCCGTGCCAGCGGACGGGTACTCGTCTCCCCCCGGGTGATCGAGCTGCTGCGCGGCGAGGGCGTGCCCAAGGGCGACGCCCTCGCGACGGCGCGGATCGCCGGGATCATGGGGGCCAAGAAGACCCCCGACCTGATCCCGCTCTGCCACCCGCTGGCCGTCTCGGGCGTGAAGGTTGACCTGAAGGTCGCCGACGACGCCGTCGAGATCCTCGCCACCGTCAAGACGACCGACCGCACGGGCGTCGAGATGGAGGCGCTGACCGCCGTCGCGGTCGCCGGACTCACCGTGATCGACATGGTCAAGGCGGTGGACAAGGGCGCCGTCATCACGGACGTCCGGGTCGAGGAGAAGACCGGCGGCAAGTCCGGCGACTGGGCGCGCTCGTGAACCCCCCGCGCGGCGGCGAGGTCCACAGCCACAGCCACGGCCCCCGGCCGGAGGAGGAGCGGGCGGGGGCGGCCGCCGCCCTGGGCCGGGCCCTCGTCGTCACGGCCTCGAACCGGGCCGCGCAGGGCGTGTACGCCGACAAGGGCGGCCCGCTGCTGGCCGAGGCGCTGGAGAAGCTCGGCTTCACGGTGGACGGCCCGCAGGTCGTCCCGGACGGCGACCCCGTCGAGCAGGCGCTGCGCGAGGGCGTGGCCGCGGGCTACGACGTCATCCTGACCACCGGCGGCACCGGCATCTCGCCCACCGACCGCACCCCCGACGCCACCGCCCGGGTGCTGGACTACGAGATCCCGGGCATCCCGCAGGCCATCCGCGCGGAAGGCCTGGCGAAGGTCCCGACCGCGGCGCTGTCCCGGGGACTGGCGGGCGTCGCCGGGCACACCCTGATCGTGAACCTCCCGGGCTCCACGGGCGGCGTCCGCGACGGCCTCGCCGTCCTCTCCCGCCTCATCCCGCACGCCGTGGACCAGATCCGCGGCGGCGACCACCCCAGACCGGCGGAACCCTCCGGGAGCACGAGCTGAACGGCCCCACCTGGCCGGTGGTCCTGAACGACGGCGACGTCACCCTCCGGCCGATAAAGATGCGGGACCAGAAGGCCTGGCGGGAGGTCAACCGCCGCAACCGGGACTGGCTCCGGCCGTGGGAGGCCACCATTCCGCCGCCCGCCCCCTGGGGGCCGGTGATACAGCGGCCGACGTACCGCCAGATGGTCCGCCATCTGCGGGCGGAGGCGAACGCGGGCCGGATGCTGCCCTTCGTCATCGAGTACCAGGGCCGGCTGGTCGGCCAACTCACCGTCGCCGGGATCACCTGGGGATCGATGTGCGCGGCGCACGTCGGCTACTGGGTGGACCGTGACGTGGCGGGCCGCGGGGTCATGCCCACGGCGGTCGCGCTGGCCGTGGACCACTGCTTCGCGAAGGTCGGACTGCACCGGATCGAGGTGTGCATCCGCCCCGAGAACGGGCCGAGCCGACGGGTCGTGGAGAAGCTGGGCCTGCGCGAGGAGGGGCTGCGTCCGCGCTACCTGCACATCGACGGCGCCTGGCGCGACCACCTCGTCTACGCGGTCACGGCGGAAGAGGTGCCGGAGGGGCTGCTGCGCCGCTGGCAGCGGTCCCGGCAGTCGGGTGCCCCGCCGAAATAGATAATCGATTATCCGTTCGATTTATCGGGCCTCGTATGCCCCGGGCAACCGATTTGCCCATAACCTGATCCGAAGAATCACAAAAAAAGTCCGTGATATCAGCGAGATCGCGCGACACACCGGCCCAATTGGCCGATCCCGTAGGCCGCGTCCCTCTACGGTGTGAGGTGTGAGCAGCAGCGGCCTCATCTACGCAGTCATTGTCGGGGCCTGGGCCGCCTACTTGGTGCCCATGTGGCTCCGGAGGCAGGACGAGCTGAACGAAGCCCGTCCGACGGAACGCTTCTCCACTGCCATTCGGCTGCTTTCCGGCCGGGCGGGAATGGAGCGCCGTTACGCCAAGGGGCTGCGTGAGCGCGGTGCCGAGGAGGCGGAGCCCCAGCCCCACGCGGACCCGGACGCGGTCACGGAAACGGTTGATTCCGTCGACGCCGACGCCCGGGCCCTTGGCGTGTCCCCAACCAGGGCGGAGCCGAGAGCGGCCACCGTCGAACGGGAGCACCGCGCGGAGCGGGCGCGGCGCGAGCAGCGCCTCCAGGTCCTCGCGCGCCGCCGGCGCACCACCGCGCTCCTCTTCCTCGTCTTCACCCTCGGCGCGGTCGTCGCCGCGGTGGGCGGGCTGCGCTACCTGTGGGCCCCCGCCGTGCCCGCCCTGCTCCTGAGCGCGTACATCGTGCACCTGCGGGTCCAGGAGCGGCGCCGCTACGAGTTCACGATGGACCGGCGCCGCGCCGAGGCCGCCGCGCGCAACCTGAGGGAGAACCGCCCGCGCCGCCGGGACACCGAGGAGGCCGCGACATCGGGCGCCGAACCGGACCCCGCGCCACCGGTCTCCCCGCAGGAGGCCGGGCGGCGCGCGCTGGTCGAGCAGACCGACCACGCCGAGTGGGTGGACCAGCAGCGCGAACGCGACCGCGGCCCCGCGCGCGGTGACAGCTGGGAGCCGGTCCCGGTCCCGCTGCCGACGTACGTGACGGCCCCGGTGGCCCCGCGCGCGACGGGCCCCGCGACCCCGGACGCCTGGAGCTCGACCCGCTCCAGCACGGCCGAACCGACGGACCCCCGCCTGCGCGCCCAGCTGCAGCCGCAGCCCGCGGCCCCGAAGCCGGAGCCGAAGCCCCAGTCCACCCCGCGCCCGCGCGGCCAGGGCCGGGGCCGCACACCGCTGTTCGACCAGTACGAGAGCGACGACCGCCCGCGTGCCGCGAACGAGTGATCGGTGACCTGCGCGGACGCTCCGGGATACGCGTTTTGGAGCACCGGCGCGGGGATGCTAATGTTTCACACGTCGCAAGGGCCTGTGGCGCAGTCTGGTAGCGCACCTCGTTCGCATCGAGGGGGTCTGGGGTTCAAATCCCCACAGGTCCACAAACGACAGTTCTTGAGTAGCTCTCAGGAATCGTCACGAGATCCCGTTCCGCCGCAAGGCGGGGCGGGATCTCTGCGTTTCTGCGGCATGTTCGGGCCGGTGTCCCATCGCGACCGATGACGACGCGAAAAGCGCGCCCTGGCGCTCGCCCCCGGCAGGGGGCGCCGACGGCCACTTGACCAATGCCGGGCACACGTCGGCCGGCCATCGCGTCGGATGCGGCCTCGTCAGCAGTGGTAGCCGTTGGGGACCCGGAGGAGAGCCACGAAGATCCATACGATGACCGCTGTGCCGGCCGTGCCGCCCAGGAGGGCGACCGTGGGGTTCCAATGTCCCGCATACCCGATGAGCACCCCCCACCACACCGCCGCCGTGCTCGCGAGCAGGGCTCCGTAGAAGATCAGCGCGAGCCCGTTGGCAGCGGCGTTCACCCCCACGTCGCACGCGCGCCAGGCGGCTGCCAGCAACAACGACCCGAGAACGCCGGTAGCCAGACCGGCCACGGGAGCGACCGCACAGCCCCACTGTCCCCGCGTCACTTCCGGTTCCCGACCTGCGGGTCGTTCTCACCAGTGCGTTGCGCTTGCTCGATCCGGTCCATCGCGTCGTTGATTCCTTGTCGGAGCTGTTCCTCGGTCGGGTTGTCGCCGTATTCACGAGATCCCGTCCGGTCGTCGGAAGATGACCGGGCGGGATCCCTGCTTCTGACTCAGAGGCCGAGGACGGCGGGGTGTTCGGCCAGGGTGCGGAGGTGGCCGCCGGGGTCGGGGATCAGGGAGCGGCCGGACAGGTCGAGGAGGCCCAGTACCCCCGTCACTTCTGCCGCGAGGGTTCCGTCGGCCTTGCGGATGTCCTGGCGGAGCCGGAAGGTCTTGCCCTCTCCCCAGGTGAAGACGCAGGAGACGTCCACCTCTTCCCCGCCCTGGAGCTCCCGTTTGAACTTCAGCGTGCATTCGAGCTGGGCCGGCCCGACCCCGCTCGCCAGGAGCTTGTCCCCCGGCACCCCCGCGGCTCGGAGAACCTCCCACAGGGCGTGCTCGCAGTACTGCAGGTAGACGGCCTGGTTGAGGTGGCCGCGGGTGTCGAGTTCGTACTCGCGGACACCGATGCGGACGCTGAACGGCTGGGGCACGTAGGCGGATCCCTTTCTGGTCGAGGTGCTGTCGTACGGAGCCGGAACCCCGGTCAGGACGTCCGGTGCGGGCTGTACGGGGACCAGCTCCACTGGCGCCAGTACCGTTTCCCAAAGACTGAGCGGGAGTGGGTCCTGTTGCCAGAACTCATGCTCAGCCGTGTGCCCCGGACGGTGTTGGGCACGCTGGTCTCCCGCTTTCGCTCCGTGTCCGGGCCCTGCGCATCGTG